>JALWTY010000001.1 GCA_026993265.1 Desulfobacterales bacterium
TCTCAAGGGCAAGTAGCCTTTTCTCAAGGGCAAGTAGCCTTTTTGGGGATGATGAGTCGCCTGCTCACACGGGCGAGTCGCCTCGCCCCGCCGATTCGGACTCTGCCGCGCCTTGGGTGGGGCCTCGGATCAGGCCTTTGGGGGGGCCGTCAGGGTCCGCACGAGGGCCTCGGCCTCGGCGCGGGTTTGGACGCGGCCCTCAAGCTGAGCGTCTTCCAGCGCCGCCAGGATGTCCTTGAAGGCCGGGCCCGGGCGGGCGCCTATCACACCGTGGGCATGTTTTCCCTGATCGACGCCCTTCTCGACCGGCCCATGGAAGAGCTCCTTTCCGGCCTGAACCTGAGCCGGGAAATAAACGACGCCCTCACCGGCCGGGAAGAAAACCGCCTGTCCCGTTGCCTGGAACTGGTCAAGGCCTATGAGACCGGCCGCTGGGAACGGGTCGCCGATGCCGCGGCCACCTTGGGGATAGACACCGATCTTTTGCCCCTCATGTTCGTGGACGCCCTGGAACGCTGCCGCTGTCTTGAGACGGTTCTGGACTGAGGCCTCGGGTTTTTCCCTGTCATCTTTCTCCTGAACCCCATCCCCCGCCGCCCGGGGTTTTTATTATCAGCCGGTCGCCCCGGGACATTTTTGCAGTGAACTTGCCGGGCATCTCCATTTTTTCGCCGTCCCTTACGAGGATGTTGCGGCCCGGTTTGCCCTCTGCGCCGCCTTCCATGCCGAAGGGCGCGGTGCTGCGGCGTTCCGACAGGAGCGACACCTCCACCCGGGCCTTGAACTCGAACTCGCGGACGATGCCGTCTCCGCCGGGGAACCGGCCCGGGCCGCCCGAGCCACGGCGCACCGCGAAACGGCGCAGAACCACGGGGTAACGGCTTTCGAGGATCTCCGGGTCGGTGATCCTGGTGTTGGTCATGTGGGTGTGGACCGCGTCCGCGCCGGGCCAGCCCGGCCCTGCACCGCTGCCGCCGCCGATGGTTTCATAGTAACCGAAACTGTCATCGCCGATGGTCAGGTTGTTCATGCAGCCCTGGCTTGCGGCCGCGGCCCGGAAGGCCCGGAGCAGCACGTCCACGATCCGCTGCGAGGTGAGGACGTTGCCCCCGGCCACGGCCGCGTCCTCGGGCGGGTCGAGGATGGAGCCGGGCGGAATCCTTATGGAAAGCGGGGCAAGGCAGCCGTGGTTGAGGGGGATGTCCTCGGCGATGAGCAGCCGGATCACGTAGAGCACCGCCGACATGGTAACGGCCCGCGGCGCGTTCCAGTTGCCCGCCACTGCCGGGCCGGTGCCGGAAAAATCCATCACCGCGCCGCCAGTGGCCGGGTCTATCTCTATTTCGACCGCGATCGTGGTGCCGTCGTCCATGCGGTCTGCGGCCGCGAGCCTGGTTCCGTAGCGGCGCGCAAGCTCCATCAGCATGGCGCGGCTGGCCTGTTCGGCGTTCTTCTGGATGTGGCCCATGTAGGCGAGCACCGTCTCCCGGGAGTGGTTTTTTATCATTGCCAGCACCAGTTCCGCGCCCTGGCGGTTGGCCGCGACCTGGGCTGCGAGATCGGAGACGTTGTCTTCCGGCCGCCTGGCCCCGGAAAGAAGCCGCCGCAGTTCCTGTTCCGCTAACGCTCCGTCTTTCACCAGGGTGAAACTCTTTATCGCCACCCCCTCGTCGGCGAGTTTTTTTGAAAAGGGCGGCATGGAACCCGGCGTGATGCCGCCGATGTCGGCGTGGTGGCCGCGGTTGGCCATGAAGAAGATGAGTTCGCCGCGGTCGAACACCGGGGTGATGACCGTCAGGTCGGGCAGGTGGCTGCCGCCCGCGGCCGGGTGGTTCGAAAGGATGACCTCGCCGTCGCGGAACCTTCCCGCCCGGAGCCGGATCTGGCTCTTCACCGCCTCGTCCATGGCCCCGAGGTGCACCGGCTGGTGCGGGGCGTTGGCCACCAGGTTGCCGGAGGCGTCAAAGACGGCGCAGGAGAAGTCGCAGCGTTCCTTGATGTTGGTGGAGATGGCGGTGCGCTGCAGGGTGCGGCCCATCTGTTCGGCCACCGACATGAACAGGTTGCCGAACACCGAGAGGCGCACCGGATCGGCCTTGGCGGTTTTTTCTTTCCCGCCGGTTTTCCTCTCCGGTTCCATGCCGCGCCGCGGCAGGGTGATGGTCACGTCCCCGGCCGGGGAAACCTCGGCCGTGCATCCGGGCTCGACCACCACGGTCGAGGTGTCGCGGACGAGCAGCGCCGGGCCGGTGATCTTGCCGCCGCAGTTTTCCGACAGGTCGAATACCGGGGTGTCCCTGCGGCCGCCGGAGAAGAAACAGGATACGGTCCGCACCGGCTTCATCGCCTTGCCCTCCTCTGCCGTCTCCGCGGCCTCTTCCACCGGCTCGGGCGTCTCCTCGGCCCTTATCCGCACCGCCTCGATGAGCACGGCCCGGTCTTCCATGACAAAGCCGAACTCCCGCTGGTGGGCGCGGGCAAAGGCGGCCGTGTAGTCTCCGTCTTGCGGCCGCATGACCATTATCCTGGTGTCGGTTCCCTCATAACGCAGGGCGAGGTACTGGCTGGTGCGGATTTTTTTTGCGTTTGCGCCCTGGGCCGCGAGCTTTTCCCTGGCCCTGGCCGCAAGGGCGTCCAGGCGGCGGTGGATGTCCGCGAGGTTTGCCGGATCGTCCACCCGGCCGCCGGCCGGCTCGCTCAGCTCTTCCGCAAGGCTTGCACGGGCCAGGCCCCAGGCCGAGAGGATGCCGCTGTGACGCGGAATGTGGACGGTTTCTATCCCCAGGCTGGCCGCGATGCCGCAGGCGTGCTGGCCGCCTGCGCCGCCAAAGCACACGAGCACGTGGTCGCGGAGATCGAAGCCGCGGGCCACGGTGATCTCGCGGATGGGCCTGGCCATGGTCTGGTTCGCCACCTCGATAAACCCGGCCGCTATCTCGTCGATGTCCATCTCGGGCTCGTTCTGCCGCCTGCGGTCGCGGTTGATGGCCTCGGCCAGTTCGGCAAAGGCCTTCCTGCTTGCGGCGATGTCCAGGGGCTGGTCGGCGTTTTTTCCGAAGATGGCGGGGAACAGTTCCGGCTGCAGGCGGCCGAGCACCAGGTTGGCGTCGGTGACGGCGAGCGGGCCGCCTTTCTTGTAGCAAACCGGTCCCGGGTCCGCGCCGGCCGATTCCGGCCCCACCTCGAACATGCCGTGGCGGTAGAAGAGGCGGGAGCCGCCGCCTGCGGCCACAGTGTTTATCATGAGCTGCGGGGACTGGATCCTGACGCCTGCGGTCTCGGACTCGTCGGTTAGTTCGTACTCCCCGCCGTAACGGCAGACGTCGGTGGAGGTGCCGCCCATGTCAAAGCCGATCACCGGCCGGCCGAACCTGCGGTATCCGCTCTCCGCGCAGCCGGTCACCCCGCCGGCCGGGCCGGAGAGGATGGCGGATGAGCCCCGGAAGCGGCCGGCCGCGGCCAGCCCGCCGTCCGAGCGCATGAAAAAGATCTTTTCCGCCGGAACTCCCTCGCGGAAGCGGGAGAGGAATCCGTCCAGGTATTCGCGGATCAGGGGGGAGAGGTAGGCGTCCACCATGGCGGTGTCGCCGCGGCGGACGATGCGGGCCTGGCGGTTGACCTCGGATGACAGCGACACCTGTGAGATCCCCGCCTTCCGCGCCATCCGGCCCACCATGCGCTCGTGCTCGGGAAAGAGGTGGGCGTGCATGAAGACCACGGCCACGCTGTCTATCCCCCTGGCCGCGACCGCGCGCATCCGCCTTTCGACCTCCTCCGGGTCCGGGGTCTTCTCTATGACCAGCGGCGTGCCGTCGATGCCGGCGTGGTCCGGTTTTTCCCCCCTGGCCGCGGGCCGCACCCGCTCGTCGATTTCGATCACCTCCTCGTAGAGCAGGGAGGGCTTTTTGATCTCGAGCGCGAAGAGTTCCGGCCGGTTCTGGTAACCGATCTCGAGCAGGTCGCCGAATCCGCGGGTGATGACCAGGGCGCAGCGGGCCCCCTTTCGTTCCAGCAGGGCGTTGGTGGCCACGGTGGTGCCCATGCGCACCTGGCCGATAATCCCCGGCGGGATCTCGCCGGGTTCGAGGTCACGGCCGAGTACACGGGCCACCACCCTTCTTATGCCCTCGGCCGGCGCGTCCGGGTAGTGGGCGGGGTCCACGGACAGGAGTTTTTCGGTGAAGACCCGGCCGTCGCCGGTCCAGGCGTAAATGTCAGTGAAGGTGCCGCCCCGGTCGATGGCGAAATGTATCCTTTGTCCCGAATCCGTGACGGCTCCGTTACCAGGGGACGGGGGACAGGAGACAGGAGACGGCCGGCGGATGCGGCCTTCGGCCGCGTTCTTTTGCATGGTTCATTCCCTAAAACCCTAAATCCCTGACCATCGTCCTCTGGCGTGACCTGGGTTCGTGGTCAGGGGAGAGGACGGCGGGGCCCTCAGCCCATCCTGGAGAAATCGCCCACCCTCAGGAACAGCCGCGCCACCCGGCCCATCAGGCTGATGCGGTTTGCGCGCAGCTTTTCGTCCTCGGCCATGACCATGACCTGGTCGAAAAAGGCGTCGATGGGATCCTTGAGGCCGAGAAAGGAACGCATGGCCGCCTGGTAATCGCCATTTTCCAGCAGGGGAGCGGTCTTTTCCTCGGTGGCGGACAGGGCCTCGTGCAGGTTGCGCTCCGCCTCCTCGGTGAGCAGGGCGGGGTCGAATCTTTCCGGCTCCGCATCCTGGCCTTTGAGGATGTTCCTCACCCGCTTGAAGGAGCCGGCGAGAATGGCGAAGGATTCGTCCCGGCTGGCCGCGGCAAGGGCCTCGAGCCTGCGGTCGCAGTCCGGAATGGAGTCGAAAGATACCGAGGTGACCGCCTCCACCGCGTTGACGGAAAAGGCCGCGGCCCGGTCGTTCACGTAGCGGCCGCGGATGAAGTCGAGAGCGGCCCGGACCGTTTCATCCTGCGGCTCGGTCAGCATGTCCCCGAGCAGTCTTGCTGCCTCGGCAAGGAGTTCCGCGAGCGGGATCGCAAAACCGTGTCCGGCGATGATGTGGATCATGCCCAGGGCCAGCCTTCTCAGGCCAAAGGGATCGGCGTTGCCGCTCGGCTGCTTGCCGGTGCCGAAACAGGCGGCAATGGTGTCTATCCGGTCGGCGATGCCGACTATGGCCCCGGCCGCGGAACCGGGCAGCCCGGCCCCGGCCCGCACCGGCATGTAGTGCTCGCCGATGGCCTCGCAGACCTCGGCCGCCTCGCCTGCGAGCCTTGCGTACTCGCGGCCCATGATCCCCTGCAGGCTGGGGAACTCGCCCACCATCTCGGTGAGCAGGTCGGCCTTGGCCAGCCCGGCCGCGCGCACGGCGTGTTCGCGGAGCTGCGGAGCAATCCGTTCGCAGAGCCAGGCTGCGAGCTTTTCCATGCGTTCGCTCTTTTCCCGCATGGTGCCGAGCCCGGCCTGGAAGATCACGCCGTCCAGGCGGCCCGCGAGATCGGAAAGGGGTGTTTTGCCGTCTTCCCGGAAGAAGAAGAGGGCGTCCTCGAGCCGGGCGCGGAGAACCCGTTCATGGCCGCGGACCGCGTCCGCGTCGTCGCCGGTGTCGATGTTGTTTATGGCGACGAAGTTCGGCATGAGTTTTCCGTCCGTATTCACCACGGCAAAGTATTTCTGATGCTCGCGCATGGAGGTGATGAGCACCTCGCGGGGCAGTTCGAGGAATTTTTCGTCAAAGGAACCGGCCACCGCGTGCGGCATCTCCACCAGGTTGGTTACCAGATCCAGGAGTTCTTCGTCCGCAAGCAGCACGCCGCCCGCCTTTTCCGCAGCATTCCTGGCCTGTTCCGCGATCATCTCCCGCCGCTCGGCGATGTCCGCCACCACCCCGGCATCCCGCAGCCTTTCGCGGTAGGACGCCGCGTCCACCCGGACCGGGGCGGGAGAGGTGAAACGGTGGCCGAAGCTGTCCGGGCCGCTTTGCACCTCGTTGATCCGGCAGGGAATCACGCTCTCGTCAAAGACAGCGGCGATCCACTTCACCGGCCGGGCGAAATGGTCCTTGCCGCTGCCCCAGCGCATGGACTTGGGAAAGGGAATGTGGGCGATGATGTCGCCGAGAACCGGCGGCAGGATGGCAACGGTGTCCCGGCCGCGGTTCTCCACCACCGCCATCAGGTATTCCCCCTTGGGGGTTTCGACCACCTTGAGGTCTTCCACGGCCACGCCGCGGCTTGCGGCAAAACCGGTGGCCGCCCTGGTCGGGTTGCCGTCAGCGTCAAAGGCGGCCTTTTTCGGCGGCCCGGTGACCTCCTCGCGCCAGTCCGGCTGTCTTGCGGCAAGGCCCCTCACCATCAGGGTGAGCCGCCGCGGGGTGCCGCAGGTGTATATCTCCCCGTGGTCGAGGCGGTTTTCCTCCAGGGATGCGGTCATCCTTTCGGCCATGAATTCGAGGGCCGGGCCGATGTATCCGGCCGGGATCTCCTCGGTTCCTATCTCGAACAGCAAATCACCGCGCATCTTGTATCTCTCCTGCATCGGATATTTTTTGTCTCACATGCGGAACGCGCCCTGTCCGCCGGGGAGGCGGAGAGCGCGGACGCCGCGTTTGGGGGCGGGGCCGCAAAGCCGCGCTTCCGGGGGACGGAAGCCTCGCGAGGCCGTTCTTCAGGCGCTGTCGTCCTGCGGCCCTTCGACCAGGGCGAAGGTGGAGTACCCCTCGGAGAGGTTTTTCACCTTAAGGGAAAACCACCGCACCGGGGGGAAATCCTCCAGCGCCCTGCCGATGGCCCGGGCCATTCCTTCCACCGTGGGGCCTCCGTCCTCGTCCCCGGACGGGTCATTATGCCGCAGGATCGCTTCTTCCGCCAGGTTGATTATCTCCTCGATCCAGGCGAAACGTTCGAAACGCACCTGGATCAGGGCCTCGCCCCAGCGGCCGCGGGACCTGGGCATGAGCCCGGCCCTGGGCGCGGGCGGGGCGAGGCGGATGGGGATCTTCACCCCAAGGACCAGGTCATGACCGCCGGCAAGGGAGCCGTGCAGGCTGCACATGTAGCGGTCCATCTCCACCCGCACCGGCGCGGGCCGCTCCCGTTTGACGAAAAAGGGAAAGGTCATCTCCACGTGGGCCTCCTCGGCCTCGAGCCTCTCCTTCATCTCCTCGAGGATGCGGTGAAAACCCTTGATGCCGATGCGGTCCCGGTGGTTGTTGAGGATCTCGACGAACCGGCTCATGTGGGTCCCCTTGAAGTGGTGGGGGAGGTTTACGAACATGTTCACCGAGGCGATGGTGCGCTGCTCGCGGTTGGCGCGGTCCAGCACGGTCACCGGGTAGGTGATGTCCCGGACTCCGACCTTGCGGATGTTGACTAGCCGGTCGTCCGGCTGGCTCTGGATGTCCTGCATCTTTAATCGGTGGGGTGGCGAATGGAAATTTATTGCCCGCGCGGCTGCCGGGCCATTGAAACCGCTGCGTCCGGTGATACGGCGGCGATTGAAGATCCGGCCCAAATGCCCGCTTGCCGCAAGAAGCCGGAGCGGTTCACCGGATTTTTCCCGGTATTATCCCCGGTTGCGCTCGTTCAACGGTCTGCTACTGGTCGAGGATCTGCGCCACCGTATCCCGCAGTTCGTCGAGGTCGGCCGACTTGACCACAAAGGCGTCGCAGGCCCAGGAAGAGAGGTCCTGCTTGTACTCCTGGTAGGCGGAACTCAGGATGACCGGGAGTTCCGGGTCGCTCTCCTTGAGCTTGCGCAGCACCTCGATCCCGTTGATTCCCGGCATCTGGATGTCGAGGATTACCAGATCGGGCCTGAGGGCCGGAACCAGCCGCAGCGCCTCCTCGCCGTTCATGGCCGAGTGGACCTCGTAGCCGGCGTTTTCTAGTTCGTCGCGGAAAATCAGATGGATGGACTCTTCGTCGTCGACAACCAGGATTTTTTTCATCGTCTTCTCCCTTTGGCCCTAATCAGCCCTGTATATTGGCGTCGCGCAGGTACGATGCCGCCTTTTCCGGCGGCAGGGGATTGATGTAGAACCCGGATCCCCATTCGAATCCCGCGATCTGGGTCAGTTTGGGCATGATTTCGAAATGCCAGTGGTAGTACTCCAGCGGCCCGTCCCCAAGGGGAGCGGTGTGGAGGACGAAGTTGTAGGGGACGTCGTTTATGCAGGCGTTGAGGCGGCGCATGCACTCGGAAAAGATGGCCGCCAGCGCCTTGAACTGCGCCTCGGTGGTGTCGATGTAGGATGAACTGTGCCCCTTGGGCAGAACCCACATTTCAAAGGGCGAGCGCGGCGCGAACGGGGTTATGGCGAGGAAATCGTCGTTCTCGGCCACCACCCTGACGTTTTGCCTCTTTTCCTGGCGGATGATGTCGCAGAAGATGCAGCGCTCCTTGTAGCCGTAATACTTTCTGCTGCCCTCCAGTTCGCTGACGATCATCCGCGGCAGCACCGGCAGGGCCACGAGCTGGGAATGGGAATGCTCGAGCGAGGCCCCGGCCGCATGGCCGTAGTTCTTGAAGACCATCACGTACTTGAAGCGGGGGTCGCGGCCGAGATCGATGATCCGGTCGCGGTAGGCCCAGAATACCTGGACCATCTTGTCCGGCGGCATGAACGAGAAGGGCAGGTTGTGCTCCGGGCTTTCGACGATGACCTCGTGGGCGCCGATGCCGTTCATCTTGTCGTATATGCCGTCGCCTTCCTTGTCGAGATCTCCCTCGATCACCAGGGCGGGAAACTTGTTGGGAACCACCCGCAGGCTCCAGCCGGGGCGGTTGGGCGCGGGAACGGTGCGGCCGTAGCTCAGGACTTCTGGCGGAGTGGTGTTCTCGTGGCCGGGGCACAGGGGACAGAACCCTTCCTTGCTCTCGGCCCGTTCAACGACGAAATCGGTCGGCCGCTTCGAGCGTTCGGTGGCGATGATTATCCAGCGGCCGAGGATGGGATCGCGACGCAGTTCAGGCATGTTGTGTCCTGATGAAGGGAAAGGGGTGGGTCTGGAGCCAAGGCGTCATTGGTGGGGGAGAAGGCCGGGACGTCCGCCGGTCATCCGGCCTTGGCGTTTTCCTGGTGTTCCTGCCTGGTCTTGCATTCTATGCAGTACGACGCCACCGGCCTGGCCTCGAGCCGCTCGATGGCGATGTCGTCGCCGCAGGACTCGCAAATGCCGTACTCGCCGTTGTCGATCTTTTCCATCGCCGCCTGAATCTTGGCGAGCAGCTTGCGCTCCCGGTCACGCAGCCGCAGCTCGAAGCTGCGCTCCGACTCTGCCGCGGCCCGGTCGGTGGGGTCGGGGTAGTTGTCGGTGTGATCGGTCATCTCGTTCAGGGTCTTTTCCGCCTCTCCCAGGAGTTCCATGCTCATCTTTTCGAGCTTCTCACGGAAGTGAGCCAGAGTCTCCTCGTTCATAACAGAATCTCCGTTCGTGTTGATGGGCAGGATGGAATCCTGTCCGATTATATCAGACTATACGATCTGATGCTTGCCTGAAGCCCAGGGAGGCGTCAGGATGCCATTCGGAACAGCCTTTTCAGAAATCCTTCGTCGTTGTCCGCCTCCCTTTCCAGGTCGGCGAACTCCTCGAGCAGCTCGCGCTGTTTCGCGCTCAGCTTCTTCGGCACCCTGACCTCGATCTCTACGATCATGTCGCCACGGCCGCCGCCTCTTAGCCTTGGGATGCCCTCCCCCTCTATGACCAGGGTGTCGCCCGGCTGGGTTCCGGCCGGGATGTCGAGTTCGCTCTTGCCGTGGATTGTCGGCACCTCTATGCGGCACCCGAGCGCGGCCTGGGTCATGGACACCGGCAGCCGCAGGTGAACGTCGTAGCCGTCGCGGTGGAAGTACTCGTGCGGCTCCACGTAAAGGAACACGTAGAGATCGCCGGGCGGGCCGTGCCTGAGGCCGCCTTCGCCCTCGCCGCTCACCCGCATCCTCGCGCCGTGGTCCACCCCGGCCGGTATCTTTATGGACAGGGTCTTTTCTACTTCCCGCAGCCCCGCGCCGCCGCAGTCTTCGCACGGGTCGCTTATGATCCTGCCCTCCCCCCGGCAGGCCGGGCAGGTGGTGCTTACCCTGAAGAAACCCTGGGCCCGGACGATCTGGCCGCGGCCGCCGCACTGGTGGCAGATTGCCGGATCGCTGCCCTCTTTCGCGCCGGTGCCGCCGCAGCCTGGGCAGGTGTCGGCCCGGGTGATGCGGATCTCTTTCTCTGTTCCCAGGGCCGCTTCCATGAAGGTGATGTTGAGATCGTAGCGGAGATCGGCTCCGCGGGTCGGGCCGGAACGCTGGTGTCGGGCGCGGCCGAAACCGAAGAGGTCGTCGAATATGTCACTGAAACTTGAAAAGATGTCGCTGAAATCGCCCGGCCCCTGGTAACCGCTGTTTCTCAGGCCGTCGATGCCGTAGCGGTCGTATATCTGCCGTTTCTCGGCGTCGCCCAGGACCTCGTAGGCCTCGGCCGCCTCCTTGAAGCGCTCCTCGGCCTCCTTGTCGTCAGGGTTGCGGTCGGGGTGGTATTTCAGCGCGAGCTTGCGGTAGGCCTTTTTGATTTCATCGGCCGTGGCCGAGCGGCTGACCCCGAGGATTTCGTAGTAGTCCTTTCCCATGAGCTTGAAACAACCGGGGTCATACCGCCTTCTGTTCCCTGTCCGCTTCCCCTTCCTCCACCGGTTTTACCTGGCCGAGTTCATGGATGTTGTCAAAATTGACCAGTCCGGCGGCGATCTCCCGCAGGGTGGCCACCGCCTCCTTGTTCTTGCATTCGACCAGGAAGGGCGCGCCCTTGCGGTGCTGTTTTATCCGCGCCACCGCCAGATGAATGAGGGCGAAGCGGTTCTCGTTACCCACCGTGGACAGACAGTCTTCAACAGTTATTCTTGCCATGGCACCTGTATTCTCCGTGCCCGGCCCCGCCATGTGGACCGGTGGTTATGTTTTTTTTCTGAACAGTCTCCGTGTCCGGCGCCGCAATAAAGATCTGCCGCCGGAGCATCGCTAAACATTCAAATATAATCCGATGTCCGCGATTGGCAAATTGTTTTTTCCCGGATCCGCGAGCGGTTGGGATCGGGCCAGCCACCTGGCGTCCGCGTGGGCTGGACGGCCGGGGCGGGTCGGTTCTGGAGGTTGCGGCCAACACGGGCAGGAATAGGTCACGGATCAAGATCTCCGGCAGGCCGATGCCGTGAGTATGGCTCGGCCGTGGCATGGAAAATGCTTCAGCCCTTGTCCGGTAATGGCGCTTCCTGACGCGGACCGGTATCTCTCCGGGGAAGACTGCTTCTGCCCCTTTCCGTATGGAAGGAAAAAATTGCCGGGTTGCGGAGAGGGAAGGGGGAAAGGATGGATGTTGCTGCCCTTTGTGACCGAGGCGTGCGGAGGTGGCCTGAAGGAACATTCCGGCCCGGCGGGCAAGCGGGTTGGCGTGATCCGGTGGGCCCGGTTTAGCGGAGACGTTTATGACGCAGGAGAAGGCGATGGCAAGGTTTTTTTTCTGTCTCATGATTGCGGTTTTCTTTACGCCTGTGGCGGCGGGAACTTGCGCGGCGGGCGGCGACATGGCCCGGCAGCGGTCCGGCGGGGCGGATGCCGCGGCCGCGGGTGAGCGGATGTGGTTCTACAACCATTACCGCCGGGTGCCGCCGGATTACGTCTACCGCACCGGCCGGATATGGGGGGGCACCCCGCCGCGGCAGGCGAAAAAGGACGGCCGTGCTGAACGGCCCGGCGTCCCGTCTGCGGCGGAAAGGCTGCGGACGGTGGTGGCCGGGATGGCGGCCGAGCTGGTCCGCGAAAGCCGCGTCGTCCTTCCTGACGGCAGCCTCGTGGCGGTGGCCAGTTTCGTCAACCTGAACGACCTCTACCGCACCTCCAGCCTGGGCCGTTACCTGGGCGAGGAGATGCTCGCCGGACTGCACCGTGCCGGGGCTGCGGTGGTTGAGGTGAGAAAGACCGTGGGGCTGCTCGTTCGCCGCAAGGGGGGAGAGTACGGGCTTTCCCGCGATATAGATCAGCTGGATCCGGTCCGCAGGGCCCAGGCGGTGGTGGTGGGAACCTATGTGGCCGACGGCGGCGAGGTAATGGTGAATGCGCGGCTTCTCAACAACAGCGATGGCCGGGTGCTCGCCACTGCGGGCGCGGTTCTCCCGCTGGACGGACTGGTCCGGGATATGCTCGCGGACGAGGGTGACGGAGACCTTCTGCCCCGGCAGGAGGGCGGCTCGGCGGTGCGGATAAGGCAGGTGGCGGAGAGATGAGGGGTGAAGCAATGAGGATAGCGGCGTTTCTTTTCGTCCTTCTCGTTGCCGCGTCGGGCTGTGTGCTTACCGCGGAGCGGGGCGGGACGGTTTCTGTCAGGACTCCGGATTTTTTTGGACTGGGAGAGGAACTCAGCCGGCAGCTCGTTCATAACCGCAAGGTCGAGCTTGCCGGCAAAAAGCGGCTGATAATGACCACCTTCGTGGATATTGACGATCTCGGCCGCACCAGCCGTTTCGGCCGCCTGCTCGCCGAGGCCCTGGCCACCCGCATGTTCAGCAGCGGTTTCGGAGTGGTGGAACTCAGGCGGGGCCGGGATCTGCTCATGAAAAAAGGGACCGGCGAGCTGGTTCTGACCAGGAACGGCAGCCTCATGGCGCAGCAATGCGAGGCCGAGGGCGTGGTGGTGGGGACCTACGGCCTTGCTCCCACCACGGTGATAATCAACGTGAGGCTGCTCGACGCCGGCAGCGGCGAGGTGTTGAGCGTGGCCGGGATCGAGCTGCAGCGCACCGCCCAGGTGGACGGCCTTCTCGCCGATCCGTGGCCGGACAGGATCGGCCGGATGTCGGCTTACGAGAGATGAACATGGGAAGTTGCGGCATGAAGACAGAAAAGAGTCTTGCCTGCGGGCCGGTCATGGCCGTGCTTGTGTTTGCGGCTCTCGCCGGCGGCTGCGCCGCCTTTTCCGGGGAGCGCGCCTCCGGGTTGGAAGAATCGCCGCCGGTGGTGTATGTCCGGCCGCTCGAGCCTGAACTCTACCGGGGGGCGCGGCTTGCGGTGCTGCCGTTCGCGGCCGCAGGCCGGGAACTCGGCACGGCCGCGGCCGCGGTTTTCCGCGACGTGTTTCTCGCCAGCGGTCTTTTCCGGTCGGTGATACTGGTGGATGAGACGGCCGGAACCAGGAAGGAGGCCCTGGCCGCTGCCCGCGGCGCCGACCTGGCCCTGTTCGCCCGGGTGAACCGGGCCTTTGTGGACGGCGGCGCGGGCGGAAGCGAATTGGACATATCGCTTCGGGTGCTGCACGTGAAGAGCGGGGATACGGTCTGGTACATCCGGCAGCGGATAAGACGGCCGGTGAACTGGCCGCGCCAGGATCTGGCCACCCGCCTCAAACGGACCCTGGGCCCGACCCCGCCTCTGACCCCGCTTTCCCCCCAGGTCATGCCGGCCATGCTTCAGACCGCGGCCCTGGATATGGCCACGGTCATGGGTGCCGGCTTTGCCGGGAGGTAAAAGTGATGGACTCGTAACAACGAGTCCATCATCCGCCGCAGGACGCGGCGGCGAAATTGCGCTGTTTGAAAAACTGCGTAATTTCGAGAGGAAAGCCGAAGCTACGCTTTGGCTTTCCGTTGAGTAACAACGGCAGGAAGCCGTTGTTACGATTTCATCAAAAGTGCTCGTAACAGCCCGTTTTATGCGAACGGATTTCTCAGCAGCAGTGTCTGGGCCCGGTCAGGGCCGACCGATACCAGCATGGCCGGGGTTCCGGTGAGATCCTCCATCCTCTTGACATAGTCGCGGGCCGTCTGGGGCAGGTCGTCAATGCTCCTTACCGCGCCGATGTCCTCCTGCCAGCCGGGTACTTCCTCGTAGACCGGCTGGGCCGCCTGGATCTGGTGGATGGTGGGCGGCATGACTGCGGTTCTGCGGCCGTTCACTTCGTATGAGTCGGCTATTTTGAGGGTATCGAGACCGGAGAGGACATCGAGCTTGGTGATGGCCATGCCGGTGATGCCGTTCAATCGCACCGCCTCGCGGACCACCACGGTGTCGAGCCAGCCGCAGCGGCGCTTGCGGCCGGTGGTGGCTCCGAACTCGCCGCCCTTTTTCTGGATGGTCTCGCCGGTCTCGTCGAAAAGCTCCGAGGGGAAGGGGCCTTCGCCCACCCTGGTGGTGTAGGCCTTGACGATGCCGATGACCTCGTCGATGTGGGCCGGGCCGAAACCGCTGCCGGTGCAGGCGTTGCCCGCGGTGGTGTTGGACGAGGTGACAAAGGGGTAGGTGCCGTGGTCGATGTCGAGCTGGGTCCCCTGGGCGCCCTCGAAAAGGATGTTCTTGCCCGCCTTGCGCGCCTCTTCCAGCTCCACGGCCACGTTGCCGATGTAGGGGGCGAGGCGTTCGGCGTAGGCCGAATATTCCCTGAGGATTTCCTCGAAATCGATGGGCGCGGCGTTGTACTTCTTTTCCAGGAGAAAGTTCTTTTCCGCCACGTTCTCGGCAAGCATATCGCGGAACAGGGACTCGTCCAGGAGGTCGGCAGCGCGGATGCCGCAGCGCAGCACCTTGTCGCCATAGGCCGGGCCGATGCCGCGGCCGGTGGTGCCGATCTTGGCGCCCTCCTTTTTCGCGCTTTCGCTCGCGCCGTCGAGCATGCGGTGGTAGGGCATGATTATGTGGGTGTGCTCGCTGATGGTTAGCCGCTCCGGGCTGATCGGCATGCCGTTTGCGGCAAGGCCGTCCAGTTCCTCGATTAGCACCTTGGGATCGAGGACCACGCCGTTGCCGATGAAGCATTTCTTGTTTTCGTACAGGATGCCCGAGGGGATCAGGTGGAAGACGAATTTCTTTCCGTCAACCACCAGGGTGTGGCCGGCGTTGTTGCCGCCCTGGAAGCGGACCACGCAATCGGCGTATCCGGTGAGAAGGTCCACGATCTTGCCCTTGCCCTCGTCACCCCACTGGGTGCCAACAACCACTACGCTTGCCATCTTGTTTCTCCAGAAAGGTATGGACCGGCGGTTGCCCGTCTCCGTGCCGGTGCTGTGGTGAAAAGCGAAGGTGAGAATAGTCAAACCGGGCTGAAAAGTCAAACCGCGGCCGGGATGCGGCGATAAATAGCTTGCGGGCACGCATGCTATCAATTAGAGAACTCCTTGGGTCATCATTGAGCGTCCGGGAGCGGGCCGGATGCAAGGCTTTGCGGGCGCTGTCCGCCGTTTTCCGGTTGTCCCGGTTGCAGGTGCAAAATGTTTGGAATAGGTCTGCCCGAGTTCATTCTCATTCTGATCGTCGCCCTTCTGGTGGTGGGGCCGGAAAGGCTGCCCGACCTCGCCCGCACGGTGGCGAAATACGTGGTCGAGCTGAAGAGAACCGCGAACTCCCTGAAACAGAGCCTCACCGAGGAGGAGCCTGAAAGCGTGCTCGACCGGCCGCCGCGGGACTTCACCATGCCCGAGGGGTTCACCGTGCCCGACGCCCTGCCCGGGGGAGGCCGGGAGGACGGTGACGGCGGCGAGGCGGACGGCGGCGGTATGGCCGTGACTGACGGGGGCGCGGAAGACGGCAAGCCGGACGGAGACAAGGAGGAAGACAGGGGCGACCATGGCCGGGACTGACACCCCCCCGCTCGACAACCTCCTCATCCGCCATCTGGACGAACTGCGGCGCAGGCTCGGAGTGTCGCTTCTCGCGGTCGCCCTTGCCGCGGCATGTATCTATCCTTTCCGGCTCGCGGTGTCACGTTTCCTGTGCCTGCCGCTGGCCCGGGCCATTCCGGGGTTTGAGGGGCTGGTGTACACCGGCCTTCCCGAGGCCTTTGTCGCCTATCTGAAACTATCCCTGATTCTCGGCCTGCTTCTGGCCTCGCCGGTGCTGGTCCACAACCTGTGGCGTTTTGTCTCGCCCGGCCTGTTTCCGCACGAAAAAAGGGCCGCGGCCTGGGTGGTCGTGACCGGCAGCGTCCTGTTCTTTGCCGGCGTCGCCTTTTATTATTTCGTGGCCCTGCCGCGGATGGTCGCCTTTTTTCTCTGGTTCGAGGGCGGGCGTTTCGAGCCGGTTCTGAAGCTGGGCGGTTACCTCGGGTTCGTTGCCCGCGGCGCTCTCGCGTTCGGCATCGGTTTCGAGGTGCCGTTCCTGGTCGCGGCCGCGGTCAGAACCGGGCTGGTCTCCCGTGAGTTTTTCGTGTCAAGACGCATTTCCTTCTATATCGGCCTTGGAGTTGTTTCCTTCATGCTTGCGGCCGGTGACGTGGTCGCTGCGGTCATGCTGTTTATTCCCCTGGCCCTGCTCCAGGAGACCGGCCTGATCCTTGCCGGCCGCAGCCGGTAAGGGCTCGTCTAGGGCTCGTCTTCGCCGGTAGCCTCCGGCGCCGTTTCTTACCCCGCATACGTTTTTCATCCGTCCGTTTCCCGCCCGGAACAAGGGTCTTATGCCTCAGGCTTCCGTATTTGTCGCAGTCTGCGCAATCTTCTTGTGTTCCGTAATTTAACCCGCCTAAGATGAAAAAAAGCCTTGCAAGGATTTTTTCATAATGATAATTATTCCTGAAAAATATTGCGGGGAGTTGGGATGATATCTGCAATCAGAAGCACGGTTGCCGCGGTTTACCGTTTCTACCGGGACGGCTTTGCCTCCATGACTATGGGGCGCACCCTGTGGCGGATAATCATCATTAAGCTCGTCATCCTCTTCGGAGTGGTGAAGCTGTTTTTCATGCAGGATTTTCTGTCTCAGCGGTTCGAGACCGACAGGGAAAAGGCCGGATACGTGAGCGGCCGGCTGATTGCGGCCGCTCCAGCCGGTCTGGAGAACCAATCAAGCAAGAGGGAGGTGAATAAATGATTGAACAACTGGGTGAGGCCACGGTGAACTGGGCCAGGGCCCAATTTGCCCTGACAGCCATGTACCACTGGATATTCGTGCCCCTGACCCTGGGGCTGTCGTTCCTCCTGGCCTTTTTCGAGACCATCTATGTGAAAACGGGCAACGAGGAGTGGAAACAGCTGACCCGGTTCTGGATGCGGCTCTTTGCGGTCAACTTCGCCATCGGCGTTGCCACCGGCATCATCCTCGAGTTCGAGTTCGGCACCAACTGGTCCAACTATTCCTGGATGGTGGGCGATATATTCGGCGCGCCGCTCGCTGCAGAGGGTATTTTCGCCTTTTTCATCGAGGCCACCTTCTTCGCGGTGATGTTCTTTGGTTGGGAGAGGGTGTCGAAAAGGATGCACCTCTTTTCCACCTGGATGGTGGCCATCGGCTCCAACCTTTCCGCCCTGTGGATCCTGGTGGCAAACGCCTGGATGCAGTACCCGGTGGGAATGAAGTTCAACCCGGACCTGGCCCGGTTCGAGATGCGGAATTTCTGGGACATCCTCTTCTCGCCCGTGGCCATCAGCAAGTTCACCCATGTCACAAGTTCCGCCTTCCTGCTCGCCTCCCTGTTCGTGATCTCGGTTTCATCCTGGTATCTGCTGAAAGGGCGGCATGAGAGATTCGCCAGGCGCAGCATTGCCGTGGCCGCGGTTTTCGGCCTGCTTGCCTCCGGCATGGTGGGCCTGACCGGCGACGAGGCCGCCCACACCATCGCCAGGGTCCAGCCCGTGAAACTCGCCGCCTTTGAAGGCCTTTACAAGGGCGAGAAGAACGCGGGGATCGTCGCAGTCGGGCTTCTCAACCACGCGAAAGACGTTGATAACGACGAGGAGCCGTTTCTCTTTGCCATGAAGGTGCCAGGCATTCTTTCCTTGCTCGCCAACCGCAGGCCCGGCTCCTTTGTGCCCGGAATAAACGACCTGGTTTACGGCAACGAGGAGTACGGCATAGAGGGTATTGACCGCAAGATGGCCAAGGGCCGCAACGCGGTCGCCGCCCTGGCCGCCTACAAGAAGGCAAAGGCTGAAGGCGACGCGGCCGCGGCCCGCTCCGCCCTGGCGGCATTCAACCGTTACAGTGAATATCTTGGCTACGGTTACCTGAACAAACCGGCCGAGGCGGTGCCGCCCGTACCCCTGACCTTCTACAGCTTCCATATCATGGTCGCCCTCGGCACGCTTCTGCCCCTGGTATGTCTCGCCTATCTTTACTTCCTGTACAAGGGAAGCCTTGGCCGGAACAGGTGGATTCTGCCCATCGGCGTTGTCTCGGTGTTTCTCGGCTGGGTGGCCCAGGAGGCCGGCTGGGTGGTGGCCGAGGTTGGCCGTCAGCCCTGGGCCATTCAGGGCCTTCTGCCGGTTGGCGTGGCCCGTTCCAACATCGCCGCTTCCTCGGTGCAGGCCACCTTTTTCATGTTTCTCGTGATCTTCACCCTGCTGGTCTTCGCCGAGGTGAAGATAATGACCAGCCAGATAAAGCAAGGACCGGAGGAAAACTGAGATGATAGGAAAACTTGATCATGCAACCCTGCAGAATCTCTGGTGGCTGCTCTGCTCTGTAGTCGGATCCCTCTTTGTCTTCCTGACCTTTGTCCAGGGCGGCCAGTCGATGCTGCTGACCCTCGGCCGCAGCGAGGATGAGAAAAAGCTCGTGGTCAACTCCCTTGGCCGCAAGTGGGAGCTTACCTTCACCACCCTGGTGCTCTTCGGCGGGGCCCTTTTCGCCGCCTTTCCCAAGTTCTACGCCACCAGTTTCGGCGGCGCCTACTGGGTCTGGATGCTGATCCTCTTCACCTTCATCGTCCAGGCGGTGAGCTATGAGTACAGGGGCAAGGAGAACAACTTCCTCGGCACCATGACCTATGACATCTTCCTGCTGATAAACGGAGTGGCCGGGATTCTTCTCATCGGTTGCGCCATCGGCACCTTTTTCACCGGCGCCAACTTCAGTCTGAACGAGTACAACCTGGTCTCCTGGCACCATCCCCTGCGGGGGCTCGAGGCCGCCTCCGAACCCTTCAACCTCGCGCTCGGCTTCTTCCTGGTATTCGTTGCCCGCACTCTCGGGACCCTGTATCTGAAGAACAACCTGGCCCACGAGGGCCTGCGGGGCAGGCTCGGCCGCGCCGGCTTCAGGAACCTGCTCTACAGCCTGCCCTTTCTGCTTTACGTCCTCTTCCGGCTCGTCACCATGGATGGCTACACGGTTGATCCGGCCACAGGCGCGGTTACGCGGGAGGCGGGCAAGTATCTCCACAACCTCATGGCCATGCCCCTGCTCGACGTGACGCTCGTCGCCGGACTTGTGCTCGTGGTCTGGGGCGTGGCGCTCAACCGTTTCACCGACAGCGACCGCGGCATCTGGCTCGCAGGCCCGGGCGCGGCGCTGGTGGCCCTGACCCTGTTTCTGCTCGCAGGCTACAACAACACGGCCTTTTATCCGTCAGCCTATGACCCGGCGAGCTCGCTCACCATCCACAATGCCTCGAGCAGCCATTACACCCTCACCGCCATGACCTATGTGGCCATGGCCATTCCGGTGGTGCTCGCCTACATCTTCTACTTCTGGCGCAAGATGGACATGGTCAAGCTCTCGATGGCAGAGGTGGCCGCGGACAGTGACAGTTATTGATCTTGCCGCGCCCGGTGGATGCGCCGCCGGGCGCCTTCATCACGAGACAAGGAGGATGTTATGCAGGCGTTTCTTCTGATAAGCTGGGTGGTTCTCATCGTCGTCTCCCTGAAGGGGGCGCAGTTTGTCCTCGCGAGGATGGGAGAGGTCTGACCGTATCGTAACGGGTCCGTGATGGGGACCCGTTACGATACGGAGGCAAAAGTCAAAAGTATCGGAAGGTTACGAGTCAGATGGTTTCGTGCCTGCTGACCCGTTTCGGGGTTTCTACGGATTCATTATCACATTGTCAAAAAAACTAAAAACGGAGGTATCAAGATGAGTATCGTTACCGGTCAGGCCCCTGATTTCACCGCCCAGGCGGTGATGCCGGACAACTCCTTTGCCGAGTTGACCCTTTCTTCCTATCGGGGCCGCTATGTCCTGCTGTTCTTCTATCCGCTGGACTTCACCTTTGTCTGCCCCTCCGAGATCCTCGCCTTCAACCGGGCGGTGGACGACTTCGGCAAGCGCGGCTGCGACCTCATCGGCGTGTCGGTGGACTCCCAGTACACCCACTTCGCCTGGCGCAACACCCCGGTGAACGAGGGCGGCATCGGTCAGATCGCCTTCCCCCTGGTCGCCGATCTCGACAAGTCCATCGCCAGAAAATACGGGGTGCTGTTCAACAACGAGGTCGCCCTCCGGGGCCAGTTCCTCATCGACAAGGACGGCGTTGTCCGTCACGCCCTGATCAACGACCTGCCGCTCGGCCGCAACGTGGACGAGGCCCTGCGCACCCTCGACGCCCTTCAGTTCCACGAGGCCCACGGCGAGGTCTGCCCGGCCAACTGGCGACCGGGCGAGGAGGCCATGACCCCCACCGCCGAAGGGGTGGCCGAGTATCTGGCCAAACACGCCTGAGGTCTGCCTTTCCTGTATCTTTCCCGGGCAGGGCCGTTTTCCGCCGGCCCTGCCCGGTTTTTTTTTTAGCTTTCATCGCCGCCGCCGCGGCCAATCCGGACCGTTTTCCGGTTCGGTCTTGGCTTTTTCGGAGTTTGCGCGATAACGATGGTCTCGTAAAAGCGAGGCGGTCACGGCTGTCTCCCGTCTCCTGTCCCCTGTCCCCTGGACTTGGCGCAGACCTCCTGCTTCAGCAGGCAGCATGAGACGCGGTGTGCCGGGCGGCCGTCAGGCAGATATTCTATGTTGCCCGGCTGCAGCAGCCGGTTCATCACGCAGCCTTCCGGGATGTTGAGCCGGAAGAAGCGGTCCTCGGTCAGGCCGTCGCGTTCGCAGAGGCGGCCGTCCCTGATCTCCAGGGAGTGAACGGGAAAGTCCTCGCACAGGGGGCAGCGGTAGACCCGGCGGTTGGGAAAGACGAAGAAGTTGTCCGCCACCAGGCCCGCGCACCGGAACTCCTCACCCGGATCGAGGTACACCTTGGGATAGTTTACCCGGATGCCCGCCCTGGCCGCATCTTCCGCCACCGGCACAACCTTTGCGAACCATTCCTCAGGAGCAACCTGCAGGGGCGAGGGATCCTTCGCGCTCCTGCCCCGCAGGCCGATCACCTGAATGAAGAAACGGAACACGCCCAGCTCCTCGAGCAGGGGCACCATCCTTTCCAGGTGGCCGATGTTCATCCGGCTCACCGTGCAGATGAGGCTGACCGCGAACCCGCGCTTCACCGCCTCCTTGAGGTTTGCAGTGCAGGCGGCAAAGGACCCCTCGCCGCGGATGGGGTCGTTGACCGCCGCGTCCGGGCCGTCGAGGCTGAAGCTCAGCACCGCCTCCGCCGGGCTTATCCTGTCGAGGATATCGTTGAACAGGTAGCCGTTGGAGTCGATGGTCACCGAGGCGTAGCCGATGGCCCGGGCCCGTTTCACCGCAAAGGCAAGTTCCGGATGCATGGTCGGCTCGCCGCCGAGGAAGACGACGTTGGTCTCCTTGGCCGGATCGAAAAAGAGGGAGAGCCAGTCGTTGATTTCCTCCCGGCCGGCCATGGCGGTTCCGTGCTGTTCCGGGTTGATGTAACAGTGGCGGCACTTGAGGTTGCAGGCGGTGAGCAGGTGGAAGAAGAGGTTGCGTTCCCCGGCCCTGAATCCCACGGTTCTGGTTTCAGGCTCCACTCGCGGCCTCCTTCATGGTGTAGTCGGCAAGCAGGCTTCCCCGCCAGTAGTCGTTTTCCGGGTCGGCGAAGAAGCGGGCGAACAATTCCAGGCTTTCCCGCCGCCGCACCCCGGCGATTATCTCCACCCCGGCCTCGCGGTAGAGCGGCGCGCTCCGGTTGAAAACCGTGGACGTCCCGCCGCCCATGACGTCCTCGTAGGCGTAGACTATTCGTCTGACCCGGCTGAGGATGATGGCGGCGTAGCACATAAGGCAGGGCTCCATGGTCGAATAGATGGTCAGCCCCTCACGGCGGTTGATGGGAATGGCGAGCCCGCGCAGGGCCACCATCTCGGCGTGGTCGATCTCGTTGGCCTCCTCGCCGCGGCTGTTTTCCCGGCTGCCGAGACTGACAACTCCGGTTTCGCCGGCGATGACGCAGCCCACCGGAAACTGTCCGGCCTCCAGGGCCCGGGAGGCCATGCCGAGGGCCATGTCCATGAACTTTTCGTCTTCTTCTGAAACGCCGGTCATTGTTTTCGTGGCTTGGGGGAGCGCTTGTTGAGCGAACATGCTGGTTTTATCCGCTCGCCGCCCTCTTTGCAAGGCGGGTTTTGCTGAACCTGCTGCGGAGCGGACGGCAACGGCAACGGATTTTCTTGAAAAAACAGGGACAAGGGGGTAACAATGCCTCCCCATGACGGTTCGAGCGGAAATAGAGGAACGGGAAAAGGCGCATCTCTCTCCGTTTGCCACCCTTTCCAGCCGTTCGCGGGGCAGGTTGAGGCCCGAGGAGCCCTGCCGGCTGCGCAGCGCCTTTCAACGCGACCGGGACCGGATCGTCTATTCCAAGGCCTTCCGCCGCCTCAAGCACAAGACCCAGGTCTTTCTCACCCCCACCCGCGACCACTGCCGCACCCGGCTGACCCACACCCTTGAGGTGGCCGAGATCGGCCGCACCATCGCCCGGGCCATGCGGCTGAACGAGGATCTGGTCGAGGCCGTCGCCCTGGGCCACGATCTTGGCCACACCCCGTTCGGCCACGCGGGCGAGGCCGTGCTGAACGAGCTGGTGAGCGGCGGTTTTTCCCATTACCGCCAGAGCCTGCGGGTGGTGGACGTGCTCGAGGAGGGCGGCCGCGGCCTGAACCTCACCTTTGAGGTGCGCGACGGCATCAGGAATCATTCCAAGGGCTACGGCGAGGTGATTCCCGAGGGCCGCAGGGGGCTGCCCTGCACCGCCGAGGGCTGCGTGGTCCGCTACGCCGACATCATCGCCTATCTGAGCCACGACCTTGACGACGCCATCCGCAGCGGTATCGTCTCCGAGGACGACGTGCCCGACCTGTGTCACCGGGTAATGGGCCGGTCCCATTCCCAGAGGATAATGACCATGGTCGAGGCGGTGATCGAGGCCACGGCGCCGGACGGGGACGGCGGCAAGGGCTGCGGCGGCCTCGCCTTCGGGGTTACGCCCAGGGTGGGAGAGGCCATGCGGCTTCTGCGGGAGTTCCTCTTCCACAACGTCTACCGAGCGCCCGTGGTCCACAACGAGTTCCTCAAGGCCAGCCGGATGTTGCGAGAGCTTTTTCTATATTGTATGGACAACCCTGATTTCGTTGACAGCGAGATGGGCGATTTTGGCAAGAGCGTATCGCTTGAGCGCCGGGTCTGCGATTTCATCGCCAGCATGACCGACAGCTACGCCCGCAACCTTTACCAGAAGCTGTTCCTGCCGGAAAAGACCGGTTGAACCAGCCTGAATCCGTAAGCGTTCGGGAGCGGCGGGTAAGAATTCCCGAGGCGATTATGCTCGAAAAAACGCATTGTTTCAAAGAAATGCATAGTAAAACCACGAAGCTGTCACGGATTCAGGATCACAAGGAGAACGCAAGGATGAGTGACGAGAACGAATTTCTTCCCTATGAGGAAGCCAGAAGGGTGGTGTCCAGGGTGATGGAGGAAGAGCACCTCCAGGATCCGGACCGCAGGATCCTGACCGTGTACGACGTAAAGGACCGTGAGCTGTGCTGGTTCGACGCCGAAGAGCTTATCTCCGAACTAGGGCTAGATCCGAAAAAGCCAGAAACCCGTGAGGCGGCGGTGGAGTACATCTTCCATCATATCCCGCGCTGGGCCGTCACCCAGTACGACTAGGCCGTCTGTTCAGGGGGACAATCTCCAGGACCGCCGCTGATCCCGCCGGCGCCGCCGCCGCGGGCCACGTCCTCCCGCACCCCTGCCTCGCCTGTGGGCATGGGCGGCACCCGGGAGTGGCCGATGGCGAAACCGCCGTCGAGCCGCAGCACCGCGCCGGTCATGTAGTCGGCGTCGCGGATTAGAAAGAAGAGGGCCTTGATGAAGTCATCGGCCCTGCCGGTGCGGCCGGTCAGGATCTGGCCAAGGACGGCATTCCTCTGCTCTTGCGTGAGGAGCTTCCAGCCGCGGGTCAATTCGCCGTGGCGGCTGTCGAAGATGCCGAGCATGATCTCGTTCACCCGCACTTCCGGGGCGCAGAGCCTCGCCCAGGTCTCGGTGAAGCTCGACACCGCCCGGTTGGCCGCGGCGTAGCCGTCATTGAAGAGCAGTCCGGCCGGGCCGCTGCGGCCTATGATTCCTGCCACCGACGACACGTTTATCACCACGCCGCCATTCCTTTTCAGCAGCGGCAGGTGGGCGTTGAACACCCACCACTTGGCCTTGAGGGTGGTGTCCATCTCCAGGCCCCACTGTTCCGGGATGTATGGTCCGTGGAGCACCGGCATGCCGCCGCGTTCGATGTTGTTGACCAGGATGTCGAGGCTGCCATAACGCTCGGCGATCGTCCGGGAGAGTTTTTCCACTTCTTCAGGCTCGCGAAGGTCTACCCGCACGGCCAGATGCTCCGGCCCCAGGGCCGCGAGCTCTTCCCGCATGGCCGCCGATTCCTCCGGCCAGTCGAACCAGGTCATGACCACTTTCGCGCCCTCGCGGGCCAGGGCGAGCCCGGCCTCCCGGCCGACGCCCCTGCCCCCGCCGAGCACCAGGGCTGTTTTTCCCCGGATTTCCATATCCGTCGTATCAGGCGTCGATGTCGCCGGTCTTGAGCACCAGCATTGTTCCAGGATGGATGATGTCGCTTTCCAGACCGTTCCAGCGCCGGATGTTGTCCGGGGTCACCCGGAAACGCCTGGCGATTTCCCACAGGGTATCGCCGCTCTGCACGGTGTAGTAGGTGGTGTTGGCGACACTGTTGTCCGCGGCCCGGCCGTCTTCTGCGTCGGCGAACCTGGTTTGGGGGAGCGTGGCGCGCGCGGCAAGCTCCCTGCCGCCTTTGTCCAGGAAAAGGGCCAGGCGTTCGCCCGCCTTTATTCTCGACGGATCCTTGAGGTTGTTCCAGGCGGCGATCAGGGCCACCGGCACGTCATATCTCCTGGCGATGCTCCAGACGCTTTCTCCCGGCCGCACCCGGTGCAGCACCAGGTTGCGGTTAGCTCCGCCCGCGGTGCGCAGTTCGTCGAGCGGCACCGGCGACAGGCGGTACACCGTGCGCTGCCTGGGTATACGCAGCCGCTGTCCCGGCCTGAGTTTCAGGCTTGACAGGTTGTTGGCCTTGAGCAGGGTGGTGCGGCTTATACGGTAGCGCCGGCATACCTTGGCAATGGTGTCGCCCGGCCGGACGGTGCAGGTCCGGAAGGTGGTGACCACGGTGGCGTAGACCCGGTCCAGGTTTCTTTTCACCCTGTCCGCGGTTCCCGGCGGCACCCTGACCGGATAGGAGGAAACGTCCGGCGGGGTGATGCCGCGGCGCAGGTGACGGTTGAGATCCTTGAGCGTAGCCGGATCTATGCCGCCGGCGACCGCCACCGCCGCGAGCGAGGTCCACGGCGGAATGTCCACGGTCTCGAAACTCAGGGGCGCAAGCGGCTCGATATCTGTGAACCCGTACTTCTCCGGAGACTTGGCGATCATGATGGCCGCGGTCAGGCGGGGGACGTATGCCCTGGTCTCGCGTTTGAGAAAACGGCGGCGGACCAGCTCCCAGAAATCACGGGTCCGCGCCCTCCTGACCGCGCGGCCTACCCGGCCGATGCCGCCGTTGTAGGCCGCGACCGCGAGCCGCCAGTCTCCCAGTTCCTCGTACAGATCCTTGAGGAAACGTATCGCGGCTCTGGTTGATTTCACCGGATCGCGGCGCTCGTCCACGAAGTTGTCCACCCGCAGCCCGTACATCCTCGCGGTGGAACGGAGGAACTGCCATGGGCCGACAGCCCGGGCACGGGAATAGGCGGTCAGGCTGTAGCCGCTTTCTATGAGCGGCAGCCAGGCCAGATCGCCCGGCAGCCCTGCGCGCAGCAACTCTTTGCGGACCATGTCCACGTATCTTCCCGCCCGGGTCAGCCAGAGCCGGAAGGTTTCGCGGTCGCGGCGCTGGAAGATGTCCAGGTAGCGGCGGACGTAGCGGTTGTAGGCCATGGGGAAGTCGTATTCCGGCTCCATGGTTGCCGCGGCTTCCGGTTCGGGCGCCGGATCGGCGGCGGTTTTCATGCTGTCGGCGGTGTCGTTGGTATCAGCGGTGGCGATCACGGGGATCGGGGCCGGAAGCGGGGGGGGCGCGCCGCACCGAGGCAGCGCGGGCGGCGGAGGAGCCGCAAGCCGCGCCTCTTCCCTTGCCAGCTCCGGTCTGATGGGGGCGCAGGCCGCGGCGGTTATCAGGATGGCCGCGGCATACGTTGCTATGGATGTGGTGGATGATCGCATTGGGATGTCCGGTGTTTCGCAAAGGTTGTACCCCATGCGGCGTTTTTTGGCAAATGTTGACGGACCCGCAACAGGCCGCGGCATGCGCTGATGGTTTGGTTTTGCCAAGCGGATAAAAGTCCGGTATTATCTCACACGTTTTCTTTTTCGGCAGATACCGTCTGTCAGCGTCATTGTTCCCCTGAAAGCCGGGGTCCGGATAAATCACCGTATGCTGAGAAGACTCACAGCCCTGATTCTTGCCTCTCTGGCCGGAGCGGCACTCGTCCTCACCGTATCCTTTTATGCGGTGGTGGTCTTCGGCTCCGGGGAGGAGATCAGCCAGGAAAACATAGAAAAGATCCTCGCGGTGGAAAGCCCGGTGTACTATGCCGACGGCCTCACTCCGGTGGGGGTGTTCTTCGAGAGCGCCCACCGCCAGTACATTCCCTACGAGAGGATTCCGCGCGACTTCGTCAACGCCATAGTCAGCGCCGAGGACCGTAACTTCTTTCGTCATCACGGCATCGACTTCATGGGAATCCTGCGGGCCATGGCGGTCAATATCCGGGCGGGCCGCATCGTCCAGGGCGGCAGCACCATCACCCAGCAGACCGCGAAAAACCTCTTCAAGCGCAAGGACCGTTCCCTGGGAGCCAAGCTGAAGGAGCTCATCTATGCACTGAGGCTCGAGTATCACTATCCCAAGGAAAAGATCCTCGAGTTCTACGCAAACCAGTTCTACGTCAGCGGCAACGGCCGCGGGCTGGGGGTGGCGGCCAGATACTACTTCGACAAGGACGCCTCCGAACTGGACCTGATCGAATGCGCCTTCATTGCCGGCAGCGTCAAGAAACCCAATTACTACAATCCGTTCATAAAGAATACCCCTGAGGAGGAGGCAAGGGCGAGACGCAAGTCGCGGGAAAGGGTGGCGTACGTCCTGCGCCAGATGTTCCGCAACCACTACATCGACCGCGCCACCCTCGAGGCCGCCCTGGCCCGGGAGATCCCGTTCAGGCAGGGAAAGATGACCTATTCGCTCAACACGGTGATGGACCTGGTGAAAGCCGCCCTCACCGATCCGGACATGGAGGATGTTCTCAGGCGTCATGGCATAGACAACGTCGCCACCTCCGGGGTCAAGGTCATCACTACTGTTGAGAAACCGTTGCAGGACAGCGCTGTCTATTCCCTGCGCAAGGAGCTTTCCCGGCTCAGCGTGAGACTCGACGGCTACGATCATGCCAGGCTTCAGGAACGTTATTCAGCCATGCCCCTTGGCAGAGACGCCCCGAAGGTGGGGGATTTCCTCCTTGGCCGGGTGGTCGGAACGGATGCCGGTGACGGTACGATTTCCGTGGCCTTTTCATCCTCGGACCGGGTGGACGGGGTGATCGACAGCCGCGGAATAAGGAGCCTGCTCGTATCCCTGGTCAAGTACGAGCGTGAGTTGTGGTCCACGCCCGGCCGGGGCGAACTCGCCCGTTTCGTCCGCTCGTTCTCTCCCGGTGAGCTGGTTTACGTGAGCGTCAGGGAAGCCGGCGGCGACGGACCGCTCGTGCTCGATCTTGAAAAGTACCCGCAGATCCAGGGGGCGGCCCTGGTCTACCGTGAGGGAACCATAAGGGCCATGGCCGGCGGTTTTGAAAACCGCTTCTTCAACCGCGCCATCTATGCCCGCCGTCCCATGGGCTCGGTGATGAAACCGCTGGTGTACACGGCCGCGATCCAGCTCGGCTGGAACTCGATGGACGCGCTCGACAACCGCCGCGACGTCTTCGTGTTCCAGGGACAGCCCTACTTCCCGCGCCCCGACCATGAAAGCACCTCGGCCAGGGTGTCCATGAGCTGGGCCGGCGTCCATTCGGAGAACGTGGCTACCGTATGGCTTCTCTACCATCTTTGCGACCATCTCAATACCGCGCAGTTCCGCGAGGTCCTCGACACTCTCGGGCTGGAGCGGCTTCCCGGCGAGGAGCATGCCGACTACCGCGCCCGCATCCGCGACGCCTTCGGGATCGTGGTCGACAAGCCGCAGCTTTACCGTATCGCCTTTGCCCGCGCCGTGGCCAGCCTCGAGCCTGATCTGATATTCTCCGGCCTGATGGACGAGTACGAGATCTTGAAGAGCATGCACTACGGTTACGGGTTTGACCGTTTCGACGAGGAGGTTGACGAGGAGCTCGGCCTGGACGAGGAGGTTGACGAGGAATCCCTGTCGCCGCGGGAAAGGGTGGAGTACCGGAAGAAGAAGGAGGAGGCGCGTTTGCGTCACGAGATCCTCCGGCGCAACTACCTCCGTTACGCCGACCTTTATGACATGTTCGTGGACCTGCGCGACGGCGATATCCTCGAGGACGGCGAGCCGGACGAGGTCGTTCTGTATCAGGACCAGGCCGGCTCCGGTTTTTTCGTCAGCGACCGCGATGATCTCGATGGGGTGGCAACGCCTGTTACCAGGGCTGAACTGGCCCTGCATCTCGATCTGATGGACGAAGAGGGTAGAGACGCCTTCTGGAGAGGCGTGAAACTTGACAACACCGTAAGCGTAACCACGTTCGAGAGCCTGACCAATGCAGTGGAAAGCGAGTACGAAAAACTCGCCGCCCTGCCGCCTTACAGTCCGGAAGTGCTTTATCAGGTCAGGGATTTCCGGGTCATGGCCGCGCTGCTCTACCTCACCGGCTTCTGCCGGGAGATAGGGATCGAGAGCAAACTCGATCCGGTTCTTTCCTTTCCCCTGGGCTCCAATGTCATAACCCCGCTGGAAGTGGCGAGGGCATATGAGGCCCTGGCCACCGGCGAGGTGGTCACCATGAACGGCAGGGGGTTCTCGGTCGGGCTTTCCATAATAAAGAGGATAGAAGACAGCGACGGCGACGTCATATACGAGGCGACACCGCACCGCAGGCGGGTAATCGCTCCCGAGGTCGTCCTCGAGGTCAGTGATATCCTCCGTAACGTGGTCAGGTACGGCACCGGACGCTACGCCAGCCGCCACGTAAGGCTGCGCAGCCGCGACCCGGAGCGGAACCGCCAGCTGGCCGAGCTTGATCTCAAGGTTCCGGTGGCGGGCAAGACCGGCACGGCCAACCGCTTTACCAATGCCGCTTTTGCGGGTATCATACCCGGAATAGGCCATGGCGGCCTTTTCAACCTTGCCGACGGCTATGTCCTGGCCACCTATGTGGGATACGACGACAACAAGCCGATGGTGAGGACTTCATCGCATATAACCGGGGCCGCAGGCGCCCTGCCCATGTGGACCAGGATCGCCAATACCATACTTCTTGAGAAAGACTGGGCCGCCGGGCTGGATCTGGTTGACCTGACCTTTTCCGGAGTTTCCATATTGCCGCTCGCCCATCCGGGAAGCGGGTATATGGAGGTTCCGGTTAACGCTGAACGGGGCGGTCTCCCTGCTGGGGAAGACAGCGGGGTTGGCATATTGACTTACGGTGAACCGGTCGGAGGCGGCCGGATAAAGCCGGCGCGTTTTTTCCGGCCGTACTGGCGGACGGAAGGGGGCGGCAATGACACGGCGCAGGAATAATAAAGAGATTTTCATCGACGTTCTGGCCGCTCTGGCCTTGGCCCTTATTGGCCTGGCTCTCTGCTCCTGCGCTCCGGTGAAGGTTTCCGGCGCGGCCGGCCAGCGTATAGTCGAGCTTCCGCCCCGGCCGATGACCGACGACCGGCCCCTCGACGCCGTGCCGGCGCCGGCCGCGCCGGAGGAAGTGAGCCCCGGCGCTCCTGACGAGCCCGCCGGTGCCCCGGCCGAAGATGGAGTTGGCGCCGAACCTGCGGCGCCGCCGCAGGTTCAGGTGGTAAAGGTGCTGGTGCTGCCCGATTCCTCCCGGGTTGACGCCCGGCTGAGCGGCTACGCCGAAAAACTCAGGAACTGGAAGCTGCTCGAGGACCAGATCGTCTCTCTCGGCCTCGAGGACCGCCGTCCTGACGGCTGGGCCGCCTGTCTCAGCGATATCGAGGAGATATTCAACGGTTACTCCAACCTGCTTGATCTCGTCCTGAAACAGTCTTCCCCTTCTGACAGCGCTGACACGGTGGATTTTGATCTGTGGGGCGTGTACTACAAGGATATCGCCTTTCTCGAAGGCGATTGCGACCGTATCTTTCGGGACGGGGCCTCCCTGGTCAAGGGATGGCTCGACCGTTTCTCCAGCAAGGCCAGGGAAGAGGCCGAGGAGGCGGTTGAGCGCTATGCCGAGACCGGCAAGTACGAGGAGGCTATCCTCGCCTACAACAATCTTCTGAGCAGTTATCCCGGCAGGCTGATGAGCTCCGAGGCGCGGCGCGCCTACGCCATATCCCTGCTCAAGACCGGACGGATGAACGAGGCGGTCGAGGTGCTGCAGGACACGGTGGAGCAGTTGCCTCCGTCGCCGGAGCGGAGGTCGCTTGAGCGGCTGTGCGGCGATCTGCTCCTGAGCCTTGGCCGGGCTGACGAGGCAAAGGAGTATTACCGCAAGCTGGCGGAGTTTTACAACTCCCGAAAGGGGGACGATATCTGGGTCAGGGATCAGCTCGATCTTCTTTCCCGGGGCGATACCGACAGTGGCGCCTATACCATGTATCAGGAGGTTCTGCGCCATTATCTCGCCTTTGACGGCCGTTATATCCCCGAGGGCATGGAAAAGGCGGTGCGGGCCCTGGAGGAACAGTATCCCGGCAGTCCTTTCGCGCTCAGGGCCAGGGAGAATCTGCGCGAGGTGCTTGATTCGGCCCGGAGCTGGTTTGAAGGAAAGATGGCCGAGATAGACCGGCTGGTGGAAGCGGGCGAGTTCGACCGCGCCCGCGGGGTGGCGGACATGCTGCTCGCCACGGATCTGTCCGACGCCACCAGGGAGATGGTGCAGCATACTCGCGAGGAGATAGACCGGGCCGAGGAGCTGGAGATCGCCCGCCAGCAGGAGTTGTTGAAGAAAACCCGCGAGTCCCAGTGGCAGGAGGCGGAGAGCCTGCTGGACAAGCGTGATTACGACGGCGCTATCATGATATACAAGATGCTCTACGGCACCGAGTATGACGAGCAGGCGAGAAAACGGGTGGTCGCCGCCTCCGACCGCGCCGCCTCAGAGCTGCGCCGCAAGGCCGCAGAGCTTTTCATCAAGGCAAGAAGGGCGGCCGATTACGACAGCAAGAGACAGTATTTCATCGATTCATGGAACACCCTGGCCGGGATAGGCGTGAAATATCCTGACACGACCTTGATGGAAAAAGTCAGGCAGAACCTGGAGATCCTGGCCCGTCAGATAAGATCCTTTGACCCGGATCTGCTCGATACCCTCGAGAACGCCGGGGAACCGGCCGCCGGCGCCGATACTCCCGGCGGCGAAGCCATGGAGCCGCCGCATCCGGCTGCGCTTCCTTACAGCTCCAACGGAGGCATGTAGCCGTCTTCTCGTCCGGCCGCATTTTTTCTTCATTTTCCCTGCCTGCCCTGCATCGTCAAGCGCAGTAGTTTTTCAACGGGCTGCTATGCCGCTCTCTTGTCCGTTCACAAGGGTTGTCTGGAAAAAACGATTTCTTTTCCTGCAAAGTGCTTGAACTTTCTCCTCGGTGTTGAGGTAGAATATTTCTGGTCTCTGTTCCACGCATGGGGCCGGCCGTGATTTCTGGGCAGGCAAAGTCTTCATACGGAGCGGGAAATGGCAGCGGAAGAGATGAACGTGGATGGCATCCTTGACCAGATGGGGGTCAAGATCATGATGATCGAGCCTGGCGATCTCTCGGTGGTTGGCGATCTGGTCAACCTTGCCGAGGAACTTGCCGGGGCGGCGCGGGGCGGAGGTGACGAGGCGCTTGCCGCCATGGCGGAGGAGTTTAACCGCGCTCTTGGGCGGATCATCATGGGCGAGCTTGCCGACAGCGCTGAAAATTACGAGGCGCTCGGCCGGGCCATCGGGGTGATGCAGGAGGTCAGGCGCAAGGGAGGGGAGGCGGCGTTGTATGACGCCTTTCGCGAGGCCCTTGCCGCGGCCGGCCACGAGGTCGGCGAGGCCTTTGCCTGCTCGGGCGGTCAGGATGCGCCCAGCCAGCCTGAGGCCGGCGCCGCAGCCGCGGAAGATGCGGCTGATGAAGCTCCGGCAGGGGACCAGCCCGATGGCGGTGACGCCGCTGCTGACACGGAGGAGGTCACCCTTGATTTTCTCCAGGATCCCGAGCTGCTCTCCGGCTTTATCGAAGAGGCGTTCGAACACCTTGAGTCCATCGAGAGCAACATCCTCGAACTGGAGAACAATCCCGACGACTCCGAGATAATCAACAATATCTTCCGGCCCTTTCATACCATCAAGGGGGTCAGCGGCTTTTTGAACCTTGCCGCCATCAACAGGCTGGCCCACACCACCGAGAACCTGCTGGACGACGTCAGAAGCGGCAAGCGGCCCATGGACCCGGCGGTCATCGACATCGTTCTTGAGGTCGGCGACCAGTTGCGCACCATGGTGGAGAACGTCCGCGAGGTTCTCGAAAACGGGCCCGAGAGCTACAAGGAATTCGATATCAGCGGTTACCTCGACCGTATCCACGCCCTGCAGGAGGGCGGGCCGGCATCGTCCGCCGCGCCGCCCGCGGCGGAGGCATCTCCGCAGGCCGCGCCGGAATCCACCCCGGCCAAGGGGGATGACGGAGAACCGGGCCGGGAACCTGC
>JALWTY010000002.1 GCA_026993265.1 Desulfobacterales bacterium
GGCCTGGACCCTGGCAACGACCGCGACCATCGCGGCATCTCCCTGGACAGCGTTGCCCGCGCCAACCATCTGCCCGGCAAGAGCGGCTCCGGCGCCGACGCCCCCCTGCTCTACCAGCGGGGACGGATCGGGGCCCTGATCGACTACTGCATGGCCGATGTCTGCCTGACCGTTTCCCTGTTCCTGCGGGCGTTCGAGGGCGGCGGCCTGTGGCTGCCGGACGGCCGGTTTATCGAGTTCTCTCTTACCATGCCCACCTGGGGTGGAGAACAACAGGCAGCCTGCGGCAATGGTTGAGGCGGCGGCGCAACAGCAATCCCTGGTTGACCGGGCGGTGAAGCCGCCGGCGTTCATCCCGAAAGATGTCCGCCGGCGGCTGGCCGGGCGGCGGTTCTACCGCAAGCGGCTGCCGGGCATGGTCACCCGGCGGCTGCGGACGCCGGAGAAGATCAAGGTCTCGGAGCACGCCGCCAAGTACCGGCAGGTCACGGACGGCCCGCACCAGGGGCCGTGGCGGCACGAGTACGCGCCGCACACGGTCAAGATCATGGACACCTACTCCAAGCCCTGGGTGCGCGAGATCTGGTTCTGCGCCTCGGAGCAGAGCGGCAAGACCGCCACCATGCTCAACTGCCTGCATTGGGCGGTTGACTGCGATCCCGGCGACATCTTCTACATGATGCCCACCGAGGACACCATGGCCAAGATCACGGCGGGCAAGCTCAAGCCGATGATCGAGCGCTCCCCCCGCCTCAAAAAATACCTCACCGGCCGCCAGGACGACATCACCATGAGCCGGATTCAGCTCAACCACGGGGTGACGATCTACCCGGCCTGGGCCAACTCGCCCGCGACCATGGCCACCTGGAGCGCCAAGCACTGCTTTGGCGACGAGGTGGACAAAGGCAGCGAGATGAGCGGCCGGGAAGCGGACCGCATCACCCTGATCCGCAAGCGCGGCCGGTTGTTCAAGGGCCGGTACAAGCGGTTCTTCGCGTCCACGCCGGCGCAGCTCTTCATCTACAAGGGGATGAGGAATTGCGCCCAGGTCTGGGAGTGGCGGGTGCGCTGCCCGGACTGCGACAAGCTGATCCGCATGGAAGCCGAGCACCTCGCGGTGGACGGCCTGACCGCTGACGATGTGATGGCCGGGGCCGAGATCGGTTATATCTGCCAGCAATGCGGCTCGGTGTGGAATGATGTGGCCCGCGAGCGGGCGATCCGGGCCGGGGGCTGGGTCTGCGTCAAGGGCGAGAAGCTCACCCGGCCGTCCACGGTGGGCTTCCACCACCGGGCCTGGGAGTGCCTCGATGTGCCGCTCTCCGAGATCGCCATTGCCTGGCTCAAGGCCGAACACGGCACGGTGGTGGAGAAGATGGCCTGGGCCAACGGCTATGAGGCGCGGGATTACGAGTTCGAGCAGCAGGACAGGAAGGAAGATTTCATTCTGCGCCTGCGCGATGACGAGATGCCGCGCCGGGTGGTGCCGCGTGATGTCTGCTACCTGATGATTATTGCCGACACCCAGCAGCAGGGATTCCACTACAAGGTGGTGGCGTTTACCTGGGGTGAGGATCTGGATTGCTGGATGATCGACCACGGCATGGTCTCGTCATTTGCCAACCTGGATTCAATCGGCCGCCGGGAGTATATGGACGCGGACGGCAAGAAGTACCGCTGCCAGTCGGGCTGGATCGACTCCGGCGGCGGCACCAACCCGAGCCGCCCAAAGCACAGCCGCACCGTTGAAGTGTACGGCTTCTGCCGGAAAAATCCGTTCTGGCGGCCGATCAAGGGCCGGCGCACCATGGAACAGGCATGGAATGTGAAACGGCTTGATTATTTTCCGTCCTCAGTGGGCAAGAAGATTCCGATTCCCGGCGGGCTCAACCTCTACACAATCAATGTGACCCTGCACAAGGACGAGCTGGCCCGCAAGCTCCAGATCGAGCCGGGCGATCCCGGTTCCATCAGGCTGCACGCGGAGACGGATTCCGGCTATGCCAAGCAGCTCTGCGCCGAGTACCAGGACGAGCGCGGCTACTGGATATGCCCGCGGGGCAAGGACAACCATCAATGGGACTGCTGGGTGTACGCCCTGGCGGCGGCGGAGATCATCGGTATCCGCCACTGGCGCCGGGAGCCGGCCCGGCCTGGGGTCAAGGTCTTTTCAAAAGGGGTGGCAGCATGAGAGAGATGATCAAGCGGGGAGATGTGGAGCGGTACAAGCGGGAGATTCTGGAAGAGTCGGTGCTGGTGACCGCCGAGGTGGCGGCCGAGGTGTTGTCGGTCTCGGAGCGGACGGTGTACAGCCTGGTGCGCGACGGCAATATCAACGCCTACATGCGCAGCCCGAAGAAGCGGGGCCTGCGTATCCTGGCCCGCGACCTGCGCGATTATGTCCGCTCCATCAAGGTTGACCGGGATGTGTTTCGGGAGT
>JALWTY010000003.1 GCA_026993265.1 Desulfobacterales bacterium
CTTCCTTATCGGCGGTCACCAGGAACGCGGCCGCCGCGGCGGCACCGAGAACGTGGCCTCGATCATCGGCCTGGGCAAGGCCTGCGAGATGGCGGCCCGGATGATGAACGTGGAGAACACCAAGGTAAAGGCCCTGCGCGACCGTCTGGAGGACGGGCTGCTTGCCGCCATCCCCAACGCCATCCTCAACGGCCACAAGGAAAAAAGGCTGCCCAACACCAGCAACATCAGCTTCGAGTTCGTCGAGGGCGAGGCGATCCTCCTCCATCTCGACCGCCACGGCATCTGCGCCTCCTCCGGATCGGCCTGCACCTCGGGATCGCTCGAGCCTTCGCACGTGATGCGGGCCATGGGCGTGCCATTCACTGCGGCCCACGGCTCCATCCGTTTCAGCCTCAGCATCTACAACACTGATGATGAAGTGGACTACGTGCTCGAGCACATGCCGGGGATAATCGCCAACCTCAGGGAACTTTCTCCCTTCTGGCAGAACAGGAACCAGGGTTCGTGACCGCTCCGGATGGCGGCAAACCGCTGTCCCGCCTCCGGCCCGTTGCCGGAGGCACGGGCCCAGGAGGAAGAAAAGGCGTGATGGCGGCCGGACCGTCATCACACAATACAACAGGGAGCTTTGCGTAATGCGGGTAGTCGAACCCTCCTACACCATTCTCACCGATCTCGACCAGGTTCCGCTGGTGGAGCGCATCGAGGCCTGCGGCCGGGTGTGCTACAAGAGCGAGGACAAGATAAGCGAGGGTTCAGCGGCCGCGTTCGTCCGCCGGGTGCTCGCCCACGGTCATAATTCCGTGGCCGAGATGGGGGTTGCCACCCTGGAGATCGAGGTGGACCTGGAATCCACCCTGGGCGATTTCTTCGCCTGCCTGCCCCGGTTCATGCACATCGACCGGGTGGAAAAGAAACGCATCCTCATGACCGGCAGCGTCCGCGCCTGGCGGGAGCTCTTTCTTGAAAATCCTTCCAACAAGGTGGTCAAGGCGTCGTTGGCCCTGCTCGCCGGCCGCGAGCCCCTGCTCTTTGAGGACATTGCCCCGAAAAGCGGCTGGCGGGAACAGGCCGGAGTGGCGGTGCGCAAGCTTCCACTTGCCGAGGTGGAGAAACTGGATGCGGGTCTCCTCGCCCGTCACCGCCACATCGCGGTCAGGTTCATCGTCAACCGGGCCGTGACCCACGAGATCGTCCGCCACCGCCCCTGCTCCTTCCTGCAGGAAAGCCAGCGGTATTGCCGCTATAGCGAGGACAAGTTCGGCAACGAGGTCACCTTCATCCGGCCGATGTTCTTCGAACAGGATAGCGATGAGTACCGTCTGTGGGAAGAGGCCATGCGCCGCACCGAGGAGGCCTACCTGAAACTGCTCGAGACCTCCACCCCGCAGGCGGCCCGCACCGTGCTGCCCAACTCCTGCAAGACCGAGATCATCGTCTATGCAAACCTCCTGGAATGGCTCCACATCTTCCGCCTGCGCTGCTCCCAGGCGGCCGAGCCCTCCATGCGCGAGGTGATGGTGCCGCTTCTCGAAGATTTCAGAAAGCTCTTTCCGCGGGTGTTCGGCGACCTGGTGGTGGGGTAGCTCTTCAGAAGACAGAAACCAGAAGACAGAAGCCAGAAGGCGGATGCGGCCTTCGGCTGCGGCGTTGGATGGCGCACGTCCCGTCTTTTCGGCGGGACGTGCTTGGTTTGATTGGGTGAGGCGCCTTGAGAAGGGTCATGGGCGGATCTGGCTGGTTCTTCTGCCTTTTCCGTTCCCGGCATGGCGGCGGTTCCGGGGACAGGAAAAAGAGCGCTTTCCGGACGCCTCCTTTCCGCTTTCCGTGTCCCGTTTTTCTGGTTCCCGGTCGTGAACCGGGGCTGCCGCTTTGTGCTTTATGCGTTCAAGACGGCCGGGGATGGCTTTTTCTATCTCCCTGACCATCCGCATCTCTTCGCGGCTGGCAAAGGTGATGGCAGAGCCCTTGTGGTCTGCGCGGCCGGTGCGGCCTATGCGGTGGGTGTAGGCCTCGACCGTTGCCGGGACGTCGAAGTTTATCACATGCGATATGCCTGATACGTCGATGCCCCGGGCCGCGATGTCGGTTGCGACCAGGATGTTGAAACGGCCGCGGCGGAAGCCGTCCAGGGCCTTTTGCCGCTTTGCCTGTGACAGGTTGCCCTGGATCGAGGTGGCGCTGTGGCCCGCCTTTGCCAGCCGGGCGGCCAGGTTTCTGGCCCCGTATTTCGTCCGGGTGAAGATCAGGGTATGGGTCATGTTTTCCTCGGTCAGCAGTTCCATGAGCAGCCTGTTCTTCTGCTTTTTTTCCACTGGAAAGAGGGAGTGGGTCACGGTGTCGGCCGGGCGCGGGGTGCCGGCCTGGATGATCTCGGGTCTGTCGAGGATCTCTTCGGCCAGGCCACGGATCTCCCTGGGCATGGTGGCCGAGAAGAGCAGGTTCTGCCGTTTGCCGGGAAGCCGTTTTACGATCCGGCGTATGGCGGGCAGAAAACCCATGTCGAACATCATGTCCGCTTCGTCCAGGACGAGGATCTCAACCTTGGAGATATCGAGGTCGCCGCAGTCGATATGGTCGAGCAGACGGCCGGGACAGGCCACCACTATCTCCACTCCGGCGCGGAATCTTTTTATTTGCCCGGCCTTGCCGACTCCGCCGTAAACCGGGACGCTTCTCAGCCCGGTGTGACGGGCCAGCTCCGTGATGTTGGCGTTGATCTGCCCGGCAAGCTCCCTGGTGGGAGCGATCACCAGGGCCCGGGTCCGGCGGCGGGGGCCGTTCATGAGCCGTTCAAGCATGGGCAGGACAAAGGCTGCGGTCTTGCCGGTGCCGGTCTGGGCCAGGCCCATGATGTCGCGGCCGGAGATGGCCGGGCCGATGGCCTTTTTCTGGATCGGCGTCGGGGTTTTGTAAGCGCATGACCGTATCCCGGCGCTTATGTCTTTGTGAAAGTTGAATTCGTTGAAACTCATGGGTTTTCTCCCGCGGGATTTTTTTTGTGTCCCGCATGCCGGGCGGATTTTTGGATCAGCTCTTCCCGGACAGTGGTGAGGCGGCGCTGCCGCGGCAGACCGGAAGACCGCCTTCATCGGAGCGGTGGGGTTCCGGCTGTGCGCGGCCGTTGCCGGCCTGGATGCACCTGTTCAGTTGGCAGGCGCTGCTTGCGGGAGCCGCTTTACGGCTCCAAAATGTTTTGGCGTGCCTTCCGGGAAGTAATCAGCGGGAAAAAACGGCATTCATGCGGTAAGGAGCGGCCGCTCTTTACCGTGGAAGGAAAATGACGCTGGATGAATCCTGATACTCTTGGGCCAATGTTTGCCTAGGAGCATACAACCATCCGGGCGGATAGGGAAGGAAAAAGGTTGGTTGATGGCTGAGGGGAGAGCGGACCGGGGGCGGAATCTTTTGTTGGGCGGCGCATGGACGCGCCGCCGGGATTAACGCGCGAAAAAGCGCGGTAATTTCGATATGTTGGGCGAAGGTTGTTTTGCGAAGACCGGAGCGGAGAAAGACATGGAGGGATTTTTCAACAGTCTGTTAAAGGCCCGTTCCTGATTGCCAAAAAAAAAAATTCCGATTAAAAAGGTCTTTCCCCTGTGTCTGTTGATTGAAAATCGTTGATTACGGTTCCGGTTTCCGGGGCCGTGTGAGCGGATAACTATACAAAAAAGAGCGAAGAGGAGGTTTAAATGGTTCTCGATCCCACCAAGCATGCGGACTGGGAGATCGCGGAAGAGGCTGAAAGCCGGATGAAGACGGTTTATCAGCTCGGCGAGGAGATGGGCCTTGAGAAGGAGGAGCTTCTCCCCCACGGCCATTACGTCGCCAAGCTCGACTACCGCAAGATTCTCGACCGCCTGAAGGACAAGCCGGACGGCAAGTACATCGACGTAACCGCCATCACTCCCACTCCGCTGGGTGAGGGCAAGTCCACCTGCGCCATGGGTCTGGTGCAGGGGCTGGGCAAGCGCGGCAAGAGCGTCATCGGCGCCATCCGCCAGCCCTCCGGCGGCCCGACCATGAACATCAAGGGGTCGGCCGCGGGCGGCGGTCTTGCCCAGTGCATTCCGCTGACCCCGTTCTCCCTCGGCCTCACCGGCGACATCAACGCCATCATGAACGCCCACAACCTCGGCATGGTCGCCCTGACCGCGAGGATGCAGCACGAGGCCAACTACACCGACGAACAGCTCGCCAAGCGCAACCTGAAGCGGCTCGACATCCATCCCAAGAAGGTGGAGTTCGGCTGGATCATCGACTTCTGCGCCCAGGCTCTGCGCAACATCACCATCGGCATCGGCGGCAAGATGGACGGCTTCACCATGCAGAGCAAGTTCGGGATCGCGGTCAGCTCCGAGATCATGGCCATCCTCGCGGTTGCCACCGACCTGAAGGACATGCGCGAGCGTATCGGCAAGATCGTGGTCGCCTACGACAAGCAGGACAACCCCATCACCACCGCCGACCTCGAGGTCGACGGCGCCATGACCGCCTGGATGGTTGACGCCATCAACCCCAACCTGATGCAGACCCTGGAAGGCCAGCCGGTGGTGGTGCACGCCGGGCCGTTCGCCAACATCGCCATTGGCCAGTCTTCGGTCATCGCCGACCGCGTCGCCCTCAAGCTCGCCGACTACAACGTCACCGAGAGCGGTTTCGGCGCGGACATCGGTTTTGAGAAGTTCTGGAACCTCAAGTGCCGTTACTCCGGCCTCAAGCCCCATTGCGCCGTGGTCGTGGCCACCATCCGCGCCCTCAAGTGCCACGGCGGCGCGCCGATCCCGGTTCCCGGCCGGCCCATGCCCGAGGAGTACGGCAAGGAGAACGTCGGCTGGGTCGAGGAAGGCTGCAAGAACCTCATCCACCACATCGAGACGGTCAAGAAGGCCGGCATAAACCCGGTTGTCTGCATCAACGCCTTCTACACCGACACCGACAACGAGATCAAGGCGGTCCGCCGCCTCTGCGAGGCCGCGGGCGCCAGGGTGGCCCTTTCCCGTCACTGGGAGCACGGCGGCGACGGCGCGCTCGAGTTCGCCGACGCGGTCATCGAGGCCTGTGAGGAGCCCAACGAGTTCAAGTTCCTCTACGACCTCGACACCCCGCTCTCCAAGCGCATCGAGCTCATCGTCAAGGAGGTCTACGGCGGCGACGGGGTGAGCTACTCGCCCGAGGCCGCGGCCAAGCTCAAGCGCATCGAGGCCGATCCCGAGATGAAGGAGATGGGCACCTGCATGGTCAAGACCCACCTCTCGCTCTCCCACGATCCCAACCTCAAGGGCGTGCCCAAGGGCTGGACCCTGCCGGTGCGCGACATCCTCACCTACAAGGGCGCGGGTTTCGTGGTCCCGGTCGCCGGCGCCATCAGCCTCATGCCCGGCACCGCCTCCGATCCGGCCTACCGCCGCATCGACGTGGACGTGGAGACCGGCAAGGTCAAGGGCCTGTTCTAACCCGGAACCCTTTTTCCGCTGTACACAGGCGAGGGGGCGCTCCCGCAAGGGGGCGTCCCTTTTTTTGTGCACTGGTTTGCACCGGGCCATGACATAATTTCTTGCCTGTCTGTTTCCGGCTGGGATAAATTGGAAGGCGACATATTCGCAAATCAGGACGGACAAATGGCTGGAAAGAAGACAGACCCATCCTCGAAAAAGTCAGGCAAACAGCAGTCCAGTCTCGCGGCCTCGATCAAGGATCAGTCCGGGGCGGGAAAGCTAAAGATCGGCGAACTGCTCCGCAAGGAAGGGCAGATAACCCAGAAACAGCTCGATGAGGCCCTGGAGCTCCAGAAGAAGAACAAGCGCCGCCTTGGCTCCATTCTCCTTCAACTCGGATACATAGACGAGGACACCATCCTCAACGTCCTTTCCCGGATATACAACTTCCCTGCGGTCTTCATCAGTCGCGAGCCGCCCAAGCCCGAGGCCCTGGAAAAAATGCCCTTTGAGGTGGCGCGCAGGTTCATGGCCTTCCCCCTGCGGGTTATCGGCAGAAGCCTCCAGATTACCATGGCCGAGCCCACTGACACCCAGGCGGTGGAGGCGCTCCAGGCTGAGGTGAAAATGCCGCTTTCGGTGTGCGTTTCCACCGAGCGGGATATCCTCGACGCCTACCGCAAATATTACAACCTCTCTGACGAGGACTTTGTCAAATACTTCGGCGAGGATGCGGTGGCGGAGGATGAGGCCGGGGAAGAGGAGGAAATCCTCGAGATCGACGATTTCGGCGCGTTGGCGAGCGAGGCGGCCGAGGGCTACGAACTTGCCAGCGAGAGCGAGGAGGAAGACGACGACGGCCAGTATTCCGCCTCGGACGCGCCCATCATCAAGTTGGTCAACGGCATCCTGATCAAGGCGGTGCGTGACGGCATCAGTGATATCCACATCGAGCCGTTCGAAAAGTCGCTCCAGGTCCGCTACCGTCTCGACGGCTCGCTCTTCAAGACCATGAACCTGCCGCTTTCGATCAAGAACGCCCTCAACTCGCGGATCAAGATCATGGCCAACTTGGACATCACCGAGAGGCGGGTTCCCCAGGACGGCCGGATCAAGATCAGGATCGGCAAGAGCAAGGCCGTGGATTTCCGCGTCTCCACCCTGCCGACCCTGTTCGGCGAGTCCATCGTCCTGCGCATCCTCGACAAGTCGTCCCTGAACGTCGACCTGACCAGGCTCGGCTTTGAGCCCGAGACCTTCGAGGCCCTGAAACGCTGCATCAGCCGGCCCCAGGGGCTGCTTTTGGTCACCGGTCCCACCGGCAGCGGCAAGACCGTGACCCTGTACTCGGCCCTGAACTCCCTGAACCGCGAGGACACCAAGATCCTCACCGCCGAGGATCCGGTGGAGTTCAACTTCAAGGGCATAAACCAGGTCAACGTCATCAACGAGGTGGGCATGACCTTTGCCGCGGCCCTCAAGGCCTTTCTCCGCCAGGACCCGGACATCATCATGGTCGGTGAGATCCGCGACATGGAGACCGCCGAGATCGCCATCAAGGCGGCCATGACCGGCCACCTGGTCTTCTCCACTCTGCACACCAACGACAGCCCCTCCACCATCGGCCGCCTGGTCGATATCGGCATCCCCGCCTACATGCTGGCCTCGTCGGTGACCATGGTCCTCTCCCAGCGTCTCGCCCGCAGGCTGTGCCAGAAGTGCAAGAAAGACGTCACAGCCGACTACAGCCGCGACGAGCTTCTGGCAATGGGGTTCCAGGAGGATGAACTGGAAGGGCTTGTCATCTACGGTCCGGGCGGATGCCCCGAGTGCAAGGGCGGCGGTTACAAGGGCAGGGTGGGGTTGTTCGAGCTGATGGAGGTCACAGACGAGGTGGCCAAGGCCATCAACGCCCGCGTGCCCGAGGACCAGCTCAGGAAGATCGCCATACAGGAGGGAATGACCCCGCTTCGCCGTGCCGGAATAAAGAAGATCATCCAGGGCGTAACCAGTGTCGAGGAGGTTCTGCGGCGCACGGTGATAAACGAGGAAAGCCTGCCCGCCTACCTGGTCAATCCGGACCTAGAACACTACGAGGACGGCGACTATATCGTCCGCCAGGGCAACAACGACAAGGATTTCTTCAAGCTGGTCACCGGCGCGCTCATGGTGGTGCGCGACGGCAAGAAGATCGCCGAGATCACCGAGCCGGACGAGTTCTTCGGCGAGATGGCCGCGATTTCGGGCGAGCCCAGATCAGCGAGCATCGTCGCCAAGGGACGGGCCACGGTCAAGCGTTTCCCGGGCGACAAGATCATGGAGCTGATCGAAAAACACCCGGACGTCAGCCGCCACCTTTTCAAGACCGTGGTGTCGAGGCTGCAAAAGGCCAACGAGATGGTGGTGAAGCTGGCCCAGGCCCGCATCCAGCACCATTAGCCAGCCTGTGTGTGACGTCACAAACACGAGGGATGAGACTATAGTCCGGCGAAAAAGAGCAGTTACACAGAGTAAATGAGCATATTGCGCCGGATTTTGACTGACCTGGGCGTCTCGCAGCAGTTTCAGCGGATTGCCAGATGGACATCCATGGGGCTTTTGACCCCGCTGCTGCCGCTGGTCGCGACATGAGTGTAGATCATCGTGGTGCTTACATCCTTGTGGCCGAGTAGCTCCTGGATGGTGCGGATGTCGTAGCCGCTTTCCAGAAGGTGGGTGGCAAAGCTGTGTCTTAAGGTATGGCAGCTGACCGGTTTGTCGATTCCGGCCTTGCGCCGGGCGGCCTTTATCGCTTTCTGCACGTTGTTTTCATGAAGGTGGTGGCGTCTTGCCACCCCGCTTCCCGGATCGATGGCCAAGCGGGTAGCCGGGAAGACGTATTGCCATCCCCATTCTCTGGCCGCGTTGGGATACTTGCGGGCCAGGGCATCAGGCATATAGACTTCGCCGAATCCGTTCTTCAGGTCGTTTATGTGGAGTTTTCTCACCGTTTTGAGGTGGTTTTTAAGTTCTCCGTTGATGCTCGCGGGCAGGACGGTTAAGCGGTCTTTCTGTCCCTTGCCGTCGCGCACTGTTATCTGCCTCCGTTCGAAATCAAGATCCTTGACCCGGAGACGCATGCATTCCATCAAACGTAGTCCCCCGCCGTACATGATCCCGGCCGCGATTCGGTAAACCCCGCTCAGGTGGGAAAAGAGCCTGCGGACCTCGTCAGTGCTCATTACAACCGGGAGCCTCTGGCGTTTTTTCGGTCTGGTGAACTGGCCGATCTCACCGACAGGGCGGTCGAGGACCTGTTCGGAAAAGAAGACCAGGGCGTTTAAGGCCTGGTTCTGGGTGCTTGCCGCGACATGTCTTTCCGTGGCGAGGTAACTCAGGAAATCACGTATGTCCCTGCCATTTATCTCCTCAGGCGAATGCGGGTTGCGGTGATATAGAAACTGTTTGATCCAGCCCATATAGGCCTCTTCGGTCCGGTGCGCGTAATGCCGCATGCGGAAGACCTCGTGCGCTCTCTCCAGCAGATCACGGTAGGGGGCTTTCTTCTTGCCTGAAATAGGGGCTGTGATTGCGGGTGCGGCGGCCTTCTGGCCACCTGGGGCGGCGCTGTTTGCCTTTTCCCCTGTTGATGGCTGCGGGGAAGAAGGGAACAGCGAGTTGCGCATCGATTCAAGATCGCGCCATGAGGCGGCGAAATCACTCTTGACGCAATCATGGTAGAGGATTCTCAGGGCATCGGCGGCCTGCTGCACCTGCCAGCTTCCCTTGCCGTACCTTTCCGAGATTTTTACCAGAAAATCGGCTATCTCAGCCGGCCCCCGTTCGGAAAACGGCACATATCCGGACGCCTCACGTCCGAACATCCCCGCCCAGCGGGTATACCATTTGATATGCCAGCGGTTCACCCCGGCCCGCGCAAGCGCCCGTGAATACCCGGCCCAGAAACCGTCAATGCCGCTGTTTTTTCCCTTGCTTTTTTTGCCCATAGCTGATTATACAAACGGTCAGGATAAAATTACAAACTGATAAGAAACAGAAGGGAAATCTATCCCCAAAGAGCCAATATGGCAATACACAGAATGAGCCAATATGGTATTATGCAGATTATACCTATAGCCTATTAGCTCATTCTGTATATCTCAATGTTGTGCAAGCAGAAGAAAAACATTAAGGAATCGCAGTGCCAATTTGCGGATATCTCGCATTTTTAGCTTTCAGGTGCAAAGAAAAAATGAATTGTGCCATCGTGTAAGATTGTAGTCGTGGAACCA
>JALWTY010000004.1 GCA_026993265.1 Desulfobacterales bacterium
ATGCTCTTCCTCGACGAGATCGGCGACATGAGCCTCAAGACCCAGGCCAAGATCCTCCGCATCCTGCAGGAGCAGAACTTCGAGAGGGTGGGCGGCAGCCGCACCATCAGCGTCAACGTCCGGGTTCTGGCCGCGACCAACAAGAACCTGGAGGAGGAGATCGAGAAGGGCAACTTCCGCGCAGACCTCTTCTACCGCCTGAACGTGGTGCCGATAGTGGTGCCGCCGCTCAGGGAACGGATTGACGACATTCCCCTGCTGGTGGACGCCTTCCTCGCCCACATGGGCCGCAAGGGCTTTGGCGAGCGCCGTTTCGAGGACGCGGCCATCGAGCTGATGAAGATGCATTCCTGGCCCGGCAACGTGCGGGAGCTGAAGAACTTTGTCGAACGTTCGGTGATAATGACCCGGGAGGAGACCATCGGCCGCGACACCGTGGCCATGCTGCTCAAGCCGGTGATGGAGGTGGCCGGGGCCGCGCCGGTGCAGGCCGCGAGCCGGGCCATGCAGACCCTTGATTTCAAGGAAGCGCGGCGCGAGTTCGAGCGCGAGTTCCTGGCCGCGCGCCTTGCCGCCAACAACGGCAACATCTCGAAGACCGCAGAGGAGATAGGGCTCGAGCGCAGCCATCTGCACCGCAAGCTCAAAGGTCTTGGTATCGAGGCGGGATGACGGGTGGCTTGTGCGGGCCGCCCGCAGTGCTTAGTGTTTAGGGGCTCAGCGGTGAAGGGGCGGTCCGGACCGCGGGGGCATCAGGATCCGGTTCTCCATGTCGGGGGGCTTTACATGCTTTAGAGGTTTGCACGCATGATTGACGACGAAAAGGAAAAAAACACCATCCCGGACCAGAAGGAGCTGGAGCGGGAGATAGGAAAATACCTGAGCGACAAGTACGGCGGCCAGGTCAAGATAATCTCGGCCGGGCTCTTTCCCCAGGCCGGGCCGGCAGAGGATGACGATGACGGCAACCGGGTGGAGGAGAGCCGCGGCCCGGCCATAGATTTCCGCATCCGGCCCGACGAGCTGGTAGCCTACCTCGACGAGTACGTCATCGGCCAGGAGCACGCCAAGGAGGTGCTGGCCACCAAGATCTGCACCCATTTCAACCGCGTCCGCCAGGCCCGCGAGGAGGGCGAGGAACCGCGCGGCCCCGGCCAGGTCAAGAGCAACGTCCTGCTTATCGGCCCCACCGGCGTGGGCAAGACCTACCTGGTCAAGCTGATCGCATCCCGCATCGGCGTCCCCTTTGTCAAGGGCGACGCCACCAAGTTCAGCGAGACCGGCTACGTGGGCGCTGACGTGGAAGACCTGATCCGCGACCTCGTCCGCGAGGCCGGAGGCGACCTGGAACTCGCCTCCTACGGCATCATTTACGTGGACGAGATCGACAAGATCGCCTCCGGCCGGGACTTCCGCGGCCACGACGTCTCCCGCACCGGAGTGCAGCGCGCCCTCTTGAAGCCGATGGAAGAGACCGACGTGGACCTCAAGGTTCCGCATGATCCCATCTCCCAGCTCGAGGCCATGGAGTATTACCGCACCCACGGCAAGCGCAAGCGCCAGACGGTCAACACCAGGAACATTCTCTTCATCGTCAGCGGCGCCTTCAGCGGCCTCGATGATATCGTCGCCCGCCGTTCCTCTCCGGCCGGGATCGGGTTCGAAAGCGATGTCCGGCCGCGCAAGACCGATCCGGCGATCCTTTCCCGGGTCAAGGCCGAGGACCTGATTGAATACGGGTTTGAAAGCGAGTTCGTCGGCCGCCTGCCGGTGATCGCGGTCCTTGACGATCTCGGCGAGGAAGACCTGTATCAGATCCTTCAGAGCCCGACCAGCGCGGTGGTGGTGGCCAAGAAGCAGGATTTTCTCGCCTACGGCATAAGGATCGCCTTCGAGGACGGGGCCATGCGCCGCATCGCCGCCCTGGCCCGGGCCGAGCGCACCGGCGCCCGCGGCCTGGTCAGCGTGCTCGAACGGGTGCTTCTGCCCTTTGAGCGGCGGCTGCCGTCGTCTGATATCCGTTATTTGGTGGTCAGCCCCGAACTGGTGGATTCCCCGCGGGAAACGCTCGACCGCCTCTTTTCTGATCCGGATGCCGCGGCCGCGCAGGAGGAACGCTACCACGAACTTGCCGCGGCGGAACTCGCCCGGCTCGAGGAATTTGTCTCCGCAAGGCTTTCCGCCCATCTCGCGGAGAACGGGGTCAGCCCTTCGCCTGGAAGGCTGCGGCTCGTCGCGGCCCGCTGCCAGGAGAAGAACCACGATCCCCATTATGTTTGCGACAAGGTCATCGCTTTGGTAAAAGAAATCACGAGCGCCCTTGTCGGCGCCTTTCCCGACGATGTCGAGGTGGAGCTGTCCGACAGCGGCATCGACGCCCTGATCGAGCGCTCCGGTTTCCGGGAGCGGAAGGCGGAGGAGCTGTGC
>JALWTY010000005.1 GCA_026993265.1 Desulfobacterales bacterium
CGAGATGGAGCTGCCGCTCACCCTGGAAGAGATCTCGGGTGGCTGCGAAAAGACCATATCCCTGCGCCGCGGCCAGGGGGTCGACCGGGTGACGGTGAAGATTCCGGCCGGCATCGGGGACGGCAAAAAGCTGCGCGTCCGCGGCAAGGGCAATCCTTCGCCATACGGCGGCCCGCCCGGCGACCTGTACCTGGTCATCAGCACCAGGCCCCATCCCCGCTTTGAGCGCGACGGCGCCGACCTGACCACCACGGCAGAGGTGCCCTTTTCCACCGCCGCCCTCGGCGGCGAGACCGAGGTGACCGACATCGAGGGCAAGGTGCTCAAGCTCAGGGTTCCGGCCGGATGCAAGAACGGCGCGAGGCTGCGGATCAAGGGCCGGGGGATGAAAAAGACCGGCGGCCGCGGCGATCTCTACGTCCGCATCGTCCCGGCCGTACCCGCGAGCCTGACCGCAGAGCAGAAAGACCTGCTCCGCAAACTGGCCGCAACCGGCATGTGACCGGGGCGGCGACTACCTCCATCACCCGCACCATCCACCACCGGGACCGGCCCGAATCCGGGCCGGCCTTTTTTTGATGGACCCGTAACAACGGGTCCATCATCCGCCGCAGGACGCGGCGACGAAATTGTGCTGTTTGAAAAACTGCGTAATTTCGAGAGGAAAGCCGAAGCTACGCTTTGGCTTTCCGTTGAGTAAAAACGGCAGGAAGCCGTTGTTACGATTTCATCTTTTTTGCTGCGCCCCCAAAAACTTCCGTAACAACCGCATCGTTTTTTCCTGTCAAACGGATAACCTTCCGGTTATATAGGCCCATAGCGGCCACAAACCAGTCTTTACCACCAGACAGGAAGGAGGGAGAGCCATGGAGCAACGGGAACTGTTAGAAAGGGAGCGGGAATACATCAGAAACCTGCGTGGCGGCGACTTTGATCCGCAAGACAGCGCCGGACTCGCCATCTCCGGGGGCGGCATCCGTTCCGCCTCGTTCGCCCTCGGCGTACTCCAGGCCCTTTGCCGTTTCGGTATTCTGGAAAGGCTTCATTATATGTCAACCGTTTCCGGCGGCGGCTACATCGGCTCCTGCCTGACCTGGATAACCAACATGATGGCCCGGGAAGGGGACAACAAGGATCCGTGCAGCGGCCTGGGGCGCAAGGGGGAAGGGGCGCGTTCCGACGGCGATTCCAACCGCCTCATCGACTTCCTCAGGCAGCACGGCAGGTACCTCACCCCGCCCGGACTCGACACCGCCTCCCTTGCCGGGGTGGTGCTGCGGAGCATGTTTCTCGGCCTTGTTGTCTATTTTCCGCCGGTGGCGGTCCTGTTCGGCGGTCTGCTCGCCCTGGGCGGGAAACTCGCCGCGGACGGGGCCCTGCCGTTTCTGCATATTGACAGCGCGGGCGGGGCCTTCTCCGCCCTGTTCCTCTTTCTGGCCGCGCTGACCGGGCTCGTTTTCGCGGCCATGTCCCTGGTCTACGCCCTGGCCACCGTCCTGGTCAAACGCTCCACCACCCTGGCCTACCGCATGCGGATCATCACCCAGAAGTACTTTGGCGCGGCCCTGAAGCTCGCGCTCTTCTGCCTCGCGGCCGCATCCATCCCCTGGGCGGTGAAAAGCGTAAGCGGCCTTGCCGCCGGGCTGTCGGTGTCGGCCGCCTCCCTGGCCAGCTCCATCACCGCCCTGTACGGCGCCCTGCGCAAGACCGGAACCAACCGCGGCAAAGGCGGAATATTCGACTCCGTCGCCGCCCCGGCTGCGGCCCTGATCCTGATATACGCCCTGCTCGCCGGGGCCTATCTCTTTGCCGTCAACGCGGGCTCCCTGCTCGTTCCCGCGCTTCTGGCATCGCTTGTCACCGGCTTTGCGACCAACCTGAACTGCGTATCCCTGCACCGCATGTACCGTGACCGGCTGATGGAGATGTTCCTGCCCGACCCGGCAAGCGTGAAGGATAACAGATGGCGGCCAGCACGCCTGGCGGACACGGCTCCCCTGGTCTCGTTCCGGCTCGGGAAATATGCAGGAGTCAGGGCCCCGCTTCACCTGATAAACACCAACCTGATCATGGTGGACTCGGAAAAGGCCAAGTTCCGCGGCCGCGGCGGCGACAGCTTCATCCTCTCGCCGCTGTGCTGCGGCAGCGACGCCACCGGCTGGGTGGACACCGGCGACTTTGACGGCGGCGCGGTCACCCTGGCCACGGCCATGGCCATATCAGGCGCGGCGGTCAATCCGCACGCGGGCTGCTCGGGCCGAGGCGCGACCAGGAGCCGGCTGGTATCGTTTCTGATGTCGTTCTTCAACTTCAGGCTGGGATACTGGGCCACGAACCCGGCGAGGTCAAAAAAACGCATCCGGCCAAACTGTTTCATCCCCGGCCTGACCATGGGGCTGTTCGGACGAGGCTTCAACCGGAAAAGCAGGTTCATAGAGCTGTCCGACGGCGGCCACTTCGAGAACCTGGCGGTGTACGAGCTCATCCGCCGCCGGGTGCGGACCATCATCGTCACCGACGGCGGCGCCGACCCGGAGTTCAACTTCGCCGACCTCGCCAACCTGGTGGAAAAGGTGCGGGTGGACTTCGGGGTGGAGATCGAGTTTCCGACCTCCCCCGCCCCCATCGCCGATCTCGTGCCAGGCAGCGCTGACAAAAAAAGCCTGTACCTGGAAAAGTACCGCCTGGCGAAAAGGGGATACGCCGTCGGCCGGATAAAGTACCCGCATACCGAAAGCGAGGAGGCGGCCGAGGGCACGATATTCTACCTCAAGACCACCCTCACCGGCGGCCTGCCCGAGGATCTCTACGCCTACAAGAGCGCCAACCCGGAATTCCCGGACCAGTCCACCTCGGACCAGTTCTTCGACGAAACCCAGTTCGAGGCCTATCGGGAGCTCGGCTACCGCCTGGCCAAGAAGATGATCCGGGAAACCGGCGTGCTCACCGGTTCCGGCAAGGGTGGGTGATAAGGGAAATGGTGCCCACGGCGCACCCTACTCGAACTGGCGCTTGAAGGCTGAAAACTCCTCTTCCAGGGCGGCGAGCCGGGCCCGGAGCTCGTCCAGTTCCTGCCTGAGCGGCGAGACCGGAGCGGCGGCTTGCGTTTCCGCCGGCTGTTCCGGTTCGCCGCAGAGGAGGTGGCACCAGCGGGACTCCTTCTTGCCCGGCTGGCGGGGCAGCTTTTTGGCGAGCCCCATCCCGGCCAGGGTCTCGAGGCTTTCCCGCACCGCGGCCGGGGAATCGAAGGGATGCAGGCGGGAGGTGCGGCCGCGCAGCTCGCCCGCGGTCTGGGGGCCGCGGAGCAGGAGGAGACAGAGCAGGGCCGCCTCGGCCGCGGCGAGATCGAACCTGCCGGCCAGGTTGTGGCCGTAGCGATCGGCCCGGCCGCCCCGGCTGACCACGGCGAGCTGTTTCTCCCGCAGCCCGGCCAGGGCCTCCTCGACCACATCCTCGCCGTAGTCCACCACCGGGTCGCGGTTGGAACGCTGGTTGCAGGCGTTGACCAGGGCGTTCAGGGTCAGGGGATAGTATTCCGGGGTGGCCATCTCCTTTTCCATGAGCGAGCCCAACACCCGGGCCTCTTCCACACTAAGGACCAGCTCATTCATCCCGGGTCAACCTCTCCAGGGCCTCGCGGTAACGGGCCGCGGTCTTTTCCACTATCTCCGGCGGCAGCGGCGGCGGGGGCGGGGTCTTGTCCCAGTCGAGGCCGCTTAAGTAGTCGCGGAGGAACTGTTTGTCGAAACTGGGCTGGGGGCCGCCGGGACGGTATTCGTCCAGGGGCCAGAAACGGGAGGAGTCCGGGGTGAGGACCTCGTCTATCAGAACAAGCTCGCCGTCGTGCCAGCCGAGCTCGAACTTGGTGTCGGCGATGATGATGCCCCGCTCGCGGGCGTACTCCGCGGCCCGGCTGTAGAGGGAAACGCAGATCTCCCGGGCCCGCTCCGCGGTGTCGCGGCCGAGGATCTCCACCATGCGCTCGAAGGAGATGTTCTCGTCGTGGGCGCCCTGCTCCGCCTTGGTCGAGGGCGTGAAGATGGCCCCGGGCAGGCGGCCGGACTCCTCGAGCCCCTCGGGCAGCTCGAAACCGCAGACCGTGGTGGACTTCTGGTAGGCCTTCCAGAACGAGCCCGAGATGTAGCCGCGGACGATGCATTCCACCGGCAGGGGATCGGCCTTGACCACCAGCATGCTGCGTCCGGCCAACTGCTCCCGGTAGGGGGCGCAGGCGGCCGGGTAATCGGCCGGGTCCGCGCTTATCAGGTGGTTCTTCACCTGGTCCCTGAAGAAATCGAACCAGAAGAGCGACATCCGGGTGAGCACCTCGCCCTTGCCGGGCACGGGCTCGTTCATCACCACGTCAAAGGCGCTCATCCGGTCGGTGGCGACCATGAGAAGCTTGCCGTCCACCTCATAGAGATCGCGGACCTTGCCGCGGTTGAGCAGTTTCAGATCTGGAAACTCGGTGCGCAATAGGGCCATTTTTTTACTATTCCTCCTGGGCTAGTAAGGTCTGTATAAGGACTGGGGTTTCCCCATTTTTTTCAATGAAACTCCGAAGCAAGATTTTAACGTTATCAGCCCCAATGAATGCCCGTTTCGCCTGCGGCGGGCCCTACTTTTCTTTGCGTGCCCAAAGAAAAGTAGGCAAAAGAAAGGGCAGCCCGGCTGCCTTGCCCCGCCTGGACGGCGGGGTTCCCTCCGCTCCTTGTCGCGGCCGGGCGCTGCGGAACTCGCCCCGCCTGCGGCGGGGCTCAGACAGTCCTCGCGCTTTCTCCGGCCGCGCCTGCGTCGCTCCGGCTGCGGCAGAAGGGCGAAAGGAAAAGCGGAAGGGGGCTATTACAGCGGCTTACGCCGCGGGGGCACAGTCATCTTCATAACACAAGAGCTCGATTCTCAGGCCTCTGGCCTTTTTTGCGCATGTCTTCAGATCGTTGAACACCAAGCGCCAGTTTTTTGGGAGCCCCCAGCTCTGTAAGGACCACGGATTAACACGGATTCAGCTCACCCTGAACTCTTTGAGCCGGGTACACTCGACAAGCCGATCCAGGGTCTTGGCGGTAAAGACCTTTCCTCTTGTGGCAAGGATCATCTTTTTCATGTCCTCCCGGCGGACTCCGAAACCCCTGCCGCCGATACAGGCGATCACCTCGTATCTCGGATCGTCCGCGGAACGGCCGGCAAGGCTCAATTCCCCGAGATGCTGAATGCGCGTCACCTTGTCGCGGGCCGTGCCGTCATCCTCGGTTATCTTCGCTTCGATAACGACCTGCGGATTGAACTCGCTGGGAACGATGAAGTCCGACGCCTGATCGAAACCCTCGATCCGTTCGGCGCGTTTGGTCTTGCAGAAACTGATACCTGCCCTGGAGAGGACATCCTCGATTGCGGATTCAAGGCTGTCGCCGATGAGTTCGCTTACAGAGTCCCGGTGCCCGGCAAAAGGTCTTCCAAGAAATCGTTCATATAGCAGCATGGCGTAGGGAACCCCCATCGCCGCCAGATTCCTGATGCTGTCGATGCCGTTTCTGGTATCTGCCTTGTCCAGGCGATGCAGTTGATCCTCATCCCCATCGGGGACACCGGCGGCCAACAACCGGCATGCGGTCATGACCATGGCCCTGAGCCGTTCCCCGGTGACGCCGTTGGGATCGAGGCCTGTTTCAGGATTCATCCTGACCTTGCGGTCCAGAGATCGCACAAAGCCTTGAGTAACCGAGACGCCGGTTCTCTGCGTCGTGACATAGGCCCATTCAGGGGGCGTGAAACCAAGCATCGAGCGCAGCACCACAATAGAGATCGGCTCGGAAACCGCCGTTTGAAACACCCTGTCCGGATCGAGCCGGGAAAAGCCCATGGTCGCCGCCTTCAATGCCTCATAGCCACGCTCGAAGACAGGATACTCGACGAAACCCTTCCCCTTGGGCATGACGAGGAATTCCGACTCGAGGCATGAGAACACCGCATCCACATAATCTTCAGGATGCCGGAGAATCTCTTCCAGGGGAACTTCAAAAGGAAACGTCGGCATATTCCGCTCCGTATTCCGCAACGTCTTCGTGGACGGCGAACAAAGGCATACTCCCCGTGGCGGCGGCGTCATTCTCCATGAACTCTTCCACCCTTCCCGCCCCACCGAACCTCCGGATCCAATCCGCGATACGGTCCAGGCGCGATGCGGTTGGCCTGTTCTTGTCCCATCCACATCTGAGCGACCATATGGCAAGACGGATCAAGTGGCCGTAAGTGATGCACCTGGTGTCGCCGGGAGTCGGCTCGACATTCCCCGCCCTGAGGAGGGCAAGGTCTTCCGCCACGATTCTTGCGACCTCCTCCGGGCAATCGGCCAGCCACTTCCATTGCATGACGCCCGTTGAACGGCAAACGAACACGGTGTCGATTATCGATGACCCGGTCCCATTTATATGGATGGACGCGCCCATTTCCGCAGGACAGGGAAACGACGCGGAACAGGTCAATCCCGCATCGAGGATTGCGACCGCAACGGGATAGTATGCCTCGATCCTGTTGTGATGATATGTGAATGCGAGGGGCGCTCCCGGTTTCAGGGCCTTTGCCATGCGTTGAAACACGGCGGAGAGTCCTTCCGTGAAATGGCCCAGGTCACGCCCCATGTCCGCGTTGCCCGTCAACTCGTCTGCGTTCCTGGTCGAAACGGCATTGAATGGCCGATAGGTGTTCCCGAGCAATCGCCTGAGCCAGACATAACAAAAGTCCATGAGTTCCGCATACTGGACATTGCCGAAATATGGGGGGTCGGTGAAGACGGCGTCCAGTGAGTCGTCGGGCAGGTCGGAAGAGGCAGCGTCCCGGCACGATATATCGACCTTGCGTATACGGGCCGGGGAGCCATCGTGGCGGTCTCCGATCCATTCTTTGTCGATCGGGACCACCTCTTTTCTACGGCCATGGTGCCGCACCTCGAACGGACTCAGGCAATAGGCCTTGGCCTTCTTGAACTTTTCGATGATGTTGGCCCAGCCTCCGCTTCCCACGCACATGTAACGGCCTGGCTCCATGATCCCCAGAAGATTGGACTCGCACTGCAAAAGCCCCACCGGGAAACCGTGCACGGAAAAGATATCGAGCGATTTCAGCGCCCTGGTATCATAGCGGCACAACATGTTCTGATAACGAAGCAGGTCAGACAGATTCGTCGCAAGCGCGTTGCGCACCCGTTCGTCCGGTATCTTGGCGATGATGCGGGCGGAAAGTTCCAACCCGACAAGCTGCCTGTGATTGAACATCTCCCGGTAACGCCGGTATCCCCAACGGTGAAGCCTGTTGGTCTCGTCCCCGCTTGGGATCTCGTCATCGGGAACATACCTCGGCCGCATCCTGCTCCACCGCTCTTCCGCCTCCCTGAGCCGTTCCATGTCCCCCGCGTCAGGATTCTTGAAAAATCTCCCCTTGTGAACGGGCCTGCACCTTGGACAATGGTATTCGATGGCAAAGAGACGATGGCGCGGCGGACCAAGTCCGGCGTCGGGGAACGAGTTGACTACCCCGCATGCGGGGCATTTGCATCTGCCCCGTTTGGCCGGTCCGCCGAGGACCAGGGCGGCCCCGCAACGGCCGCAGTTTCCCGGCGCTTTCCTGTCGCCGGTTTCCATCAACTCGCCGCAAGCCGGACAGACAAAGACATTCCTGGGGTGCCTGGAATCGGCGGCAAGGAGGTATCCCGGAAACAGGTCCAGGTCTTTCCCGCACTCCCTGCACTCCTTGACCTTCACCCAGAGAAAATACTTTACGTGAGCATCGTCCGAACCACAGGAAAGACAGCGGGTGCGGTAGAGATGGCCGATCTTCCTCCCGAGCGCCGTCCGCAAGGAGGCGGCGGCCTCTTCATAATCGCCGAGATCGAGGTGTTCTATTTCCTGTTTGACGATCCACCAAGCCATTGGGTTGATGTCAAACCCCGAGACATCACACCCGATCCTGTTGGCCTCGATGATCGGCGTTCCGCCGCCCATGAAGGGGTCCGCGACATGGAGACCGGCGAAGTCGTTCGACCGGTAGAAAGTGTCGCACAGCGGCTCGTTCGAAAACTCGGACAGCAGCAAACCGCGAAACAAGGTGCCCGGCCGCCGGGCAAACCACTTGTGCACCCCGATGACCGGACGGTAGTTCTGCTGGATCTGCTTTTCCCGCAGCGCCAGGTCGGCGATGAGCGAGATATCGAAATCCTTTTCTATCATGTAAGCGTGACACCCATGACATCCCGTTGAAAAGCCGCTGCTGATTATCTCCTCCCCGCCCGGTTGCCGGCCTTGCCGAGGCCCTCAGGCCCCGGGAGAGGGAAAAATCTCCTCCGGCACCGCGCCGGGCAGGGAGGCGACCAGGGCGCCGCGGCGGTTGGCGCGGTCGAGGCATTCCTGCCAGCCGCGGCCGCTGATGTGCGCCTCGATGAAGGCGGCGAAAAAGGCGTCGCCCGCGCCCACCGGGTCGGCGGATTCAACCTTGATGCCGGGGGTGGCAAACAGGCCGCCGGCAGACGCAAGCCAGGCCCCCTCCCGGTCGCAGGTCACGATCAGGGCCTCCAACTTATACCGGCTCAAAAGCTCGCTGGCAACATCTTCCGGTCCGCCGCCAAGACCGAACTCTTCCGCGAGAACGGCAAGTTCGGCCCGGTTCAGCTTGACTATGCCGGCAAGGGGCAGACATTCGCGCACGGTCCCGGCCGGCGTGAAGGGCGGCCGCAGATTGACGTCGTAGTAGGCGAACGAGGCCTCTTCCGCCAGGGCGCGTATGGTGGCGCGGCTCTCCGGGCTCCGCTGCGCCAGGGTGCCGAACACCAGCCTGAAATCCCCCCGGGCGGCCTGCCTTGCCGCATCGAGGCTGATGGCGTCCCAGGCCGCGGGCGCGACGATGTCGTACTCCACGTCGTCGCCAAGGGTGACCACCACCCGGCCGGTGGGAAGGGAGCCGGTCTGAACCCCGCCGGTGGAAAGACCGAAACCGGACAGCCGGGCCAGGGTCTCGCGGCCGAGTTCGTCATCGCCCACCGCGGTCACTACCGCCGCCTCGACCCCGAGGGCGGCGAGATGGCAGGCCACGTTCACCGGCGCGCCGCCAAGCACCCGGCGTCCGTCCGGAAACTCGTCCCACACCACCTCGCCCACACATACGATCTTTTCAGGCATCTCCACCCCCTCCTGCGGCTGTAAAGATAGGACCTATAGGACTTATACCAGGCCCGTTCCGGGCCCGGGGGCATCTCACACCCCCCTCTGACTTCTGGCTTCTGGCTTCTGGCTTCTGGTTTCTGAAATCATATCCTGCTCGCCCTCTCCTGGAAGAAGAGCTGGTAGAGCAGATGGCAGTACTGGTTGAGCCGGGTCTTGGCCTCGTGGGAGATGGAGTAGCGCCAGAAACCGTACACCTTGGTGAGGCGGGTCAGGTCGCGGCAGTGCAGGTCCCAGGTGAAGCGGCTTTGCGCCCGGGCAAGGCCGTTTTCGGAGAACCTGTCCCAGTAGGACGGGTCTTCAAGGCATTTCTCAAAAAACTCCACGATCCTCGCGGCCATGCCTTCGTGGTCGGTGGGGTTTATCAGGAACCCGGACTTGCCGTGCTCGATTATCTCCTGGGGGCCGCCGAACTGGGTGGCCATCACCGGCAGGCCGGAGTGCATGGCTTCGAGGATGGTCAGGCCAAAGGCCTCAAACAGCGCGGGCTGGACAAAGAGCCCCCGCCGGTCGGCCATCAGGCGGTAGGCCTCGCCCGCCTCCTCGTTGCCGAGGATGCGGCCGATCCAGCGTATGTGGCCGTCGAGGGAGTAACGGGAGATGAGTTCGTGCATTTTTTCTATTTCGGCCGCCTCTTCCGCGTCCCGCGACCTGGACGGATCGATGACGCTGGCAACAATCACCAGGTTGGCCAGTTCCCGCAGCCGCTCGCTTCTGCCGTAGGCCTCCACCAGACCGGTGAGGTTCTTGATCCGGTCGAGCCGGGCGATGGTGAAGATGGGCGGCATATCCGGGTTGTCCAGGCGGCCAAGCCGGTCCGGGCCGGGCTCCAGAAACAGGTCGCGGGCGAGATTTTTCCGGTGCAGTTTCGGCAGCCTGCGTTCATTCTCGGTGTAGGGGAAATAGACCTTGCCGTCCACGCCGGGCGGGATCACGTTGAAGCGGGGATGAAAGAGGTTGATGCCGCTTATCACGTGCATCAACCCCGGCATGGTGAAAAACTGGTAGGACTCGTACTGGCCAATGGCGCTGTCGGTGCCGATGATCTCCTGGCCGGTGGACGAGATGATGAAGTTGGCCTGGTTCATGGCGATGAGGTCGGCAATGAACTGGACCGAGAAGTGGTACTCCTCCTCGAAGTTCTGCCAGTAAAGATCGCTGAACAGGTACTTGGACTTCTCGAGGGCGTGGGCGATGTTGCACTGGATCACGCCCATCATCCGGGAGAGCTGGGTGGCCACCAGGTTTCCGTCGGTATAGTTGCCGATTATCAGGTCCGGACAGCCGGAGAGCTCGGCCCGGATCTCCTTTTCCGCGTCGCGGGCGAACTGCTCGAGATAGGGCCAGACCGCGAACCTGCTTATCCAGTGGGGAATAACGTTGCCGTTTATGTCCACGAACGGAACCCTGAGGATATGAACGTCGCGGCTGCCGCGCACCTTTTCCAGCCGCTGGTCCGATGTGGTGCCCTCGTTCTCCGGGATAAGCCGGGTGACGATGAGGATCTTGGGAGCGATGCGGAGGCCGGCCCGTTTCAGGTCCTGCTCCAGGAAACGCTCGAGCGCCAGGGCCTGGTTGAGGACGTAGACCACCTGGCCGCCGGTGTCCGGACGGCCGAGGACGTTGTCCTGGCCGAACCAGCCGTGGGGCGAGACCATGACCACCTTCGAGACCATGGGGATCCTGGCGAGGAACTCCTCCAGGGTCTCTTCGTTGGGCTGCTCCAGGGTGTCCTGCAGGAGATGGAAGGTCTCCATGATCCGTTCCCGGGAATCGCCCCAGCCGTCGAGAAATCCGAAACTCTTGAGCTTCGCCCGGACCTCGTCGAGGGGATCGTCATCGTCCGCGGCCCGGTCGAGGTAGTCCATCGCCTCCTCGAGGGCGTTTTCGAGCTCGGCGGTGGAACGGATGAGATTGCCGTCCAGGAGAAGCTGCACCCCGTGGAGGTGGTGGAGCTTGAGGAACTCGTACAGGGCACTGGTCCAGCGCTCGGGCTGGCTCGCCAGGTTGGCCGACATGTAGCGGTTCAGGTGCTTGATCCCGTGGCCGATGGTGTGGGGATCGCGCAGGTTGGGGCCGTAGTCGTAGAAGGGGGCGAGGTTTATCTCCACCGGCCTCCTGCCCGGCGGCAGGTTCGGGCAGGCCACCCGGCTCTTTATCTCGAGGAAATCCTTGATCGCGAGCTGCTCGAGCCCGTCGTCGCCCGCGCTCATCGCGAATATCCGGCAGCTCGCCCGGCGGTGGCGGTAGACCATGACCAGCCGCTCGCCGTCCCTGACCACCTCCTGCACCCGGCGGATGAAGCGCCAGGAACTGGACATACGGCAGGTGATCTCCTCGGATTCGATGAATTTCTGGAAAAGCTGGAGGATCCGGTTGCGCAGCAGGATCTTCTCTTCTTCCCGGCTGAGAGAGAAAAGAAACCTGCGCACGCAGCCGATCTCGCTTTCGTCTATGAAACTCGCAAGCGTTTTTCCCATTTTTTTACTGCACTCCTTTTACCGGCTTAGCCGGACTTTCCTTGCCTCACCTGCGCTCGCGCTCGTTTTCAACGGGCTGTTGATCTGTTGCCTTCCCCTGCCTCTCTCCTGTCACTCGACAAAACGGTAGAACTCGAGCCCGTCGATGATGCCGGCGGCGTACTTGCCTCGGCTGAAACGCAGCCGCCGCAGTCCCCGCAGGCCATCGAGCTCATGGGAGTAATTGCCCACCACCAGCCCGCAGGTGTCGCCGCGGAGCATCTCGGCGTCGTTGCCGGAATCGCCGCAGACCATGATCCTGGGCAGCGGGATCTCCCACTTGTAGCTCAGGTAGCGCACCGCCTTGCCTTTTGAGGCCCGGAAGGGCAGGATGTCGAGGAACTGGCCGTTGGAAAAGACCAGATTGTAGCGCAGCTTCCTCTCCTGCAGGGCCTGGTGGACCCTGGCGATGAGCTCGGGATCGTCCTCCATCAGGTAGCTTATCTTGTAGCGGCTCTGGTCCTCGTCGTGTTGGGGATAGAGAAAATCGAGCCCGGAGAGCACCTCGCGCACCACATCCTCCTTCCAGTGGCGCTCCAGGTGGCGCTGCCAGCCGCGGTCGGGGATGAGGTCCGGGCCGTAATAGATCTCGGTGCCCACCGCGGCGATGATGAAATCGGGCAACGGCACCCCGTGCTCGGCCAGCACCCCCAGGGTGCGGTTGAGGTTGCGGCCGGTGGCAACCCCCCACGCGAGCCGGGCGCGGCCGGCCTCGAGGATCTCAAGGAGCCGGGCGAGCGAGGGCTCGTCACCCACCAGGGTGTTGTCCACGTCGGTTATCATCAGCCGGTCCACGCCGGTGAGCCTGCGGCCGACCGGCAGGGTTTCGTCGCCATCCCGGTCAACCCGGCTGGACGGCTCCTCCAGGACCTTTCTTATAACCTCCATGGTCCGGTTGCAGTGGGCGCTCCAGGAGTAATGGGCCCGGACGCCGTTGATGCCGTTGTGGGAGTAGCGCTCCCACAGTTCCTGGTCCACCAGGATGCGGCGGCAGGCGTCGGCGATCTCGGCGTCGCTGGTGGGATCGACAAGGATGCCGTTGTCGCAGTTGTTGACGATGTCCACCGGCCCGCCCTCCTTTGTGGCGACAATGGGCAGGCCGCAGGACGAGGCCTCGATGATGGTCAGGCCGAAGGGCTCCACCAGGGCCGGATTGACGAAAACCCCGCGCTTGTCGGCGCAGAGGCGGTAGAGTTCCGGCACCTCGGTGCTGAAGTCGTGTTTCTTGGGAATGGCCATCCGGCCGTAGAGGTCGTAGCGGTCCATGAGAAGCAGCATCTCGGTTAAGACCTGGCGCTCGTTGTCCTCCATGCTGCTTATGTCCTTGCGGATGCCGGCGAAGATGGCCAGGTTGGCGATGGCCTTGAGCTCCGGGCTCTCGCCGTAGGCCCGGATGAGCCCGGAGATGTTCTTGCGCTGGTCCGGCCGACAGAGAGCCAGTATGAAAGGCTTTTCCGGCGCGACCCAGAAACGGGAAAGCTCGCGTAGAAGCAGAACCCTGGCCTGGCGGATGCTCTCGTCCTCGGCGTCGTGGTCGAGCTGGGCGTTGTAGTAGGGATAGAAGGTGTCGGTATCGATGCCGGGCGGAATGACGTGGAAGCTGCCGGCGCTGAAGTTGTCGTAGAGGCCGTACTGCCGTTCGATCTCGTGGGTGGTGCTGGTGATGATGGCGTCGGCGTCGCGGATCACCCGCTCCTCAACCTCGATGCGGCGCTCGATGTGGTAGCGGCGGTCGATCTCCTCGCGGCTCATGCCTTCGGCCATGAGCTTTTCCAGCTTGTGGCGGCCCATGGAATGGCCGGTAAAGATGAACGGCACCCCGAAGATGGTGGCCAGTTCGCGGGCGACATAACCGGCGTCGGCGTAATGACCGTGGAACACGTCCGGAATCCGGCCCTGCTGCTTGATGAACTTGAGGGTCTTGTCCACGAACTCGTCCAGGTGCGGCCAGAGCAGCTCCTTGCGCATGTACTTGCGGCCGCCGCACTGGATCCTGATGATGCGGGCCTTGTCGCTCAGTTCCTCGACCGGCTCGGCGTAGTCAGAGGAGAAGTTGCGGTCCTTGATCAATCTGGTGACCAGGTCCACCCGGCCGACGTCGTCGCGGGCCGCAAGGGCCCTGGCAAGCTCGAGCACATATTTCACCTGGCCGCCGGTGTCGGCGTCGCGCCCCAGTTCCGGAGAGTTGCCCCGGATGAGGCCGTGAACACTGAAAAGCTGGATGTAAAGCCCCTCTGCCACGTTAGCTCTCTACCGCTTTTTGAACCACGGATGGACACGGATCCGCTTCCCATGCCCTGTCACTCCGTCCCCAACTCCCTATCCCCTAAGTACCCTAAGCCCCCAAGCCCCTGTTATCCGCTCTTCATCCCCGCCTGAACCACTCCTCCACCGCCCTCCTGCTGATCCTCTTCACCACCGGCCGGCCGTGGGGGCAATGGGAAAATATCCCGGCCGCGGCCATCTGCCGAACCAACGCCTCCATCTCCGCCAAGCTCAGCCTGCGGCCGGCCATTATCGACGACCGGCATGCCATCCGGGCAAGCATGCCGTCGACAAGATCGCTGTCCGCGTCCGCTCCGGGCAGCCTGGCTATGACCTCCCTGACCACCTCGGCGGGATCGCTATCCTTCAGCATGGCCGGCACCGCCTTGACGACAAAGGTGCTGCCGCCGAATGGCTCGATCTCGAGCCCCAGACGGCCGGCGAACTCCATGTTCTCCTCGAGTGCCGCGATCCCGGCCGGAGAAAGCTCGATACTGGTGGGAAACATCAGCCGCTGGGAAGCAACCCCGCCGCCGAGGTACTGCTTTTTCAGCTCCTCGAAACGCAGCCTTTCCTGGGCCGCGTGCTGGTCGATGACCACGAACTCGTCCCCGCTCTGGCCGAGAATATAGGTATCGAAGAGCTGCCCCACCACCTCGAAACCGCCGGGAACGGCATCTTCCGCAACAGGCGCGGCGGGCTCTGCCACCTCTTCTCCGCTGCCGGCCGCAACCGGAGCAGAGGTTCTGCCGACCATCTTATCATAATCCCCCCCCGGACGGGCAAACGGAACCGGAGAAGAACGCGCCCCTGCCCCGCCGGCATCCCGGATGCCCTCAACTTCCGGCCGCGCATCCCCGCCGTACGGACCGGACGGCTCCGGTCTCAGCACCTGCCGGCTGCTCTCCTGGGCGGCAAGGGTGGCTCCGGCCACGGCCCGGCTGACCACGGCCATGACCGCGGCCGGAGAGCGGAACCTGACCTCGAGCTTGGCCGGATGAACGTTCACGTCCACATCCACCGGCGCGATTTCAAGGCTTACGACGCCGCCCGGCCTGCCCCCGGCCGGAATGAAACCGCGCAGGGCCTCGGCCACGGCCCGGAAGAAGAGACGGTCGCGCACCGGCCGGCTGTTCACGAGCATCACCAGCCTTGCGCCGCTGTCGCAGAACTCCGGGGCGAGGATTCCGCCGCTCACCCGCACGGGTCCGTTCTCCCCTTCTTCGCGGAGGTCAAAGGGAATTAGCTCCGCAGTCCGGAAGATCCTGCGGTAACGGGTAACGACCGGCGCCGGAGACAACCTTAGCGCCTCGCGGCCGCCGCGCTCGTAGATCAAGGAAATATCCGGCCAGGCCAGGGCGAAATTGCGCACCACCTCGTCCACGTGGGCGGTCTCGGTCCGTTTCGTGCGCAGAAATTTCTTTCTTGCCGGAACATTGCCGAAGAGCTCGCGCACCTCCACCGTGGTGCCCACCTGGCAGCCGGCCTCGCCCACGGAGGACACCCGGCCGAAGCGGACCTCCACCCGGTTGCCAAGGGGCTCGCCCGCGCGGCGGGAGACGATGGTGGTGCGCGACACCGAGGCTATGCTGGGGATGGCCTCGCCCCGGAACCCCATGGTGGATACCCGCATGAGGTCGGATGCGTCGCTTATCTTGCTGGTGGCGTGGCGTTCGAGGCAGAGGAGCAGGTCGTCGGCGTCCATGCCGCAGCCGTCGTCCACCACCCGGATGGTTCCGGATGCGGGATCGTACCGGACGAGGACGTTTTCCGCGCCCGCGTCGGCCGCGTTCTCGAGAAGTTCCTTGACCACCGAGGCGGGCCGCTCGACCACCTCGCCCGCGGCTATCTGGTTGGCAAGATGTTCGGGCAGGATACGGATGTCTGACACGGCGGCTGCGGGAATATCAGCGCAGATATCCGCTGATGTTCAGGTTCAGCCAGTTCTCGTCCCACCATTCCAGGGGATTGACGAACACGCCGTGGACCAGGACCGAGAAATGGAGATGATCGCCGCCGGCCATGCCGGTGGCGCCGGTCAGGGCGAGGAGATCGCCGCGGGCCACCTTCTGCCCTTCCCGGACCTCGATCTGGCTGAGGTGGGCGTAAAGGGAATATACGCCCGCGCCGTGATCGACGATGACCGTATTGCCGTAGATGCCGAGATACCCGGTGAAGACCACCACGCCGTCGTTGGCGGCCGGAACCCTGGCATGACTCACCGAGGCGAGATCCATGCCGAGGTGAACCTGGGCGTCTATCTTTCTGCCGCGGTAGAAATAGGTGCGGTGTTCGGCGAAAGAGGCCCGGCGGCTGCTGCGGGGCAGGCGCAGGAAACGCCCCTTCCACATGATCTCCGGCGTCACCCGGCTGGTGAGTTCCCTTATCCTTGCGCCGTTTTCCTTCCTGATACGGTTGTTGATCTCGACAAAGGCGGCGATCCTGTCCTCTATCTCCTGGAGCTCGGGGTAATAGCTCCTGAACTCGGGGAGCTTGCGGTCGAGAAAGGAATCCGGGATCTCGATCCGGTCTGTCTTGACCCGGCTGTGGCGCAGGACGAGGGAAAGGGGCATCTCGCCGCGGTTGCCGGCAAGGTCGACCGCGACGATGCGGGCCAGGGTTATCTCCTTGGTGTCATGGGGAACGGCGAAGATGACGCCGTAACCGCCGCGGCCCTGACGGGTCAGGGGTATGCCGGGGAAGAAGGTGTCGTTTATCTCCACCCCGTAGCTCCTGAGCGGCTCGTTGGCGCTGAAGGCGACCGCGCCGCTGCCGCCGGGGATGATATAGCGGGAACCGCCGTCGCGGCTGACCAGCGGCGGCCTGGTGTCGAGCATGACCTCGTAGCGGACCCGGGTGAGGTTGCCGGCCATCCAGTTGCAGAAGGAGTAGTCCCGCACCCTGATCTCGAGCACGGCCTTGCCGTCCCGGAACTTGAGGGGAAGCAGGTTTATCCCGAACCTTTCCGACGCCTTTCTCGGGCCGTAGCGGCGCAACAGGCCCTGGCGTGGGTATGTTTTCTCAAACAGCCGCTTCTCGCTCTTCCCCTGTGATATGAGAACCTCCACCGACTGCAGGCCGCTGCGGCGGTCGCCCAGGTGGATCTCGGCTGTGGCGTGAACGCCGATACGGGCAAGATCACTGACAATGCTCACCTGGGGCCGTTCCCGCTCGTACAGGCTGACCAGCACCAGGGCCACCCCGGCGAGCATGGCCAGAGGGATGAGAAAAAAGATCAGGGGTTTTCTCGGTTTGACCTTTTCAAATTCCTCAAGGGTGTCCATGGTGAACTCCGGCGGATGGTGAAGTTGATGAAAACAGCGGGAGAAAATAGTAACATGACACCCCTGCAGCGTCAAACAGGGCCGAAGGCACAAGATATTCGGACACACCGATTCAGGCCCAGGCCCGGAGGCTCCGGGACAGGTCTTGTCAGATCCTATAGGTCATATCAATGAAACGATACGACGTGGTCATCGTCGGCGCCGGTCCGGCCGGGCTTGCCGCGGCCCGCGAGCTGGCGCGGGCGGGGGCGAAGGTCGCGGTGCTGGAACGGCGCAGACGCCCCGGCCCCAAGGTGTGCGCCGGCGGAGTGACCTGGTCCGGCATGCTGCGGGACCTGCCCGCGGAACTCGTGGAACGGTCGTTCAGGGCGCAACGGATCTTCACCCCGCTGCAGCAGGCGATGATAGAGGAACCCCATCCCGTGGTGTCCACCGTGTCCCGCGAGCGGCTGGGGGAATGGATGACTGCCAGGGCCGAGGAGGCCGGGGCAACGGTGGTGACCGGCGCCAGGGTCACGGCTGTGGAAGAGGACGCTGTCCGCTGCGGCGGCATCGGCTTCCGCTTCGGGCACCTGATAGGCGCGGACGGCCAGGCATCCCTGATAAGGCGCCGGCTGGGGCTTGGAATCCGGGAGTACGGCATCGGCATCGACCTGCGGGTGCCCGGAGAGTTCAGCCACATGGAATGGCATCTCGACCCGCGCCTCTTCGGCAACGGCTACGCCTGGATATTTCCCCACCGCGGCCACGCCTCCATCGGCGCCTACTGCCACGGCCGGACCATGAGCGCCTCCCGGCTGATGGCCGCGCTCATCCGCTGGGCTGAAAAAAGGGGAATAAGGCTCGAGCCCGGCCGGGCCCGGGCCGCAAGAATAGGACTGGACTTCCGCGGCTTCCGTTTCGGCCGGATCTTTCTGGCCGGAGACGCGGCCGGGCTCGCATCCGCCCTCACCGGCGAGGGAATCTTGCCCGCGGTTGCGTCGGGCCGGGCCGCGGCCCTGGAGATAATCTCCCCGGGCAGCGGAGAGGAAGAGATGAAGAAACTCGTGCGCAAGTGGCGGCTGCATCGGCGGATAATCGCAATGAGCCGCCACCGGTTTGCGGCCGGGACGGTGCTCGAACCCCTGGTCGCGGCCCTGCGCTGCGGCATCATAAGTTTCCGGGCCCTGGAAATGGGGTGACGGCCTCGTAAGTCCGCCCCGCGGACTTACGAGGCCCAAGGCAAAAGGCAAAAATCAAAAGGCAAAAATATCGGCAGGTTACTGATCATTTTGCCTTCGAAGCTGTTAAGAATTCCGACCACGACAAGGAGAACTTACATGAGCAACGCCGCCTCGAACCAGAGAGACAGCAAGAAGACCCTGTGGTACAACATCGCCTTCGTGGCCGTGGCCGCGGTCATCATCACTGTCCTCGCCCTCGCCCCGGAAGAGACCACCAAGAAACTGCCCAGGGACGACATACACCTGAAGTTCTACCCCATGGGCAAAAAGGCGGCGGAAAAGTTCTGCCCCGACTGCCACCGCGACGGCGGCGAGGTGCCGTTTCCCGAAGGTCATCCCCCCAAGAACCGCTGCCTCTTCTGCCACAAGAAGATAACCGGATGAAGCGTCCCTTGGCCTACGGACGGACGGCGGACATAACAATCCATCTCGCGGACGCAAACGCCACCGTCCGCCTGGGGGAGGAAATCGCCCGGCTCTGCCGCGGCGGCGACGTGATACTGCTCGCAGGCGAGCTGGGCGGCGGCAAGACCACCATGGTCAGGGGGCTGGCCCGCGGCCTGGGGGTGCCGGAGGAGGTGCCGGTGACCAGCCCCACCTTCGGCATCGTCCACGAGTATCCCGGCCGCCTGCCCCTGTTTCATTTCGACCTCTACCGGATAAGCGGCGAGGACGAGCTGTATGAGACCGGCTTCGACGACTACGCCGCGGCCGGGGGGGTGATGGCCGTCGAGTGGCCGGAACGGCTCGGCGGGATGCGGCCGGAGGCATACCTCCTGGTCACCCTCGTCTACACCCGCGACTTCACCGCCAGGGAGGCGCAGCTCACGGCCCGCGGCGGGGACTGGCAGTCGCGGCTGGACAGGATCGCGCCCCCGTGACCACCACGGTTACCCCGCATACCGCCTGAGCGCCTCGACCAGTTTGGCCTTGACAATGGGTTTGGTGAGGAAGTCGTCCATGCCTGCGGCCAGGCCTTCCTCCCGGTCTTCCTTGCGGGCGTGGGCGGTGAGGCCGATGATCGGCACCGGCGGGAAACCGTGGCCGAGGCCCCGGTATGAGCCGCCGCCCTCCGCCTCTATCCTGCGGATCTCGCGGGTGGCGGCCAGGCCGTCCATGTTGGGCATCTGGATGTCCATGAGGATGAGGTCGAACCTTTTCTCGGAAAGCAGCCGCAGGGCCTCCTCGCCGTCGCCGGCGATCTCGAACTCGCAGCCCTCGCGGCCGACGATGATCCCGGCCAGTTTCTGGTTCACCTTGTTGTCCTCGACGATGAGCACCCGCGCCGCCCTGGCGCTTTCCTCTCGCCCATCCCCCTCCGCTTCGGCCGGGGAGGGGACGGATTTATCCTCAGCCTCGGGCAGCCTGATCTCAAAGGAAAACTCGCTGCCGCGGCCCGGTTCGCTTTCGACCCGGATCTCTCCGTCCATCATCCGCACGAGCTGGGTGCAGATGGCCAGACCCAGGCCGGTGCCGCCGTATTTCCTGGTGGTGGAGCCGTCGGCCTGGACGAATTTCTCGAATATGGCCTTCTGCCGCCCGGCCGGAATGCCGATGCCGGTGTCGCGGACCCGGAAGCGTACCCGGTCCGGCTCCCGGCCCGGTTCGATGTCGAGGTAGATTCCGCCCTTTTCGGTGAACTTCATGGCGTTGCTCATCAGGTTGGCGAGCACCTGGCGGATGCGGTTGGGGTCGCCCGAGAAACGGCGGGGCAGCGCGGGAGAGATGTCGCATTTCAGCTCAAGGCCCTTGTCCCGCGCCGGGATCCTGAACATGGACACCACGCTCTCCACCAGCTCGGTGAGATCGAAGTCCACATCTTCCAGCTCCAGCATCCCGGCCTCGATCTTGGAGAAATCGAGGATGTCGTTTATCAGGGAGAGCAGGCTGGACGCGGCGTTGGCGATGGTGCGGACGTAATCCTGCTGCTCGGGATCCAGGCTGGTCTCGGCGAGCAGCTCGGAGAAGCCGATGATGGCGTTCATGGGCGTGCGCAGCTCGTGGCTCATGTTGGCGAGAAACTCGCTCTTGAGGCGGCTGGCCTGCTCGAGCTTGCGGTTGGTCTCCCGCAGCTCCGCGGTCTGGCGGGCGATCTCCTCCTCGAGCCTGCGGGCGTATTCCTTTTCCTTCTCCTGGATGATCCGGTACTGCCGGTAATTGTCGGCAATGAGGTCGTTGTGCCGGGTATTGAGGAGATCGAGCTGGCTTTTCAGCTGACGGACCTCGATCTCGTGATCCTTAAGCTCCACCAGGGTCCGGGCATGGGAGATCAAGGCCGCGGCAAGCGTCCTTGCCGCGCTCTCGCCAGTCCCCACCGGCATTCCGAGTGCGGCAAGGGCGTTGTACTCCCTGAGGCGGCACAGGCAGAAGAGAGATTCTCCGCATGCGGCGGTCACGCATTCCCCCGTTGCCAGGGAGCGGCTTGAGTCGAAAAGTTCCCTGACCTCACCGGGGCAGTCCTCCCCGATGACCTGGCCGGAATCAAGGGAAAGGAGCCATGCCCCGCCGCCGGGAGGAAGCAGGGGGGAGAGGAGATCGAGAAAACGGCGGGAACGGCTGTCCTCCTCGTCGATCTCGGCAAAGACCTCGTCCATGAAGGACTCGTCAAGCATGGTGACCTCGTTGACCGTATTTACCACCCAACTCCACGCACCCGCTGCGACGCGGAAGAACCAGACCTTGCAACGCCGTCAGGCATCATCCTCGGAATTGTAGAGTTCGCTGGCCTTGGCGATCTCCTCGGGCAGATCGCGGACGATGACCTTGTAGTCGGCCATCTTCGACTTCACATGGCCGACAAGCTGCGGGGGCAAGGATTCCACCCGGCCGGGAATGGTGGAGTACTTCATCCGGCCGGCAAAGTATTCGGCGATCATCAGGATGCCGAGACAGCTATCCACCTCGACACCGCGCTCGCGGTCGTGGTGGAAACGGATCGCCTTGAGCACCTCATCGGGGATGCCCCAGTCCCGGGCCAGGGCCGCGCCCACCCGACAATGGTCGGTCCCGATCCTTTCCCGCTCGAAAACGGGCAGGGTCCCCTTCTCCGGAGCATAGACCTCGCAGGTGGCCCGCAGCTCCACGGCCGCCACCTGATCCTCGGCGATGAGACCGATATCGTGGATTATGCCTGCCAGAAAATAATCCTCTCCCGGAATCCCGAAGATCCTCTTGGCGATCATCTCGCAGAGGATTGCCACCGTGGCGCAGTGAAGCCAGAGGGCACGGCGGGAGAAGCCGCTGTCTTCCGCCTTGTCGCGGAACATGTCGCGCAGCGCCTCCACCGCCACCAGGTTGCGCAAGTGTTTCATGCCCACGAAGACCACGGCCTTGGCGATGGAATCCACCTCGTTGCTCATCCCGAAATAGGGGCTGTTAACCAGCCGCAGAAGCCTTGTCACCAGGACGGGATCGAGCTTGATGACCTCTTCGAAGTCGTGCATGGTGGCGTTCTCCGAGCCTATGAGCTGGCCGACCCGGATGGCCACGTGGGGCAGCGTCTTGAGATCACTGAATTTTTTTACGATTTCATCGGTGTCGTACATTACAGAAAACAGAAGTCAGAGGACAGAAGACAGAAATCGGCATATCACGGATCAGATGTTTTCGTGCCTTACGGCTCGTTCAGGGCCATTCTTGGCCCGTGTCCATCCGCGGTTCCGGCTTCGTTCCTCAAGCGAGTTGCTGGAGCGCGGCCACCAGTTCGTCGAGCCGGGCCACCTCCCCTTCCACGTCGGTACGCCCCTCGCGGCCGGCGCACTCCAGCTCATAGGCCGCGACCCTGAGCTTCTCCACCCCCATGCTGGCGGCCGCGCCCTTGAGGCTGTGGGCCGCATACATGATCCCGTCCGCATCGCCATTGCCGATGGCCTCGCGAATCCGGGAGAGATCCTCGCCCGCGGTTTCCCGCAGAAGACCGAGCATCTCGGCCAGCATGTCTTCGTCCCCGCCCGACTGTTCGAGGGCGAAGTCACGGTCCCACTCGAGATCGACACTCATAATATTCCTCCCCGCATGATCATTGGATTCAACGCCCCATGAAAAAAATCTATAAATATAGCGGCGAAAAAGCAAAGAGTTAATTGGGCTATCAACGGTTGACAAAACGGCGGAGAGACCGGCTGACGAGACCTGCGAGCGCGGGCAGCACAACCCTGTTTGCACCCCATCCGGACCGCAGCGCGACCGGACCTGCCGCGGCCTATATGAACGGTGCCAGCTCGTCCTTGCCTATCGCGCCACGGCGCACTATTACCGGAACGCCACCGCTTTCCGCGGCAATGGTGGAACAGCCTCCGGGGCATTCGATGTCCGAGAGGATGTGAACCCTGCCGGCAAATAGGCGCGCCACCTCCTCCGCGGTGAGGGCCGGGGCCTGTCCGGAGATGTTGGCGCTGGTGGCGGTGACCACCCCGCCCGCGGCCGCGGCGAGCATCCGGGCCACAGGCTCCGACGAGACCCGCAGGCCGACAAGGCCGCGGCCATCGGAAAGGCCGGCGGGCAGGCCGGAACGGGCCGGAAAGAGCAGGGTCAGGGGGCCGGGCCAGAAATGTTCGATAAGGGGGGGGAAAGAGTCCGGCGTCCGGGCGGCGAGCAGGACGACGTCATCACTGCTGCCGAGGACGCACGGCACCGGTTTGTCCAGGGGACGGCCCTTGAGGGCGAAAAGAGCGGCCAGGGCCCTGCCGTCGAAAGGATTGACCGCAAGGCCCCAGGTGGTCTCGGTGGGAAAGGCGACGACGCCGCCGCGGCCGATCACGGCCACGGCCTCGTCCAGACCGGGGAACGCCTGCCTGTCCATGCCCTTTTCAGGACATGACGCCCGACAGCTTCTCGGCCCTGGCAATGACCTTCCCCTCCATGTCGCGGCGGAAATCCTCAAGCCGGGCCGCAATCTCCGGATTGGACAGGGCGAGAATCCTCGCGGCCAGGACCGCGGCGTTCCTGGCCCCGGCGGAGCCGATGGCCACGGTGGCCACCGGGATGCCGGGCGGCATCTGCACGGTGGCGAGCAGGGCGTCCATACCGTTCAGGGGGGAAGCGTCCACCGGCACGCCGATCACCGGCAGCCGGGTATGGGATGCGAGCACCCCGGCAAGATGGGCCGCCATCCCGGCCGCGGCGATTATCACCTTTATCCCCCTCTCCTCCGCTCCCCTGGCAAAGGCCACGGCCCGCTCCGGGGTACGGTGGGCCGAGGCCAGCACCACCTCATAGCGGATGCCGAGCTTGACCAGGTTGTCGAAACATCCCTGCAGCACCGGCAGATCGGAATCACTGCCCATGATCACCGCCACCTCGGCCCCGGCCCCGTGGATGCGCTTCAACGCCTTGCGGCCGATGTCGGTGCGGTAGTAGCATCCCTCCCAGCTTATCTTCCGCACCGCCTCGTAGGCATTGTCAATGGCCCTGGGCAGGTTCTCTCCCCTGGCGGTTATGCCGAGCACCCGGCCGCCGCTGTTGACCAGGCGGCCGTCCTTCAACCCGGTGCCGGCGTGAAAGACCTTGACGTCTTCCATTGCGGCGACATCGTCGAGCCCGTTGATGGCAAAACCCTTTTCATACGAGCCGGGATACCCGCCCGAGGCCATGACCACGCAGACCGTGGGCCGGGGATCGATCTTCAGGGATATCTCGTGGAGACGGCCGTCGATGACCGATTCCATTATCTCGACAAGATCGCTTTCAAGGCGCATCAGCAGGGGCTGGGCCTCGGGATCGCCGAAACGGCAGTTGAACTCGAGAACCTTGATGCTCTCGCCGTCTATCATCAGCCCGGCGTATAGCACGCCGCGGTAGGGGCAGCCCTCCGCCGCCATCGCCTCAACCGTTGGCCGCATCACCTTCTCCATGACCAGCTCATGGATACGGCCGGTGACCACCGGCGCCGGGGAATAGGCCCCCATCCCTCCGGTGTTGGGCCCCTTGTCGCCGTCGAACACCGCCTTGTGGTCCTGGGACGTGGGCAGTGGCAGGATGGTCTTGCCGTCGGTAAAGGCGATGAAGGATGCCTCCTCGCCGGTGAGGAACTCCTCCACCACCAGCCGCTCGCCCGCCTCGCCGAAACACTTCTTTCCCATTATCCGGTCGATGGCGTCCAGGGCCTCGGCCTCGCTCGCGGCCACAATGACCCCCTTGCCTGCGGCGAGACCGTCGGCCTTGACCACCAGGGGCGCGCCCTTTTCCTGCACATAGGCGCGGGCGGCGTCCATGTCGGTGAAAACGCGGTACTCAGCCGAAGGGATATCGTACTTGCGCATCAGATCCTTGGTGAAGACCTTGCTGCCCTCGAGCCGGGCCGCGGCGGCAGTCGGGCCGAATATCCTCAAGCCCCGCTGCTCAAAGAAATCGACAACCCCAAGGGTGAGAGGCACCTCGGGCCCCACCACGGTAAAATCGACGCCGTTCTCATTAACAAAACCCGCAAGGGCCTCGAAATCGTCCACCGCGATGTCGACGCACTCGGCGTCCACGGCTATGCCGGCGTTGCCGGGGGCACAATATACCTTCTCAACCTTGGGGCTCTGACCTATCTTCCACGCCAGGGCATGCTCACGCCCGCCCGATCCCAGCACCAGAACCTTCATCTCTTCTCCTTGCTCGTTCTCGTTACGGATTGGCACCACGCGCCCGCCCGCCGCAGCCCGGGATCACGCGAAACCATCCTGTTGACAGGGAAAGCCGCTCAATTTATAAAATGAATGAACGTTCATTTACTGACACAAAAGGCCGTCCGCCGGCATGAATCCCGCAGATGGTCAAAAATAACACATGCCACGAGTCTGGCCAAGCCCATGCGTATATCGGACAAACATCAGAAAATCATCGACGCCGCGGTGAACGTGTTCGCGGAAAAAGGGTTCTTCAACGCGAGGATCTCGGACATCGCAAGGCAGGCGGGCGTGGCCGACGGCACCATCTACCTCTACTTCAACAACAAGTACGACATCCTCATCTCCCTGTTCGAGGAGGAGATCGGCAAGATAATCCTCGAGGTAAAAAAACTGATCGAAAAGGAGGAAGACCCGCGGCGGATGCTCGAGATATTCATCGCCCAGCATCTCGGGCTCGTCCGCCGCAGGAAAAGCCTTGCCGAGGTGCTGCAGATGGAGCTGAGGCAAAGCAACAAGTTCATGCGCGAGTACCGCAACACCAAGTTCATCGAGTACATCGACATCATCAGCGCCATCATCAGGAAGGGACAGGAGATGGGGGTCTTCCGGCCCGAGGTGAAGCCCGGCATCGCCAAGCGCGCCATCTTCGGGGCCATCGACGAGTGCGCCCGCCTCTGGATCCTCAACCCGGACACCACCTATGACATAAACGAAACCGCGGCCCAGGTGAGCCGCATTTTCCTCGCCGGCCTGGAACAGCCCTCCGTCCAATAAGGCAGAGCAAAAGACTTGGTTTTCCGCCTGCCGCCCGCCCCTCAGGCAGATTCGGAAGGAGAGATGTCGATGATCTCGAACTCGCGGCGGCCGTTGGGAGTGCTCACCGCCACCTCGTCGCCAACCTCCTTGCCGAGGAGCGCCTGGCCTATTGGAGAAGCCACCGAGATGCTGCCCTTGTCCACGTCCGCCTCCTCCGGCCCGAGAAGCTGGTAGGTCAGCTCCTCGTCGGTCTCGAGGTCGAGCAGGGTGACCACGGTTCCGAACACGACCCGGTCGCAGGAAACCCTGGTGCAGTCGATCACCTCGCAGCGGCCGAGCTTGTCCTTGAGCTCCATTATCCGTCCCTCGATGAAGCCCTGTTTCTCCTTGGCCGCGTGATACTCGGCGTTCTCCCTGAGATCGCCGTGCTCCCGGGCCGACTCGATGGCCCGGACCACCTCGATACGGTCCACCCGCTGCAGCCGCTCCAGTTCCTCCCGCAACCGTTCGTGACCGGTGCGGGACATGGGGATACGCTCAACCATCGCTTACAACACCTCCGTGCGAACTCTTTGTCATTAACGAAAAAGAAAAACTCCTGCCCGGCTGCGCGGTCGGGACAGGAGGTCATGTCATTGTTTTATTTTTTCTCCGCCTTGTCAACAGGTTTGGCCGCGGTCTGCCCCCGGGAACGAAGCGACAAGGCGTAAAACACAAGGCCGGCCAAAGGCGGGACGGGCGCCGCGCAACCGTCCCCTTGCGGGCTCTCGCTATTCAATTCTGCCTCTCGCCTTCCTCCGCCTTGCCGCCGTCATCGCCGCGCGGCCGCTCCCCGCGCATACCCGCAGACCCTCCGGGCCAGCCCTCGTCCTTCCTTCAGGAGAATCCTCCGCGGTCGCCGGGCACGAGGTACAGCACCGCAAGCAGCCAGACGGCGAGAAAAAATATTATTTCAAGAACCTCGAACCAGCCGGTCATACGCCCTCCTTCTTTAGCAGCCCGTTGAAAAACTACTGCGTTTGATGATTCTGCGTCAAAATCCGGCTCAAAATGCTCATTTACCCTATGTAAACTGCGCTTTTTCGCCGGATTTTTCCTTGCCTCATCTGCGCTCGCTACGTTTTTCAACGGGCTGTTAGCCCTCAGCGGAACCTTGCGATACCCTCCATGATGCGCCCGCGCCAGTGGTAATCCGCATACCAGGGCGCGACCACCGCCGCAAGCCGGCCGCCGGAGAGGATCGAGGTGACGATCATGGCCGGGTCCATGGCCCGCTCGACCTCGGAGCGTTCCCGGGCGCGGCTGAAGGTGATGATATCCCAGATACTGCGGCGCGGCGCGGGAACATCGATGTGAATACCGGCCTGGTCAAGCGCCATGCCGACCCTGCGGTCGAGATCAGGGTCAAACACTTCGGCCATTGCTTCCAGGGCCGTGCTGCGCCCGGAGCTTGCGGCCCGGCCCATCAGATTGAGCATCTGCATGTCGCGCCGCTCCGGCCAGGAAAGCAGCACCATGGTCGCCTGGGCCGCGGCGGCTCGGTAGTCGTTCATGGCGGCGTACAGAAAGGCGGCCATCACCTGAAGGCTCTCCTCGCCGGAAAAAACCGGCGACCTCTTGAGGGCGGCAAGCGCCCCGCGCACATCTCCCGACGCCTCCAGGCTACGGGCCGCGAGCATGGTCATGGTGACCGATTCCGGCGCCACGGCAAGCACCTTGCCGGCGAGTTCCGCGGCCTCTACAGGCATGCCGCTGTCGGCAAAGGCCGTAGCCAGGGCCGCAACCGCGGCGGGATCACTGTTCTTCTTCAGATGGGACGCAAGAAGACGCCCGGCAGCCCGCCCCTCGCCAGCCAGCCGGTATATGCGGTACAGCAGGGCAACTACCCGGTAGTCGTCCTCGCGGCCCAGAAGGGTCAGGCAGACCCTCTCCGCCTCGGCCAGCATACCCTGCCTGACCAGGATATCAGCCGCGAGAAGATCGGCCTCGAGCCTGACTCCGGCCATATCCCGGCCGGAAGGGTCAAGGGCCATGACATCGAGGCAGAGCTTCCTGGCCCGGTCGAGTTCACCGCGAGCGGCCAGAAGCCTGGCCCGGTCGAGGACAAGGGCCGGATCCCCATCGGGCGCAAGCCTGTTCATGTACTCCAGCAGGGCGGCGGCAAGATCGAGGTCGCGCTCAAGATAGCGGGAAAAGAGCATGCCCGCGGCCGCCCTGCCCGCGCCGTGTCCCTCGCCTATTGCCTGGAAGAGCCGGGCCTCGGCCTCGAAATCAAGACCGGCCCGGAAGAGAGTCCCGGCCTGATCGATGAGAAGATCCGCCCTGACGCCGTCTCCTTCCCCGGCCTCGCCGAGAAGCTCGTCATAGATGGCAAGGGCCTCACGGTAACGCCCTGCCTCCGTCAGGGCCCGGGCCAGAAAGACGAGGTCGTCTTCGCCGCCCTGGCCGGCAACGCCGGCGGCGAGATCGCGCAGCACTCCGGCAAGCCCCATCCTGGCCGCGATATCCATGCCCTGCCGCCTCACGCCGTCGTCCCACGGCCGTATGTCAAGACAGGCCATGTAATCTTTCATGGCCGCATAGCCATGCCCCCTGGCCTGTTCGAGCCGTCCCCGCAGGCAGAGGAAATCGGCCGAGGCAGCCACCGGAGAAGCGGCAAGACGGCCGATGATGGCCGCCGCTCCGTCCGTATTGCCGGTATCCAGGTAAATGGAGGCCAACCTCAAGGCGACCGAGCTGTCATCCGGATCGAGTTCAAAAAGCTCCTCAAGGGCCCGCACCAGCCTGTCCTGACGGCCCAGGCTCTCGAGCAGGGGAATCATGCGCCTTATGGCTGCGGCCTTTTTCTCTCCCTTGGCGATGCGGACAAGATGCTCGTGGACAAAGAGCGCGCCCTCGCTGTCGCCTGCGGCGAGGAGATCGCCGGTCAGGCTCTCCACCAGGGCGGGGTCGTCGGGCCGGACCGACAGAATCCGGCGGTAGAAATCAACGGCGTCGGCGCCCAGAGCCACGTTGAGGTTGATGATGGAGCGCAGGGCCTCACGGTCGTCGGGCCGGAGAAGGACGTAACGCTCGAAATAGGGAAGCGCCTCGGCGAAGCGGTCCTGCTGTACGAGCAGACGGCATATGCGCTTGAGCAGGGAAGCGTTCTTGGCGTCGCTGTCGAGGAGTTTCTTCAGGTGAAACAGGGCCTTGCCGTACCTGCCGCTGTTTTCGTAATAAATGGCGAGGCGGCCGTGGGCCTCGCGGTCTCCGGGTTCGAGGGAGAGTATGCGCCGCCAGTAGACAGAAGCGGCGCGGTTGTGGCGCAGCCGCTCATGCACCCTGGCCGCCAGCCTGAGAACCCCGGCCGGCGCCTTGCGCTCCCTTGCCAGGGGAACGATGTGCCGCCGCGCAAGGGGGTAACGTTTCAGCTCAAAGGCGAGCGAGGCCAGGGCCATCTTGACCTCGCGGCGGCGGGAAGCGCGGCGCTCGAGCCGCTGCAGGAACGGCAGGGCCTCCTTCTTGCGGTTCAGGGCGATCAGGCTCAGGGCCCGGCCGGCCAGGGCGCGGAGATCGCCGGAGGAAAGAGCGGCTGCCTGTTCGAACAGGGCCAGTGCCCGGGAGAAACGGCCCCGCTCGAACATGACCAGCCCGAGCAGGGTCAGGTAATCCACCTCGGCCGGATTCTCTTCGACCAGCGGCTCGAGTATGACCGCGGCGTCCTGCCATTTTTTCATCCCGGCAAGCACGCAGGCCCGCTCCCACTCAAGCTGTCTGCGCCGGCCCGCCATCCCCGCAGCGGCCGCGTATCTTGCCGCCGCGTCGGCAAGCCTTTCCCTGCGGGCGAGCCCGCGGGCCTCGTCCCAGAGCTGCTTCCAGGGAGGGGGGGAATCGTTTCTGAGCTCGGAAGCGGGCAGGAAGTCGGACAGGGGAAAGAAAGCGCCCAGCTCGAGCGCAGACCCAGGAGCGGCCCATGCCGCGAAAATGACCGCGGCCAGGACGAAAACGCCGGGCCGGCGCGCCGCCCGCATCTCAGAACAGACCGTTTTCCTTGTAAAAAGCGGCAACTTTCTCCACCACGAGCTGCTGAGCGGAATCAGGCAGTTCCGGATATATCGGCAGGGCGATGGTCTCGGCCGCGGCCCGTTCCGCCTCGGGGAACCGGATCTTCTCGTACCCCAGCCCGGCCACGCACTCCTGGCTGGGCAGGGTGACAGGATAGTATATGGCGCAGCCGATGCCGTTTTCCTGCAGGAAGCCGGCCAGCCGGTCGCGTTCGCGGACCCTGATCACGTACTGGTTGAAGATGTGATGGTCGGCCCCATCCTCTCCGGCTGCGGCCGCGGCCCCGGCGTACACCCGCGGCGGGATCTTCACGAGTTCCGCGCCGCAGAGTCCGCTTTCCTCGAAGAGACGGTCGTAGAGATCGGCGTTGGCCCGCCGCATGGCGTGCCACTTTTCAAGGCGGCCGAGCTTGATCCGCAGCACCACGGCCTGCACCGGATCGAGGCGGAAGTTGCCGCCGACAAAGGCGTGATGGTAGCGCTCGGTCTCCCCGTGCATCCGCAGGCTGCGCATGTACCTTGCCATCTCCCAGTCGCTGGTGACCACCATGCCGCCGTCGCCGATGCCGCCGAGGTTCTTGCTGGGGAAGAAGGAGAAACAGCCGGCATCGCCCATGGCTCCGGCCTTTTTCCATACGGTTTTTCCGCCCTCAGCCACCGGACAGGCCGCGCCTATGGCCTGGGCTGCGTCCTCGATCACCGCGATGCCGTAACGGTTGGCGGTGGACAGGATGGCGTCCATGTCGGCGCATTGGCCGAACAGATGCACCGGCATGATCACCTTGACCCGCTCCCGCAGTCTCCGGTCCTCCAGGGCGCTGGCGAGCAGGCTTGCGTCGATGTTGAAGCTCTCCGGCTCGATGTCTATGAAATAGGGCTTCGCCCCCACCCTCAGGATGCTGCCCATGGTGGCGAAAAAGCTGTAGGGCGTAGTGACGACCAGGTCTCCGCGGCCGACGCCGGCCGCCATCAAAGCGACTATGAGAGCGTCGGTGCCGCTCGAGACCCCGACGCCCCCGGCCGCGCCGCAGTAGGAGGCGACCTCTTTCTCAAAGGCCTCGACCTCGGGGCCGAGGATGTACCTGGTGGAGTCGATGACCCCGGTGACCGCGGCGACGATCTCGTCCCGCATGGGGGCAAGGTTTTCCCGCAGGTCGAGCAGGGGAACTTTCATCTCTGTCATGTCACGTCCTTAATAAAATAGCCGCCGCCGGCCCAGTGCCTATCCGCTCTTGCGCCAGCTGTCGATGATCTCGTCCAGGAAATCCCGGATGTCAGGGATTTCGTTTTCGAAAAAATTGCGCATCTTCTTGAGCAGCCCCACCTCTATCTGCCGCACCCTCTCCCTGGACACGCCGAAGCGGTCGGCTATCTGCTGCAGGGTCTGGGGGGAGTCGCTCAGAAGACGGTCGTCGAGGATGGCGAGCTCCTTTTCGTTCAGGCTCGCCCGCATCCGGTCGATGACCGCGTTTATCCGTTCATGGAACTCGCTTTCGGCCACGGTCTCCTCGATTCCGGGCCCCTGCCAGGGAAGAAAATCCTTGTGCTGGTCGTCGGAATCGTGCTTTATCGGGCTGTCAAGCGAGACATCGCCGCCGGAAAGGCGCTGGTCCATCTCGATTATCTCGTTCTCGCTCACGTGGAGCCTTTGCGCCAAAAGCTTGGTGTCCGGCTTGAATCCCTTGGCCTCGAGCAGCCTTTTCTCCTTGTTCAGGCTGAAAAAAAGCTTGCGTTGAGCCTGGGTGGTGCCGATCTTGACCAGGCGCCAATTGTCCATGATGTACTTGAGGATGTAGGCCCGGATCCAGAAGGCGGCGTAATAGGAAAACTTCACCCCGCGGTAGGGATCGAACTTCTTCACCGCCTGCACCAGGCCGACGTTGCCCTCCTGGACCAGGTCGAGGAAATTCTGCATCCAGTACTTCTGGAAGTCCATGGCCACCTTGACCACCAGCCGCAGGTTGGAGGTGACCAGACGGTAGGCCGCCTCCCGGTCTCCGGTCTCCTGGTAGCGCCGGGCCAGCTCCTCGGTTTCCTCCCGGCTCAGGAGACGGTACTGGCTTATCTCCTTCAGGTAGCGGTGCAGCCCCGGCTGACCGACGACCGGCAGCCGCTCGCTGTCGTCGAGGCTGACCACCGGATGAAGGTCGTCCGGCTCGAGCGTCACCTCGATGACGTCATCCTGCTCTTTCTTGCTTCTGGCAACCATATGGAATAACGCCCATGCCCTGCGGCGCATGCGACCATGGAAGGTTTTCCGGCTCATCCGGAGCCGGGGCGGAAGGAGTGATTTTACCCCATCGGCCGCGCCGCCGCCATAATAAAACATCCCATACCTGGCCACCACTCGTTAAGTTGTCTTGACAAAAAAAACAACCTCCCTCATCATTGGTGGCCCTGCAAAAAGTGTTTCCTGTCCGGCCCGATGACCAAGAAAAAATTTCGATACACTTGGCAGCCCGTTGAGAAAACGTAGCGGGCACAGATGAGGCAAGGAAGAATCCGGCGGAAAAACACAAGCAGGTTTTCAACTGGATGTTAGGGGTGGCACGATAGTCCGGGCGTACATTACCTTGGGCTTTACCAGCCCGTTGAAAAACGTAGCGAGCGCAGACGAGGCAAGGAAAAATCCGGCGAAAAAGCGCAGTTTACATGGAGTAAATGAGCATTTTCCAGCCGGATT
>JALWTY010000006.1 GCA_026993265.1 Desulfobacterales bacterium
CGATGAGGGAGTGGATGAGCACGCCGTCACAGACCTCGATGGCGATCTTGGCCAGGAACTCGTGGGAGCGGTGCATGGGGTTGCGGAGCTGCAGGGCCGCGACCTCCTTCCAGCCGCGCTCGTCGAACATGGCGCGGGTCTCGGCCGGGGTCAGGTAAACCCCCTTGTACTTGGTCGGGTACTCGCCCTCGGAGAGAACCTTGACCGGGCCGGCCAGGTTGTACTCCTTCTGCCCCATGACCATCTGCACGCCGGGATGATCCTCGAGAGCGACCTTCCAGAACTTGTCGTCGGCGGAGTCCTCGCCCTGGCCCTTGAAGACCTTCTCGCACTCCCACTTCTTGTCGGCCTCGGTCATCTCGTACTTCTCGGTGACCTTCATGGTCGCGTAGATGGTGCCCTCGTGCTCGAGGGCGATCTCGTCGCCTTCCTTGATGGAATCGGCGTCTTCCTTGGAGACGTCGAGGGTGATGGGCACGGGCCAGAAGGTGCCGTCGGCCAGGGTGAAGTTCTCGCACACGCTTTTCCAGTCGGCCCTGGTCATGAAGCCGTCGAGCGGGGAGAAACCGCCGATGCCCATCATGATGAGGTCGCCCTTGGCGCGGGCGCTGATCTGGACCTTCTTGAGGCCTTGGGCCTTGCTCTTTTCAGCCTCGAGCTCGTTGCCGTGCAGAAGGCAGCAGACAAGCCCCTTTCCACCGTGAGGTGCTACCAGTTTAGACATGTTTCCGGTCTCCTTGAAGTTAAGGTTTGATATGTAAATAAGGAAATGAATGAACGCTCATGAAATTTTGAAAACCTACCTATAAAGAGGGGGAACAGAATTGTCAAGGGAAAAACTGGCGCGCGGATTACGGCCCTCCGGCCCGGAAAAGGGAGATTCATGAGGGGGCGCCGCAGGCACGGTGGACGGCCGGGCCGGGCGAGGTTAAGGGGAATGCGGAAAAGAACGCACCGCCGCCTTCACCCTGCCATTTGGCCGACAGGGTGCGCAAACCGCGGGCAGCGCTGACATCAGGCCTTGGTGTCGAAAAGCAGCCCCGCCAGCTCGTCGAGCTTCTCCCGCAGGGCGAGAACCTCCTCGCTCGGAAACTGGCGGATCACCTCGCCGCTCGCGCTGTCTTTCACCTGAACGATGACCGCCTCGGGATCCCTGCTAAGGGAAAACGAGAGCCTGGTGCTCATCTCGGCAAGCCGCTTTTCGATCATCTCCAGGGACTTCTTGACCTCCTCCTCGGAGACCGGGCGCGAAGGGGCCCTTCCGTGCAGAACCTTGTCGTCCACAGCCGCCCCGGAGGAACCGCCGGCATCCCCGACCGGGGCCACCCGCGGCTTGTCGCGATCCTCGCGTTCGACCGCGGCCACCTGGGGAATACCGACCCCCTTGATGTCGGTGCTGATGTTTATGTCTACCATGACCTCCTCCAGCCTCTTTCCGGTCCCGGCCGTCCCGCATCCACACCCTGCGCGCGAAGAGCCGGTCCGGCAACCGTTTCCCGTCTCAAACGGACACCCGGACGAAACCGTTGTGCGCACCACTGTCCGGGCCGTATTTTTTCAGCCCCATCCTTCCGCGGCGTACCGCGGCCATCTCCGCCGCGATCTTCCGCCGCCTTGCCTCCGCCCCCGCCATGAGACGGCGGCAGGCCTCCCGCAGGGCGGAAAGCGTCTCCCCCGCCACGGCCCGATCATACCCGGCCGCATCCACGGCGTTGGCCAACCGCGCGCAGCCGCGGATCAACTCGCCCCGCAAACGGGCAATATCCGCCTCCGAACGGATAGCTTCTGCCTGTTTCTCCAGCAGGCAGAGCAGGCTTCCTGCCTCGTCGGCCAAATCCTTACCCCGCATTGCGTCAACCCCGGTCATATGGAGACGGAGAGATTCGCGACACTTACGCTTTCTCCCCTCCTGCCGCCGCAGAAAGCACGGGCCCGCCCCTTTTCGGTAGCGCCCTGCCCGGATTCATGTTCGTCCATGGCGGTTTCCTCCCATATCTCCTTCAGGCGGCCCATGTACCGCCTGGTCCGGCGGATCACTTCCACGTCGTTATCGATGGAGACCTTGGGCAGCTCCACGATCATCGATTCGTACAGACCGGCGAGGAATGCGGCCTGCTCCCCGCCATTCTCATGGTCAAGGGAAGCGTTCAGCTCGTTCAGGATGGCGATGACCCGGGATATGTTCTCACCCCGCTGCCTGGGATCGTTGGCCAGGGCCCCCTTTTCGGCTTCGTCCAACAGGGTTATGGCCCGCTCGAACATCATGTGAATCAGCTTGACCGGATGAATGACCGCCTGCCTGCCCGCCTCGCGGTACGCTTTCAGATATCCGTTGGGCGCCATGAACTCCTCCACTTGCTGTGCGGTTCCTTACTTGCTGCCCGAAGAACCGCCGGCCGACTTGCTGAGGCTGTCGAACTGGCTGGTCAGGTAATCGGACAGCGCCGTCATCTGACTCATGTATCGGTCCAGTTCGACGAATTGTTTAGACAAAATCTCATAGCGCCGGTCGAGGCGGGCGGAGATGCGTTCTATCTGGTCTTCCAGATCCGAGATCATTTCGTTGGTGGCGGCCTTCTCCCCCTCTATCTGCCCGCTGCCGCCGGTGACGGCCCGGAGACGGTCGTTGACCAGATCGGCCATGCCGGTGATGTCGCGGTCGTCGTCGCCAAGGAAGAAGGCCTTGACATTGTCAAAGCTGTCGGTAATGACGCTGTCCAGGGTATCCTCGTCGATGCTGATGGTGCCGTCGCGCTCGAACTCAAGACCCAGGTCGAAGAGGCTTGTGACCTCGCCCTCGCTGTCGGCCCGCACCGTGCTGGTCATGAGATCCTGAAGATCAAAGGACAGACCGCGCAGGGAGGTGCCGGCAAGGATGCCGAACTCGCCGGTGTCCTCGTCGTAGGCGGTGTTGCTCCTCAACTCCTGGGTAGCGGCGTTGTAGGCGTCGACCATCTCCCTTATCAGGTCCTTGACGCTCTCCTCGCTGCCGCTCACCGTCAGGGTGGCGGAACCGGTGGCGGCGAGGTTCATGGTTATGCCGGTGAGCACGTCGCTTATGGTGTTGCTCTGACGCTGGTAGCTGATGCCGTCGATGGTGACCTGGGCGTTGAGGGAGGCCCCGCCCGCGCCGGTCTCCTCGCTCATGGCGATGTCGTCGAGCTGGGTGGTGACGCTGATGCGGTGATCCTCGCCGGTGTCGTCCGCCTGGATGAGCAGCTTGTAGGAGCTGGAACCGCTGCCGTCGTCGATGACCGAGGCGGTGACCCCGGGGTTGTCGGCGTCGTCATTTATCAACGCGGCCAGCCCGGACAGGGTTGTGTCGGCCTCCACGTTCAGGGTGACCACGTCGCTGCCCACCTGGTACTGGAACACATCGACAGGGGGCTCGAAATCGAGGCCGGTCAGGGTCTCGCTCACCTCCACCCGGTTGCTCTCGCCGGTGCCGCCGCTGGTGTCGCTCCTTATCCGCAGGTAGGTATCGCTGCCCACGGTGTAGGTCTCGGCGGTGACGTACCTGCCGTTGTCGCCGGGACCGCCCTGGTTGTCGGCGGCGCTGTTTATCTGGCTGACCAGCTCGTTCATGGTCCAGCCGCCCGCGGGCGCGGTGAGCGAGATGGTGGTGCTGCCGGCAAAGGTGATGGTGAGGGTCTCGCCCTCGAGCATGACCGCGCCGCTGGCCGGATCGGCCACCCCGCTGGTGCTCTCCTGGCTGGTGGGGACGTAGACGATGGAATCGGCTGATGCCTGGCCGTCGGAGAGCCAGGAACTTTTCGACGCCAGCCGGTCCACCGTGACCTGGGTGGCGCCGGTGGCGGTGGAGTCGAGCACGGTGGCGGTCATCACCGAGGTGTCCGAGCTTTCTATGGTTCTGGCATTGAAGGTGGAGGAAAGCGAAAGGGTCAGGGCCGCGCTCTTGATGTCGAGCACCTTGTTCTTGACCACGGTAAACTCGTCGAGACGTTCTTCCAGCTCGGCCTTGCGCTCCCTTTTCGGATCGAGCTGGGCCTCCTCGTCCACCTCGCGGAGCTGGTCGAGGATGCTCTGCAGCTCGAGACCTGAACCTATGCCTATGCTCGATATGGATCCGACGGCCATGATCTCTCCTCCTGAAATCCGGATTTCCGGGCTTCTTTTTATATCGGCAATTTTTTCCGGATCTTTAAATGAAGATGAAATCGTAACAACGGCTTCCTGCCGTTGTTACTCAACGGAAAGCCAAAGCGTAGCTTCGGCTTTCCTCTCGAAATTACGCAGTTTTTCAAACAGCGCAATTTCGCCGCCGCGTCCTGCGGCGGATGATGGACTCGTTGTTACGAGTCCATCAAATGAAAATGCATCCATGCAACAAACGCACCACGAGAAGAGAGGAGACCTTTCCCCTTGACAGTAACCGCCCGATGGTGGAAAACGGCAACAACACGAAAACGGCCCCGGTCGCACCCGGCGGCCACAGCCAGCGGCGCAAGAACCAGATGGGAATCACAGATACAGACAAGGAGATACTGAAACGGGCCATAAGAGGATTTTCCAGCCTGCGCGTCCTCATCATCGGCGACATCATCATCGACCACTTCATCTGGGGCACGGTGGAACGGATCTCGCCCGAGGCCCCGGTGCCGGTGGTCAACGTCACCCGGGAGAACCTGCTTCTGGGCGGCGCGGCCAACGTGCTCAACAACATCAAGGCCCTGGGCGGCGAGGCCGAGATCTGCGGCGTGGTCGGCGACGACGTCATGGGCGACCACCTCCTCGGCATGCTCGAAAAGCTCAAGATCCCGGCCGACGGCGTCTTCCGCGTCTCCGGCCGCCCCACCACCAAGAAGACCAGGATCATCGCCCAGAGCCAGCAGGTGGTGCGGGTGGACCGGGAGGAGACCTCGCCCTTTCCGGCCGATCTCGTTCCAGGGTTCAAGGACTATCTCGAGAAAAAAATCCACGACGTCGACGCGGTCGTCGTCTCCGACTACAACAAGGGGATGATAACCGCCGGGGTGATGGACATCGTCCGGGAGACGGTCAGGAAGCACAAGGCGGTTCCGGTCATCTGCGATCCCAAGCCCGAGGACATCCAGCGCTTCGCCGGGGTCACCCTGATAACCCCGAACAACCACGAGGCCGAGCTGATGAGCGGGGTGAGGATAAGGACCCTGGAAGACCTGGACCGGGCCGCCGCGGCCATCATGGGCAGGCTCGCGCCCAGGGCCCTGCTCATAACCCGGGGCGAGGCGGGCATGGCCCTGTATGACGACAGCGGCGAGGTGATGACCATTCCCACCCAGGCCCGCGAGGTCTACGACGTCACCGGCGCGGGCGACACGGTCATCGCCACCATAGGCCTGGCCCTGGCCGGCGGCCTCTCCTTTGCCCAGGCCTCGATCCTCGCCAACCACGCCGCCGGCATCGTGGTGGGCAAGGTCGGCACCGCCACCGCCAGCAACGCCGAACTGATGGAGAAGATCCAATGAGCACCCCGCTTAGCATGACCTCGTACGGCCGCGGCGCGGCCGGGCACGGGGGCAGGACCATCACCGCCGAGGTCCGCTCGGTGAACCACCGTTACCTCGACCTGCGGATAAAAATGAGCCGCAGGCTCCTGCCGCTGGAGGACCGGATAAGGAAGAAGGTGGCCGCGGTCTTCAGCCGCGGGCACGTGGAGGTGGGCATCGACTGCCCCGAGGCCCTGGCGGGCAAGGTGCGGCTCGTGCCCGATCTCGACCTCGCCCGCCAGTACCACCGCTGCCTGCGGCGGGTGGCCAGCACCCTGGGCATAAAAGAAGAGCCCGGACTGGAACACATCGCCGCCTTCCGCGACATCTTCATCACCGAGGAGGAGAACGAGGATCTGGAAGCCCTCTGGCCCGCGATCGGCTCCGCCCTGGACGCCGCCCTCGGCGAGGCCTGCGCCATGCGCGCGGCCGAGGGGAAAAACCTGCGCGCCGACCTGCTCGACCGGCTGGAAACGCTCGAAAGCACGGTAAACGCGATAGAGGCCGGCCTGCCTGCGGTGCTCGAGGAACGGCAGGCCGCGCTCAAGACGAGGATCGGGGATCTGCTCGCGGACGAGCGCCTGGATCCGGCCCGGATGCACCAGGAGGCGGCGATTCTCGCCGACCGCACCGACGTGACCGAGGAGCTGGTCCGGCTGCGCAGCCACTTCGGGCAGTTCCGCGCCATAATAGACGAAGACGAGCCGGTGGGCCGCAGGCTGGATTTCCTGCTCCAGGAGTTCTTCCGCGAGATAAACACCATTGCATCGAAAATAGCCAACGCCGCCATCGCCCACCACACGGTCACCCTGAAGAACGAGGTGGAAAAGATGCGCGAACAGGTACAAAACCTCGAATAACCCCCATCCGGCTTCTGACTTCTGACTTCTGACTTCTGGCTTCTGAAATGGACCGCAGACTGATAAACATAGGTTTCGGCAACATGGTGGCGGCCGGCCGCATCCTCGCGGTGGTCAACCCCAAGAGCTCGCCGATGAAGAAACTCAAGGACGAGGCCCGGCAGGAGAAACGGCTGATCGACGTCACCGAGGGCCGCCGCACCAGGGCGATAATCATCCTCGACAGCAACCACGTGATCCTCTCGGCGGTCAATCCGGAAACCCTCACCCAGCGGTTCACCGCCGGAAGCGAGCCTGCAGGAGAGGGAGCATGAAAGGCTGCATATTCATCGTCTCGGCGCCGTCGGGCGCGGGCAAGTCCACGGTGCTCAAACGGGTAATGGCCCATATCCCCGGCCTGGTGTTCTCGGTCTCCCACACCACCAGGAACCCCAGGCCCGGCGAGGAGGACGGCCGCGACTACCACTTCATCAGCCGGGAAGAGTTCATCCGGCTGCGCGACCAGGGCGGTTTTCTCGAATGGGCCGAGGTCCACGGCAACTTCTACGGCACGAGCGGGGAGGCGGTAAACAGGCAAACCGCCTCCGGCCGCGACGTGGTCCTGGACATCGACGTCCAGGGCGCGTCCCAGGTGATGGCCCGCGTCCCGGACGCGGTCTCCATCTTCATCCTGCCGCCGTCGCATGAGGAGCTCGAACGCCGCCTGCGCGGCCGCGGCACCGAGGACGAGGCCACCATGCGCCGCAGGCTCGCGGCCGCTTCCGGCGAGATGGCCCGGGCAAGGGATTACGGTTTCGTCGTGATCAACGACGACCTCGACCGGGCCGTGGCCCAGGTCGAAGGGATAATCCTCGCCGAACGGGCGCGCGCCCGGCGCACGGCCGACGGCGCCCCCATCCCGGCGGAGCTCATGGGCCGGTGAGCGCGGACGACTACATATGGGGCGTCCACCCGGTGTGCGAGATGCTGGAAAACCATCCCGGCCGGGTCACCGAGGTGATCTTTCTCAAGGAGCCCAGAAGCGGCGGGCTCCTGCGGGCAAGGAAACTGGCGGCCCGCAAGCGGATCAAGGTCTCGCGGCCGGCCCGCCCGCCCGAGGTCATGCGCGGCCGGACGCATCAGGGGATCGCGGCCAGGGTGAGCGCGTTTCCTATCCTGGCCCTTGAGGAACTGACGGAAAGACTGCCAGCGGACCGCCCCCCCCTGCTCATCGCCCTGGACCGGATCCAGGATCCCGGCAACCTGGGCGCGGTGATCAGGAGCGCGGCCGCGGCCGGGGCCGACGGCGTCGTCGTCAGCCGGGACAACAGCGCTCCGCCCGGCGGCGCGGTGATGAAGAGCTCGGCCGGAACCGCGGCAAGAATCCCGATAGCCCGGGTGACCAACATGGCCAGGACCCTGGATGCGCTCAAGGAAAGGGGGCTGTGGATCTACGGCGCCGACAGCGGCGGGGAACCGGTATGGCAGACGGATCTTTCCGGCCCGGCCTGCCTGGTCATGGGCGGGGAGCACCGGGGCCTGCGGCCGATAATCCGGGAGCGCTGCGACTTCATCGTCTCCGTTCCCATGGCTGCGGGAGTAGAGTCCCTCAACGTCAGCGCGGCCGCGGCAGTGCTCCTTTTCGAAGCCGCAAGGCAGCGCGGCCTTGCAATAAATCCAGCCGATGGTTAGTGTGCAATAATAATGTTCATCCAACCGGAACCTTCAGGGAGAAAGGCCATGCGCTCGATCACAACCGCAATAATCGCCGTCCTCTTCCCGTTCACCGCCGCGGCCGCAATGTTCGTTTACAGCAACTGCCTGGAGGGCAATGGCAAGGCCAGGACCGAGACCAGGGACATCTCCGGTTTCGAGGTCGTGGACTCGAGCGGCGTGTTCGACATCGAGATAAATAGCTCGGCCCCGGCTTTCCGGGTGCGGGTAACGGCAGACGAGAACATCCTGCCCCACATCATCACCACCCTGCAGGGCAACCGGCTGATGATCTTCTCGGACCGCGCCATCTGCCCGGAAATCGGCCCCAGGGTGGAGATAGAGATGCCGTCACTCGAGGCCATCATCTCAAGCGGCTCCGACGACATAAACGCAAGCGGCATCAACAGCCGCAACCTCAGCCTGCTGGTCGACGGCTCCGGCGACATCCGCCTTGAGGGCCTGGCCGCGAGATTCGACGCCACCCTCAGCGGTTCCGGCTCCATAGACGCAGCCCATCTCAAGACCGGCGAGACCTCGATCAACATCAGCGGCTCGGGAGACGCCACCGTAAACGCAAGCAAGCTTCTGAAGGTGGATATCAGCGGCGTCGGCGATGTCAGCTACATTGGCAACCCCGCCAGAATCGAGCAGAACATCAACGGCGTGGGCGTGGTCTCCCCGCTCGAATAGCAGTCCCTCTGTGCATAGGGTGGTCACTCCCTCTTTTTCATCTTGGCGGCCAGGAGATCCCCCAAGGTGCCCATCGCGGCGGGAGCGGAACGGGCGACATGCTGCCGCACCTCGTCCGCGGCTGGCTCGTCCCCGCCCATCTCCACCGGCACGAGCGATATCCTTTTCCTTTCCGGATCGACCTTTTCCACCCGCACCCGGAGTTCGTCCCCCACCGCCACCACCTCGCGGGGATGGTGTATCCTGCGGCCGCCGGCCAGGGCGGAGACGTGGACCAGCCCCTCGGGGCCGTCCCCGGCCAGGGCTACAAAGGCGCCAAAGGGCGCGAGCCTGGTCACCCGGCCGCTGTGGCTGGTGCCGGGGGCGAAACGGGGATCAATGAAGGGATCAGGGGCCGCGGCCTTGAGGGAAAAGGTGAGCCGGTCGTTGTCCCAGTCGAGCTTCAGGGCCGCCACCTCCACCTCGTCGCCGGGTTTGAGCCGGTCGCGCAGGTCCTCGACCCGGCCCCAGGAGACCTCGGAGACCGGGATCAGCCCCTCCACCCCCTCGACCTCGACAAAGGCGCCGAAATCGCGCACCGCGGTTATCCGGCCCCGGCAGACCATGCCCGGCTCCAGCCGCTCCCGCAGCCGCTCCCTGGCCTCGGCCTGCTCCTGCTCGAGAAGGCGGCGGCGGGAAAGGACGATGTTGCGGCCGTCCTCGGAGAACTTCGTTATCAGGAAACTCAACCGTTCGCCCACATGGGCCGCCGGCTCCTCCCGCCTTCTGAGCTCCATCTGCGAATAAGGGCAAAAGCCCCGGGCGTTGCCGGCGAGGCGCACCTCGTAGCCGCCCTTGATCTCGGCGGTCACCGTGCCGGCCACCGGCACCCCGTTCTCCGCCGCCTCGGCCAGCTGGCTCGTGCCGGTG
>JALWTY010000007.1 GCA_026993265.1 Desulfobacterales bacterium
AGATCCCCTTGGAGGTCTTGGTGGAGAACCGCGGCACGGAATACGTGAGCGCCGCCCAGGTAACGGTGACCATCGGTGGGGTGACGGAACAGCACCTGGTGCAAGATCTCGCGCCCAACCAATCGGTCAGCGTGCACACCGCCATTGCCCGCGAACAGATCTCCGCCGCCGGCGCGGTCACCATCTCCTCAACGGTGCGCCTCCCCCTTGGCGAGGATCACAACCCGGCCAACGACCGGCTGACCGATGAGTTCCTTTTCCTGGAGGTCTGCCCGTATGTCAATGGCGGCGGTTGACCCCCGTTTTTCGCCGCGGCCGCCTCTCACTCACCTCGCTCACCGACAACCTCGCCTCCTTTCCGCTGGCCCCCGCTGCTTCGACATTTTTGTCGTCGCCGACTGCGTTTGTCGAGTTCCGCAATGCGCCAAAAAACATAACCTACTGATAACACATGATTTATAAAAAACTTTCTTTGGCACACAGTGTGAAAATACAGGAAGGCAACGTATGCGGGCGCATCATGGCCGATGGCGCCGAACCAGAAGGATCAACTATTTAAAGGAGGTATAACATGTTCAAGTCATGCAAAGCAGCCCTTGGTGCGACAGCCTTGCTTGCCGGCCTCATGCTCACTGGGGCGCCGGCTTGGTCCCAGACCGATTACAACAGCATGTCCACCGATGAACTGGCGGCCATGCGTGGCACCCTGCGTGACGCCCCGGCCGAGGAGCGGGAGGCCTTCCGCCAGGCATGGCAGTCGCGGGTGAGCACCATGAGTCAAGAAGAACGGCGGTCGTATGGCCGGCCGGCCAACGCCGGTAGCGGTGACGGCACCGCCATCCGCCAAGGCACCAGATCGCGCTTGGGAAGTGGCAGCAACATGGGGATGGGACGCGGCATGGGGCGCGGCATGGGGCGCGGCCGGCGGTAAGAGGTTGCGAAAAAAGCCAATCGTGGCTTTTTCCGGCGGTGCACCAACATTTTTTCATCCTCTGTTCCTCTCTGTGGGCGAGGGTGTCGGGCGCTCCGACACCCTCGCTTTTTTTACGCCGGTGTACTATGGTCGGAAGGGAGATGTGGTTCTTCCTTGGCATCGGTCTCCTGATCTGTGGCTTCTGCGTTGCGCCGTCAAAGGCGGCTGGATGTTCTACAGTCATGGAGCTGACGGCCGGCTACGATGACAACGCGCCGCTGGCCGCGACCCCGCAGGGATCGGCCTTCGCCGCCTATGGCCTGGCATTGCAGCATGTCGTGCCGCCGTCGCCCGAATCCTTGGCTGTGGAATGGCACGTCGTCGCCCACTACCGGGACTATTTCCGCCTGCCCGACACCGGCCGGTTGACGGTGGGCGCCACCCTGCACGCATCGCTGTTTCAGGATCGGTTGCAGCCGGCAATCACGGCCGAGACCACGGCGTACCGGGACGATATGTTGCCCGAAGAGGAGCACGACGAAATGCTGGCGGCCATTTCTATGGAATGGCTGATCTCCGGTCGGCTGACCCTGGACGCGACGCAGAGCTGGAGCCGGCGGCAATATCGCAACCCCCAACCGATGCTGGGCCAGGGCCGCGGTTTCCGGTTACCGGCGCCGGGACGGAAAGACGACCACCGCCGGAGCGAAGTGGCCGCCACCCTGTTTTTGACCCCGGTATTGCAGTCCTCTTTGGTCATGGAGTATGCAACAAACGATTCCTCCCTGGTCCGCGAATCGTATCATCGCAGAGGTTGGGCGTTTTCCCTCATCTGGACGCCGACCGATACCACTGAAATCGTCGCCAGCGCCGCCCTCCAGCGAGACGAATTCCAAGGGCGTGGTGACGGCCGGCAGCGAACCGACACCAACCTTGCCTTTGCCTGGCGGCTCAGCCGTATCCTCGGCCGGGATGATCGGCAATTCTTTTTAGAAGTGACATGGCGGGACAATGAATCCACCCTGAGCACGGAGACCTATCGGCAGACGGTGTCGCAATGCGGTTTGTCTTGGTATTTCTAGCGATGTGGCCGGCGGTGTTAGCGGCCGCCTCTCCGGTCGCGGCCGCGGACGTCGTTTTGGGCCGGATCGTGGCCGTGGAGCCGGAAACCGGCCAGATACGGCTGGAGGTGGCCGATAGCAGCGGCATCGCCGGGCTGACTGCGACCGAGGATGGGAAAAAAATCGTGGTGCTCGCGGTCGGAAAAGAGGAGCTTGCCACCAAAGACGGTCGCCAGCTGCGACCGGGCGACATGGTGCGGGTCTGGGGAAATTTCATCCAGGACCAAGGGCGGCCGGTTTTTCGCGCGCAACACCTGGCTCCGGCAGGATCGTGGGGCCGGCGGGCCGATCCCACCGGAGTGCGCGCCCGACGGGGGCGTTCCGGCAGGGCGACCAAGTGGGCGCGGGGCAAGGG
>JALWTY010000008.1 GCA_026993265.1 Desulfobacterales bacterium
GGCCGGCCGTGTCCTGATGGATGGCGGGTGCGGCGCCGGCGGCGGTCTGTCCCGCCGGTCCGGCCGGCGGGGATGGCGCGGACCCGCTCTCCGCCGCGGGTTCGGCGGTGGCCGTCGGCGGCGGTGGCTCCACCGGGGTCGGCGGTTCCGCCTTTTCCGGCGCGGGCGCTGGCGTGGGGGTGGACACCTTGGGGGCCGCCGCCGGTGATCTCGGCCCGGGGACCTCGTTGCGCGTGCACTGCCAGCCGCCATCGGCCGCGGCGCGGCAGTCCCAGGCGCCATCCCCCGCAAGCAGCGCATTGCTCAGCCCGATTCCGCCAGCAACCAGCCCGAGGGCCTGTAACAGGGCGGAGCGTCTCTTTTGCGGTGGGCGCGGGGGACCGCCAGAGTGCGGGGTGTTCTGTGACACGTGATTGTTCTGCCTGGACTGTCGGGATACGCCCCCCTTCGGGGCGTTTGCAGGACCCTGGGGCGCGTAAAATCTCATAGAATGGCCTTTTCTTCAATGTCGCGACGGCGGTTTTGGTCCGCGGACGGGAGGTCACATGCCCCGGCGGGAGGCGCAACTCAGGAAGTGGCTCGCTGAATCCTGCGGCCTTACGGAATATCAGCTGGCGCCGGCATCCGGCGATGCCAGTTTTCGCCGCTACTTCCGGCTGGTGCTGCCGGGTGGCGGGACCCGTATCGTGATGGATGCGCCGCCGGACAGGGAGGACTGCCGTCCCTTCGTGGCGGTGACCGCGCGGCTGGAGGCGGCGGGGGTCCATGTGCCGCATATCCATGCGCGGGACATGGAACAGGGTTTTCTGCTCCTGGAGGACCTGGGCGGGCAGCTCTACCTGGGGGCGCTGGACGAGACGAGCGCGGGGCGGCTGTACGGTGATGCCCTGCAGGCGCTGCTCCGGATACAGCAGGCCGATGCCGCGGGTCTCCCCCTCTATGATAGGGCGCTGCTGCAACGGGAGATGGCGCTGTTCCCGGACTGGCTGCTGGGCGTCCACCTCGCCCTGGAGCTCGGTCCGGCCGAGCGTCGGATGCTGGACGACACCTTCGAGCGGCTGATCGGCAATGCCCTGGAGCAACCCCGGGTGTTCGTGCACCGCGACTACCATTCGCGCAATCTGCTGGTATGCGCGCAGCGCAATCCGGGTGTGATCGACTACCAGGACGCCGTGCTCGGGCCGGTCAGCTACGATCTGGTCTCCCTGCTGCGCGACTGCTACATCGAGTGGCCGCGCGGGGAGGTGGAGGCCTGGGTGGAGGACTACGGGAGGCAGGCGCTGGAGCGGGGGCTGATCGGGGCCCGGGACGCCGACCGCCTGTTGCTGTGGTTCGATCTGATGGGGGTGCAGCGCCATCTCAAGGCGGCCGGCATCTTTGCCCGCCTGTGTCACCGTGATGCCAAGCCCGGCTACCTTGCCGATATCCCCCGAACGCTGGGGTATATCGTCTCGGTGGCCCGGTATCGCGGCGAGGTGGCGGACCTGGGGGCGTTCATCGCCGAAAGGGTCCTGCCGGCGCTGGAGGCGGCGTGAACCGGCGCCTGGGGCGCGGCGGGCCTCTGGCGGGGGTCCGTCTGCTGACCTTCGATCTCGACGACACCCTGTGGCCCTGTTTCCCGACCATCCAGGCCGCCGAGCGCGAGGTGCACGCCTGGTTTCGGGAAGAGGCGCCGGTGCTGGCGGAGCGTTACGACATCGAGGAACTGCGCCGTCATCGCATGCGGGTGGCGAGGGAGAATCCCGACAAGGCTCACGACCTGACCGCGATCCGGGTCCATTCCTACCGCCAGCTGGCCAGGCGCCACGGCCTGCCGGAATCGGTGGCTCACCAGGCGAATGCGATCTTCCGCCGCGCCCGCAATCAGGTGCGGCCCTACGAGGAGGTCGTCGAGGTGTTGAAGGCGTTGCGGGGATCTTACGTGCTGGTGGCGGTGAGCAATGGCAATGCCCAGGTCGACAGGACACCTCTTGCCGGTTTTTTCGATCACGCCTTTTCGGCCGAGGAGGTCGGGGCGGCCAAGCCCGACCCGGCGCTGTTCCACGCCGCCAGCGAGGCCGCCGGCGTGCCGCTGGAGCTGGCGGCGCATGTCGGGGACGACCCGGAACGGGACGTCGAGGCGGCCCGGCTGGCCGGGATGCGCACCGTCTGGGTCAACCGTGGAAATGCGGACTGGCCGCCGGGCCTGGCGCCTCCCGACCTGCAGGTCCCCGATCTCCACCGGCTGCGTGACGCCCTGTGGAAGGAGGACATCGCATGAAGATCGGGCATCCGCTCAAGGTCTATGGGCCGGCGTTCCTGGTGGTGTTGCTGGCTTTCGTCGTGGCCTACCAGTTCATCAAGCCCGCCCCGAC
>JALWTY010000009.1 GCA_026993265.1 Desulfobacterales bacterium
CCATCCTGGCGATGTCGTCGCCCATCCGCTGGAGATAGACCCGGATGTCGTCCTCGCTGAAGCGGGAAAGGCCGTTGTTGAGCACGGTCATGGCCATCTTCATCGAGTTGATCGGATTGCCGATCTCGTGACGGATGCCGGAGAAGAGGTAGCTGATGTTGTTCATCATCTCGCTGGCCTCATCGATGGCGTCGAGACGGCTCTGGTCGGTGATGTCCTGGATGAAGACCATGACCAGGTCCTTCTGCTTCTCCATGGAGTAGAGGGTGTAACCGAAGGCGCGGTGGTCGCAGTTGACCACGGTCTTGGCCGACTTCTTGCCGCCGGCGGTGATCTCCTCGAGCTCGTTGGCGAAAAAGAGGGAGAGGCTGTCGAAGTTGACCGGGGTCTTGATGAACTCGAAGATGCTGACCGCGTGGTCGTTGATGAAAAAGACCTCATCCTTGCCGGTGTCGAGGATGATGATCCCGGTCTCGATATTCTTGAGGGCCTCGATGAAGATGCAGGTGTGCTCAAGGGATCCGTTCAAGGCCTGGCAGCCGCCGTTTGCCGGCGGCTCGTTCTCCGGTGTGGTCATTTTTCATCCCCCCGTCATTTGCCTTTCACATTCGGCGGCAATTGCCGCCGTATTCCCTTTTACCTGCGGAAACCGGCGCTGTCAACCTGGCGCGGTGCCGCCCGGATGTAGTACCCTGACGAAGGATGCAACCATAACGACAGGAGGGGGCTCATGGCCGGAAAGGAGAGAAAAAGGGTCTCGATCATGGTCTTTCACGACGAGCTCTGCCAGGTGTTCAACGGCCTGATGACCGCGCTCTCCCTGCAGCGGGCCGGGGCCGAGGTCACGGTCTTCTTCGGCTCGCGCGGTATCAACGCGGTGCACCGGGAGCGGGTGGCCGGGCTCAGGTGCCTGCCGGACCAGCCCGAGGAGGAGCAGGAACGGGTGATGGCGCGGATGGAGGAAATGAACCTGCCCATGCCCGAGGACCTGCTCCTGATGCTGAACATGGAAGGGGCGCGGCTGCTCGCCTGCCCCCTGAACAAAAGCGTCTTCGGTTTCGCCGACGACGACTTCGTCGACGGCGTCAGCCTGGCGGACCCCGCGACCTACTACACCGAAGTGGTCATGGCCGCGGACATGAACCTGACCTTCTGACAGGAGAGACAGATGAGCCGGAAAGCAAAAAAATACCTCATCACCATCACCCATTCCACCGGCGACCAGGACCGGGCCAACGCCGCCGTGGCCCTGGCGGTGTCGCTGCTAAGCGAGGGCTGCGACGTGGCCCTGTTCTTTATCTTCGAGGGGGCCCACCTGGCGAAAAAGGGCGTGGCCGAGACCATCCACGGCCGCAACTTCGCCCCGGTGAAAGACCTCTTCCCCACCCTGCTGGAGGAGAAGGTGCCCATGTACCTCTGCGGCGCCTGCGCCAAGACCTACGGCATCGGCGAGGACGACCTGGTGCCCGGGGTCAGGATCGTCCACCTGCCCACCATCGCCGGCGAGATGCTCGACCGGGAGACCGTAAGCTTCTAACCCTTGACCCTTGACCGGCTCCGAGCCGGAAGGCAACATCATCGAGCAAATCATTGAGGGTCAGGCTTGACAAGTTGACAAACTTGTATTGCGCGGTAACGGGCGGGAGGAACACCCCCGGGGCCAGAAAGGAGTGGCAATCTCCAAAATACACAATTATATTGTTGATTATCCGGAAAATCAGCGACGAAGACGTGAAATGGAGATAAAACGGAGCCTTGACCTTACCGGGCTGCTTGCCCGGAAATCGTTTTTTCTTTTTGGCCCCAGGGCCACGGGGAAATCGACCCTGATCCGGCAGCAGTTGGCCCGGGACGCCACCGTAATCGACCTCCTGGACTCAAGAAACTACCTGAAACTGGCGGGCAGGCCCCATGAACTCGAGGCGATCTGCGCGGCCGGAAAGGGCAGGATCGTGGTCATCGACGAGATCCAGCGCCTCCCGGAGCTGTTAAACGAGGTCCACCGCCTTATCGAGGGAAAGGGGATCACCTTTCTCCTGACCGGGAGCAGCGCCCGCAAGCTGCGGCGCGGCAAGGCCAATCTCCTCGCCGGCCGGGTATGGAACGCGGAAATGTTCCCCCTCACCCGGGAAGAGATCCCCGGTTTCGACCTCGACCGCTACCTCTTTTACGGCGGCCTGCCAGCGGTCTATCTGAGCCGCTACCCGGAAGAGGAGCTTGATGCCTACGTGAACACCTACCTGAAAGAGGAGATAATGGCGGAGGGGCTGATCAGGAAACTGCCGCCGTTTTCACGTTTCCTGCGTTCCATCGCCCTGGCGAACGGCGAGGTGATCAACTTCACCAAACTGG
>JALWTY010000010.1 GCA_026993265.1 Desulfobacterales bacterium
GGGCTTTGATTATGAAGATGACTGTGCCCCCGCGGCGTAAGCCGCTGTAACAGACCCCTTCCGCTTTTCCCTTCGCCCTTCTGCCGCAGCCGGAGCGACGCAGGCGCGGCCGGAAAAAGCGCGAGGTCTGTCTGAGCCCCGCCGCAGGCGAAAAGGGCGTATTTTGGGGATGATAACGTCAAAATCTTGCTTCGGGGTTTCATCGAAAAAAATGGGGGACCCAAGGGTGCATGGCGTCCTAATCGTCCGCCAGCAGATCGGTGAAACGGTCGCACATCCGTTCGGCCGAAAACACCAGGGACTCGAGATCGAGGAAGTCGAGCACCCGGCGGTCGAAGAGCACCTTGACGCCGGCCGCGAATCCGTCCTCGGCCGATTCCTCCCAGTACACCACCTTCTGCGGCAGCCGGGGAAGCACCGGCAGCACCAGCGCCAGGCTCGCGCCTTCCTGGGTGTCCTCCCGGCCGTCCATCTCCGCGGCGGCGCTGGATATGGCTTCTGGGGCCCTGCCGGTGAACAGCCGGGCCAGGCGGTCCTCGCAGTAGACTGCGAGCGTCCTGACCTTGGATATGGAGTTGGGCAGGCTCTCCATGCCCACCCAGTCGAGGGATGGCGCCTCGCCGCCGCCGGAGTGGACGTAGTTGTATAGAAGGATCTGATCTCTTGGGTCTTCGGGCTCGGCGCCGTCTATCGTCACCCCGCCCGCGTTCAGAAGGACCTCGCGGCCGAGAAAGCGGAAAGCAAGGCGTTCCCCGTCGAAGACCGCCCCGAGTTTCTCTGCGATGGCGGCGAGGTCAAGGCCGGCAACCTTGCCGCGCAGGTGCCGGATCAGCTCCAGGTCGTGATCCGGGGCCGGGGAGTGAGCCGTGTCCGCCTCGGAGAGCCCTTCCCGGTCGAGGCGGGAGCAGCGGCCCAGGTCGACGCCGGTCTTGGAAACCGCGGCCGCAAAAGCGAGACAGGTCGGGAAGCCGCATTCACCGCAGTTGTCCTTGGGGGTGCGGCGGAGGATTTCGAGCGGATTCATGGACTGCCGGAAAAGGGGTTGCGGGGAGGGGAGGAATAAGGGTCAGCCCTGGGGCAGGGACCGTATCTCCTTTTCCCACTCCTGGGCGGAAGATGGGTTTGCGGGGCCGTTGTTCTCAAGGAGCTGAAGATCCTTGTCCTGGGCCTTGATCTCGCCGTTGAGTATGCCGCCGGACTCCACCGAGAGATCCCTGGTCTCGAGACGGCCGTTTATGGTGCCGTCCTTCTTGAGAAAAAGCTGTTCCACCTTGACGTTGCCGTCTATCTGGCCGTGGCAGACCAGCACCTTGGCCTCGATGTCGCCGTTGATGTTGCCGCTGTTGCTCAACACCAGGTAGTCTCCCATGACGTTGCCCTCGACGTTGCCGTCGATCCTGACCTTTCCCTCAAAGGAGACGTCGCCGATGATGGTCATTTCCCGGCCGATGATGCTGGATATGGCATCCGAGGCGGAGATGCCGTTGTCCTTCCTGAAGAGCGCCATTTCAGCTCCTGCTGTTTCCGATGGAGATGTACTTTGCTATTTTGAGGAATCTGGTCGGATTTATCGCCCGGCCCTTGTAGCGGATTTCGTAGTGGAGATGGGGGCCGGTGGACCGGCCCGTGCTGCCCATTATTGCGATTTTCTGCCCCCGTCTCACCTCCTGTCCGCGTTTGACCAGTATCTTCTTGTTGTGGCCGTACAGGGTGGAGAAGCCGTTGCCGTGGTCTATCCTCACATACAAGCCAAAGGTTGCGTTGTATCCGGCCTCGATCACCCTGCCGTCGGCCGTGGCCCGCACATGGCTGTTGAGGGGGCCGATGAGATCCAGGCCCGAGTGGAAGGCCTTTTTCTCGATCATCGGGTCGTTGCGGTAACCGAAGCCCGAGGAGATGCTGCCGTCTATCGGGTATCCAAGGGGCAGGGGCCGGATGGTCTTGAGGGTGTGATCGACTTTCAGTATGAGTTTCTCACACTGTTGCTCCGGCTCGCTGGTGAAAGGACCACCGCTGTTGTTGCTGGTGGCCGGAACCTTGGAGCGGGGACCGCCGGGGTCGATATCCAGGGTGCGCAGGATAGAGTCTATCACCTGGGCGCGCTGGTTGAGCTCGCCGAGCGCGCCGGTGAGCTGGGTGCGGTTCTTTTCCTCAAGCCGGGCCACTTCCTCGTGCAGCCTGGTATTCTCGCCGTTGACCTTGTTCATGGTCTCTTCGAGCCGGTCGAGCCGGGAGCGCAGACCGATATTTTCGCCGGTGAACCTTATCCCGGCCCAGGTGGATAGCACGAATGTCACAGCGGCGGCTATGGTGATGACGGTCAGCTTCTTGCGGGAAAGCGCAAATGAGCGGGCCTTGCCCTCTTCACCGGTGACGATTATGTGCAGTTTTCTGCTCATCCTTTACGGGCCCACCGTCCGGAGTTTCCGGCCGGACGTTTGCGCCAGGCCGCTGTCTCCGGACAGACGCCTGTTTTGAGAGGCTTTGAATCGATTTTGAGTCAAGGCTATATAAACACTTCGGCGGGGATATGTCAAATTCAGGTTGGGGCCGTGTACCCATGCTGTTACACGGAGTCGGCGGACCGGCGCGCCGGGGCAAGGAATGGTTTGGCGGGTTCAGCAGAAGATGACGAGGGCGGTTATGTTATCGGTGCCTCCGGCCCGGTTGCCCTCTGCGACCAGTTTTTCGCAGGCATCTTTCGGAGAGGATGCGCCGTTGATGAACGCGGCCATTTCCTTTTCATCCAGCATCGACCACAGTCCGTCAGAGCAGAGAAGAACGCGGCTGCCGGGGACGAGCGGGACTGCATGGTACTCCGGCGGCTCCGGGAAGGGATAGCCGATCACCCTGGTGACCACGTTCCGTTGCGGCATCTCCGGCAGGGTCTCCTCCGATTCCAGCGCGGCCTGTAACTGGACCATGGTGGTGTGATCGGTGGTTATCTGCTTGAGCTCCCCATCCGGCGGCAGGAGGTAACACCTGGCGTCGCCGACGTGGCAGCTGTGCAGGGTGTGGCCGTCTATCATAGCGCAGACCATGGTGCAGCCCATGCCCTCGAGATCCGGGTTTGCCTCGGCCATGCGGGTGACGGTTTCGTTGGCAGCTTCGAAACCCTTGATCAGGGCGTGGCGGATGGCGGCGGGATTGCCCCTGATGCGTGAGACGGTTTCCGGGTTGAAATGGGATACCAGGGTGTCGACGGCGGTACGGCTCGCCACCTCGCCGCCGTTGTGCCCGCCCATGCCGTCGGCGACCATGAAGATCTTCGCCCCGTCCATGATACCGAAGTTGTCTTCGTTGTTTTCCCGTACCATTCCGCGGTCTGTGATCCCGAAACCTTGCGCTGCGAGCGGGGCGGGGGCGAAGAGTTTTCTTATGAATCTCAGCATGGCGTTGTCGTGGATTGCAGATGCGGCCGGGTCCGTCGGTTTCGGGTTCGCGTCAGAACTTGAGAGAGTACACTACCATGAACACGGTTATGGAGCCATCGGCAAATCCGGCGATAAACATCCCCGGTCCGCGTCCCTGGGCAAGTGTGTTCACCCCGTCGCCGCGGCCGTCGATCATGAGACGGCATTTTCCTGTCTTTACGTCCCAGAGCCTGATGATGTCGTCGTTGCTGCCGCTGACCGCGTGGCGGCCGCAGGGAAGAAACATGACGGCGCTCAGGCGTTCGTCGCCGGCGTCCATCTCCCCGAGCAGCCTGCCGCTGGCGCTGTCCCACAGTTTCAGCATACCCTCGGAACCGGCGGAAACAATGAGCTTTCCGTCCGGGTCCGATGATAAGCCTACGGCCGGAAGGGCATGGGCGTCAACAATTTTAATGCACTCACCGCTGCCTCCGTCCCACAGGTATAGGCGTCCGTCCTCGCCGCAGCTCGCCAGGTCGCGGCCGTGGTTGCGGAAGGCTATCCCGGTTACGGCGCTGTCCGCCTGTCGGCGGACCGTCACTTTGCCGCTGCGGAGGTCAGCAGTCTTTACCACGCCGTTGCCGTCTCCGCTCGCGAGTGTTCCCCCGTCCGGACTTAGGCAGACCGTCCTTACCGCGGCCTTGTGTCTGTACGGAGAGTTTTTTCTGCCGCTGCGGCGGTTGAGGAGAATGACCGCGCCGTCCTGGCGGCCGATGGCGATGCGGTCCCCGGCCGCGGCAACGCGTACAGCCCCATCCACCCGCTCCATCGGGAATTCCCTTGTCCTGCCGCCGGGAACGGAGCGCATGAATACCCTGCCGTCCATGGTTCCGGCGATAACCTTTCCGGTTCCGGGAATGCGGCAGAGGCCGGTCACCGGGTGGCTGCCGCTGCTGAAGGTCGCAAGCCGCAGACACCCTGATGCCGCGTCTGTCTGTCCCTGATCGAGAAGCCATGCATAGACCTTTGCAAACGCGTGGTCCCTGCGGAAGCCGGTCTTCCGCCAGGCGGTCATCAGGACGTCGTGGCATGCCTTGGCCCGGCCGTTTTTCATGTGGTTTTCGATGTTGCGCCGGACGGAGTTTTCAAGCTGGGCTTCCCGGAACACGTCAACGCTGCCCGGCGAATGGCACAGCTTGAGCTCGAGTGTGTCTTTGCTGCCGCCGTCTTCCGGCGGCGCATTGCCTTTCGCCGCAAGGGCAAGGCCGTTCAGGAGATCGGCAAAGGTGTCTCCGGCGTCAAGCCTTTTGGCTGCGGCTTCCGCGCGGCGCAGCAGCCTGGATGCGTCCCCGCCGTTTTTCCATTCCAGTAGTATCAGGTTGTGGATGGCCTCTGGCAGGGAATCGTTCAGCGCCAGGGCCCGGTCCAGATATTTCATGGCCTCGCCGGTATGGCCGAGCTCGTGCAGCGATACCGCCTGGTTGTTGAGGCTGTCGGCCCTGAGATCCACGCCGGGCAGTTCGGTGTAGGGGCATGGAACCCCGAACAGTTCCTGGTGGATGCGGTCCAGGCGGTGGCGGATGGCGGCGAAGCTTTCCGGCCGCGCTTCCGGGGCAAAGGCCACGGTCTCCCGCAGGAGATTGGCAAGATCACCGGGAAAACTGCCGCCGTCCTGCGGGGAGGGCGCGGGGATGTCCTGTTCATGTCATTGCGTTTGAACGGCCTTCTGCCGCAAAGCATGAGCCACAGGCAGATCCCGAAGGAGAAGATGTCGCTTGCCGGCCCGAGATCGGCTGCGCTGCGGAACTGTTCCGGCGAGGCGTATGCCGGGGTGCCGCGGAACCCCTGTCCGCCTGCGCGCATCTCTTTTCTGAGGATGATGCCGAAGTCGGTGATCTTGAGCAGGGCGTTTTTGGTGAGGAGGATGTTCTGGGGTTTTATGTCGCGGTGAATTATCCCGTTTGCATGGGTGTACTCCATGCCATGACAGAACTGGACTGCGAGGTTGATCGCCGTCCGCAGGTCACGGCACCGGCCGGCCTTTATCCACTCGGCCAGGTTGCCGCCATCCACGTACTCTATGAAGATTCGGGGGATTTCGTCCAGGGTGAGGACGTAGTAACAGCAGGCGATGTTAGGGTGCATGCCGAGCCCGGTCCAGGCCTCGGCCTCGGCCAGGATCATCCGCATGCCTGCGGCGTCACGGATCACCTCGGGCCTGGGCGACTTGATCGCCATCTTCACTCCCCAGCCGAGATGCTCGCAGATGTAGACATGCCCCATGGAACCGGACATGACGTCAATGATCCGGTACCTCTTCATGACCACGTCGCCGGGTTTCCATGGGGGCGGCGCCGCGGTGGCTGGCGCGGCCGGAACGGCGGAACGGCCGGCCGCTGATCCGGCCATGAAGGCGCATCTTCTGATAATGTCGAGAATCTTCAAAGCACGCCGGCCGCTCCGGCTGTCTTGCCAGCCCGTTGAGAAACGTAACGAGCGCAAACGAGGCCGCGAAAATCCGGCGAAAAGGCGCGGTTTACATGGAGTAAGCGAGCATTTTGAGTCGGATCTTGAGGCCGCATCATCAGGCGCGGTAGCTTTCCAACGGGCTGGTATGGATCGCAGCAACTTCCGGCTGCGGGGAACTGAGTCAGTCGAACCTCATCCGGTTCTTGCCGACTTCTATCAGGTCTCCCTTGCGGAGCTGGTGTTCGTCGGTGACCTTGACCCCGTTTATTTTCGTCTTGGTCCAGCTCGACTGGGGGACCAGGTAGAATCTGCCTTCCCGGCTGATGATGTAGAACTGCGCCTTGGCGACCAGGAATCCCTTTATGACCATGTCGCAGGAAGGATCCTTACCCACCTTGACGCTGTCCCTGCCCGCCAGGGACAGCACGGGAGGGGTGACATCGCCGCCCGTTGCGGTCAGGCCGGGGCCGCCTTTTGCCGTCCTTACTTCCTGGGTTGAGCTTTTGCGCGCCCTGGAGCCTACGAATATGGTCGCATCGTTGAGGTCGGGAGCCGAGGATGATTCCAGGTAATCGGCCAGATGCTCTGCGGTTTCGGCCGGCTGCAGGCGGAACTTGCCGATCTCTATGGTGTCTTCCTTGGTTATCGGCACCGATGCCTCTATCCGTTCGCCGTTGACCCTGGTGCCGTTGAGGCTGTAGAGATCGGTTATGTAGTAGACCCCGCCTTTCAGCTCCAGGCTTGAGTGCTGTCTCGAGATGGCGGTGTTGTCAACTATCACGTCGGCGTCGCTGCCGCGGCCGATGGTCAGCAGCTGGCCTTCGCTGATGGTGAAACGTCTGACGATCTTGTCGTTCAGAGTAATAACCCATTCATCCATATTCGACCTCTGAGTACGGAAAACGATACAGGTTTCTTGGGCCGTAAGATTATCCGGCCGCAAATTTTTTAATAAAATAACATATACCGTCAGGGAGCATACAGCAAAAACTTCTTCGTCCCCTCCAATCCTGCCGGGAAAAAAACTGCATATCCAAGCCGTTTTGTGATGAAATGGGAAGAACGGATTCCGTCTTTGTTTTCCTGGCCTTTCAACCGTGAGGGTAGCTATGGCAACGTCACCAGACAGGGGCGCTGTTTCTGTGGCCGACGACAGAGCTGTCTCCCGGATAAAGGAAATCTTCGCCCTGATCAACATGGCCGAGCTCCCGGCCATGTCCCCCCACGTTCAGGAGCTGGTATCCCTTGCCAGTGATTCCAGGGCCAGTTCGGACCAGCTCGCCAGGGTGATTCTCAAGGACTACTCCCTGACCAACAAGGTTCTGCGGCTGGTCAACTCCGCCTATTACGGCCTCTCCCAGAAGGTCAGCTCAATATCCAGGGCCGTGACCATAATCGGCTTCGAGACCGTCCGCAACATGGCCTGCGGCATCGCCATCTTTGAGGATTTTGTCAACTCCGGGGTGGAGCGGGACGGGATCAGCAGGCTCATGACCAGATCCTTCCTCGCCGGGATGTGGTCAAGGATCCTGTGCGGGGAGAGGAGGTTTAATATCCAGCCGGAGGAGGCGTTCATCTGTTCCCTGCTCCGCAATCTTGGCCTGGTGATTCTTTGTCTCCATCTCCCCGACATCTACCAGGCCATGGAGGACGGCCGCAGCCTGGGGCTGAACGACGAGGAGGCGGCCTGGAACGCTGCCGGCGGCATCGGGGCCGGGGAGATCGGCCAGGAGGTGGCCCGTTTCTGGAACATGAGCGACAAGATAGTCGCAGCCATGGAGGCGGCCCCGTCCCTGCCAGGGAATCCCGCGGATGAAATCGGCATGCTCCGCTGCCTTGCCGATTTCAGCAACCGCTTTGTCGAGAGAATATGCGCGGACGGGGATGTCTCCGGCCTGTTCTCCGAGTATGGCGGCCTTTTCGGGATTTCGCCGGACGCCGGGGTGGAAATGCTTCTTGACTGTGTGGACGAGGCGGCCGGTTTTTCCAAGGCGGTGCGTTATGGTATCGGCCGCCTGAAGATAAAGGCGCGTCTCGTCGCCCTGGCGGAAGAGCAGCGCGGGCGCGGCTCTTCCGCGGGGAGCGGGCCCGGCGTTTCCGCGGCCGTGATGGACCGGTTCGAACGCGACATGGCCGCCCGCCTTGCCGGCGGTTTCGAGCCAAAGGAATTCTTCGATTCAATGACCGCCGGGATCCATGAAGTACTGGGATTTGACGGGGTGGTCTGCGGCCTGCTGCGCGGAGGTGGCTCCGGTCTGCTATGCCGTTTCTTCCGTGGCCCGGAGGCCGAGAGAACCGCGTCCCTGCTTGAGGACGAGTTCCGCCGCCCCGGCGGCCCTGTCGGAGGGGTGGTGACCGGCGGCCGCGGGATGGTGTGCGCGGACGGGGCCCGGGCAGGCTTCTCTCCGGAGCTTTCCCTCAGGCTTGCGGGCCGAAAGGTCTATCTGCTTCCCTTCCGGGGCGGTGACGGCGCCGCCGGTCTGCTCTTTGCCCATGGCGGCGCTGCCGGAGAAAGGGCGTTTGTGCTGTTGCGCAGGATGCGTGAATACGCCGGCGCCGCCTTGCGTGTTCTGGCGGAGAGAGGGAGGCAGGATGGGTAGGAAGAGCGGCAGGGAGAGCAGCCAGGCCCGCCTGGCAGAGATATTCGCCGGCATGAATCTGAGCGAGCTGCCGGCCATGAGCGCCCATGTCCACGAGCTGATCTCCCTGACCCAGAGTTCGAGAAGCGCGGCCTACGAACTCTCCAAGGTCATTCTCAAGGATTACTCCCTGACCAACAAGGTTCTTCAGGTGGTCAACTCCGCCTATTACGCCCTGGAAAAACCGGTCACATCCATCTCCAGGGCGGTGACCCTCCTCGGTTTCGACGCTGTCCGCGACCTGGCCATGGCCATTGCCATTTTCGAGGATTTCGTCCGTTCAGGGGTGGAAAAGGAGGGGATCAGCAAGATGCTGGCCCGTTCCTTTCTCAGCGGGCTTGAGGCCCGCGAGATAGTGCGGCGCCGGAAACTGCCGGTGTCTCCGGAGGAGGCCTTCATCTGCGCCTTGCTTCACAATCTCGGCCGGATCATCGTCTGCGTCTATCTGCCCGACCGTTACGCCCGGATAGAGGAGTTGACCGCGGCCGGAACCGATCCGGCAGAGGCCGAGAGAGATGTGCTCGGCGGCCTGGATTTTGAGACCGTGGGCCAGGAGATCGCCCGTTTCTGGAACCTGGGGGAGACGGTCATTGCCGCCATGGCCAGGAATCCGAAGAAACCGCGCAACCTTGACGACATGACCGGATGCCTGGCCAACATCTCGGCCATGAGCAACGCCATGGTGGACTGCGTCTGCGACGGCGGCGACCTGGCTGCGGTGGTGAAGAAATACCGCCGCCTGACCGGCCTTTCCCTTTCCGAGGCGGTGGACGTCATCGCCGTTAGCATCGAGGCTTCCGAGGACATATCCGACGCCATGCGTTACGGCCTTTCCCGGCTGCGGATACGGAGCAGGCTCGAGCGGATGAGGAAGGAGGTTGCCGCCAAAAGGGGAGACAGGCCAGGCGGAGAAGGAGACGGCAGCCGGGACGACGGGCTCGACGGGCTGCCGTCTCC
>JALWTY010000011.1 GCA_026993265.1 Desulfobacterales bacterium
CATCTGTTTCGCCTGCAAATAAAGCCGTCGCGCCATCTTTTTGTCGCCGAAATCATGTTCAGCCATCGCTCGATGGAAGATGAGCTCGGCCGAATAGGGATCGGCCTCCTGGCCTTTGCGCAACAGATGATCGCGGCCGCTCTGGTGCGGCAGATGACAGACGAGACATCGTCCCTGGGCCGCCGGTTCATGGCTTGCCGGGTGATCCAGGCCATAGCCGGTGTGACAGCCCCGGCAGAGGGTGGTCTCATCTTCCCGGAGCAGCGCCTGCCGCCCGGAAGAGTGACCGCCGTGGCAGGCCAGGCAGTTGCCCTCCGCAAAGGGCTGATGACGGCTTTTGATCGTTCCCGCCGCTGCTTCCCCGATGGGATGACAGCTGCGGCAGACCGTACCGGGCGCCCGCCGCAGCATGGCGGGAAGATCGGCGGCATGAACCTGGTGGCAGAGCAAGCACGCCCCCTTCTCATAGGGTTGGTGCGGCTGCCGCTTTTTGGTGATCCGATGGCAATCCAGACAGAGCGACGCCCCGTCTTTTTTCAAACTCACCCTGCCCGACGGCGAGGGCAGGTGGCACTTGGCGCAGTCGCCATCGGCAACGGGCCGGTGGACGACCTCTCGCAGAAGATGCCGGTCACCGGCGCTGTGGGGGGTGTGACAGGAGACACAGTTCTTCATGGCCACCACCCCGAAGTGGCTCTTCTTGAAGGACGCCGACCGGCTGTCGTGGCACCCGGCGCACAGGGCGGCAGGCGGTTTCTTGAGCAGGCCGGCATGGGGAGACGAATGGGGCTGGTGGCAGGTGGAACACCCCCGGGTCAGGGGCTGGTGGATAAAGGGGCGCTGGAACTCTTCCCGCCGGTGGCATTGAAAGCAGAGTGTGCCGCCATTTTGGACCAGCAGGCCGGGGTAGTCGCTGCCGTGGCTGTCATGGCATTTGCCGCACAGGCCGTCGGCAAAGGGCCGGTGAATTGATCCCTTCTTCGAGCCGCTGTCCTTGTGGCAGTTCCGACAGAGCGCCGGCGGCGGCACCCGCAATTGAATACCGCCGATAATCCCGTGGGGAAGGTGGCAGCTTCCGCACCGTTTCGCCGCCACCGGCGGGTGCGGAACCAGGCGGGTGAACCGGCCCTCCCAGTTTTTATGGCAGTCCAGGCAGCCGGGCGTACCGCCTTCAACCCTCCGTGGCCGGGTGCTGTCCGACACACAGGACGAGACGATCACCAGCAGACAAACAAGCCCGATACCATACCAGAATCTCTTCATACCTCCCCTCGCCCATATGGTCAAACAGCACTGAAATTTATTGAACAGGCCGGCCATACCTCTCCTCCAGGGCATGGATTCCCGCCTCGTGCACCACTAAAGAAGATCGGCTCCTCAACCTCTCAAGATAACGCTTTTTTGCCCGGTGCCGCTTCTGCCTGATCAGAAGAGAGGAGATCTTTTTCTCCACCTCGGCGGCGGACGGCGGCTCCCCTTTCAGCCGTTCAAGAATCTGCAGCACCGCGGTGCGGCCATGGTACGCGAACGGACGACTCAACTCTCCGTCCGCAAGACCGGCGGCCGCCGTCCGTACCTCCTGCGGCAGATCTTGCCGCGCCACCAGCCGCCCCGGCTCGATTTCAAGGGTCACCCCGGGCAGATGATCCGCCGCGTCGGCCAGGAGTTCGCCGGAAGCGGCCCGGCCCCACAGCCGGTTGACAGCCGTCCGGTCGCCGACGGCCAGACCCACCCGCAACCTCTCCGGCGCGCCATACTCCTCTTCGTGTCGGCGGCGGTACGCCTCAATCTCCTGCCGACCCACCGAGATTCCATCAAATATCCGTTTCTCAAGTTCCTTGATCATTCGGTGCTGCCGGTAGAACTGAAACAACCACTTGAAGGGCGGACGCCTCTCATAGTGGCGGTCGGCGGCCTCCCAGTCCACCAGCGAATTGGCAAGCATGGCCTGCAGAACACGTTTCTTGATGAGCCGCTGCCGCTCCCGATCGCCGAAGAGCTTTCTGGTCACTTGCTGCTCCCGGCGGCACATGTTGATGAAGTAGGCCACCGTCACCTCGCTGCGCGTCGAAGAAACCAGCACCTTGCGCAGGATGGCGGGATCGACGGTGAGCAGGTCAATCTCCTCCAGGAGACCCTCGTCCACCCGGACATTATATTTCCCCCGCAGCCGTTGGACCAGTTCCTCCGTCAGACGTTGCTCCTGCTGCCGGCGGAGTTCGTTTTCAATCACCTTCTTCTTGCGTTCCAGGTCGTCCCTGGAAAACTCCCGCTGGTCCACGATCGACGGCAGGCCGAACCCCTC
>JALWTY010000012.1 GCA_026993265.1 Desulfobacterales bacterium
TGTTACTCAACGGAAAGCCAAAGCGTAGCTTCGGCTTTCCTCTCGAAATTACGCAGTTTTTCAAACAGCGCAATTTCGCCGCCGCGTCCTGCGGCGGATGATGGACCCGTTGTTACGGGTCCATCACTGTTCCTTTTGCCTCCGGCTCCGCAATCGCCCCGGAATACCGGGATGGTGCGGAGCCGTCGAGTTTCCTTGCAAGCAGCCTCTATATTTAATACATAGTAGCCGGAACCAGAAGACGGAAAATCGCGGCCGTGCGGCGGGCGTGCTTTCCGCGCTGACCTTTATCATGAATCCGTGAGCGTCCGCGGGCCGGATGCAAGGAGGCGGCAGGTTGACAATGCCTCGGCATATCAGCGGCTCGCCGTCACGGATTCAGGGTTAATTTCTTGCCTTCCGGCAAAGACCGGAAAACGGAGTGTCAAGTGGCTGTTGTGAAACCTTTCCGGGGCCTGCGTTTCGATCCCGCCCGGGCCGGGCGGATGGAAGACGTGGTCAGCCCCCCCTATGACGTGATTGATGCTGCGGCCGAGGCCGAGTTGACGGAAAAGAACCCCTACAACATGGTCAAGCTCGACCTGACCAAGGGCGGGGACGCGGGCGGGGAAGACCGTTACCGCACGGTGCGCGACCGGCTGGCGAAGTGGCGGGCCGACGGCGCCCTGGTGCTGGACGGGCGGCCTTCGCTCTACGTCTACGACATCGACTACCACCACCCCTCCGGCCGGGACCTGAAACGCCGCGGGCTCGTGGCCCTGGTGCGGCTGGCCGGGTTCTCCGAGGGGATAGTCAAACCGCACGAGCAGACCTTCCGCGAGGTGGTGGGGGACAGGCTCCGTCTCCTCGACGCCTGCCGGACCCAGTTCAGCCAGGTTTTTTCCCTGTTTTCCGATCCCGAGGGCCGGGTGATGGCCGCCCTCGACCATGGCCGGGAGAGCGAGCCCCTTTACCGGGTGAAAGACCGCGACGGCTGCGTCCACTCCCTCTACCGGGTGGAAGACCAGGACGCCATAACCGCCGCGGTCCGGGTTTTTGATCCGCTTTCCCTCTACATCGCCGACGGGCATCACCGCTACACCACCGCGCTCGCCTTCCGCGACCTGATCGCGGAGCGGGAAGGGGGCCTGGACGATGATTCGCCCTACAACCACATCATGATGTATCTCTGTCCCATGGAAGACGAGGGCCTGAGCGTTCTGCCCACCCACCGGCTGGTGCGGATGGACCTTGTCCCGGCCGCGGATCTCGCCGCCCGGCTCGGCCGCGTCGCCGAGGTGGTGGAGGTGAGCGGCGGCAGCCGAGAGAGCCTGGTGGCCGAAGCGCTCGCGCAGATGGAAGACCTGCCCGGTGACGACCACCGTTTCGGCATGTACCATCCGGACGAGGACCGCTGTTTTCTGGTCCGGGTGGCGCGGGAGAGGGCGGCCGAAATACTGGCGGACGCCGCCGGCCCCCTGCGGGATCTTGACGTGGTGGTCTTCTCAGACGCGGTGCTCGCCGCAGGACTCGGCCTTGACCGGGAGAGATGCGAGCGGGACGGCCTGATATCCTATCACAGCGATCCTGACGCAGGCCTCGACCAGGCGGTCAAGGAGACGGTTGGGGGCGGGGGGCTTTCCCTGCTGTTCCTGCTGCGTTCGACCCCGGTTGCGCAGGTGTGCCGTGTGGCCGACGCCGGTCTTGTCATGCCCCACAAATCCACCTATTTCTACCCCAAGATCCTGACCGGGCTGGTGATGAATCCTTATCAGTGACCAGAAGTCAGAGGACAGAAGCCAGAAAACGGTAATTTCCTTTTTCCGTATTGCTCCCCTGTTGTTGTATAATCAGCCAGGTTGACCATTTTTCGAACAGGGGGGTGTATGCGTTGGCTCAGCAGACAGGGGAGGGGCGGGAGATAACCGCAGACACGCTTTTCGACGGCCGTCTCAGGTGCTGCCAGCACCGGGACGGATACCGTTTTTCTGTGGACTCGATCCTTCTGGCCCATTTCTCTTCGCCGCACCGCAGCGAACGGGTGCTTGATCTCGGCTGCGGTTGCGGGGTCGTCTCCCTGATAATGGCCTTCCGCCACCCCAATATCTCCATCGATTGTCTCGAGATCCAGCCCGCCCTGGCCCGGCTTGCGCGGATGAACGCGGTTGACAACGGCTTTTCCGGCCGGATGCGGGTGTTCGAGGGCGACATGCGCGATTCCGGGGCGCTGCCGGAGCGGACGCCGTACGACCGGGTGGTCTGCAACCCCCCATACCGCCGCCGGGACGGCTCAAGAATCAACCGCGACCCTGAACAGGCCGCGGCCCGGCACGAGATCACCGCCGACCTGGACGCGGTGATCGCGGCCGCTGACCGGACCCTTGGAATCGGCGGCCGGCTCGATCTGGTCTACCCCGCGTCCCGCGGCGCGCATCTCTTCGCCCGGCTGGGCGCGAGCGTGTTCGAGCCGAAAAGGCTGCAGGTGGTGCACAGCTATCCCGGCTCGCCGGGCAAGATTCTCCTGGTGGAGGCAATAAAGAAAGGCGGCGAGGACCTCGAGATCCTGCCGCCTTTCTTTATCTTCAACGCCCCTGGCGGGGACTACACTCCGGAGATGGAAAAACTCTACCGCGCTTCCTGATCCCGCCGCTGCCGCCTTCCGCGCGGCGCCGGAATCCGCTTGACGGTCCGCTGCGGGGCCGCGAATGTGTTTGCGGCTAAATTGCAGAACTCGCCCCGCCTGCGGCGGGACTCGGACAGCTGCAATTTTTCCCGCCGCAAACCCATTCGCGTCTTTTCCCGCGCTCCCCGGAGGCGCGGATTCCGGCACCGCACGGAGGGCGGCAGCCCCGGCTGAAAGCCATCCACCATCAGCCATATCAGCCCGTTGAAAAACGTAGCGAGCGCAGATGAGGCAAGGAAGAATCCGGCGAAAAAGCGCAGTTTACATAGGGTAAATGAGCATTTTGAGCCGGATTCTGACGCAGAATCATCAAGCGCAGTAGTTTTTCAACGGGCTGATAAGCCATCGGCCCCCCCATCACCGCCTCAAGCGGAGCCGCCGGTCAGTTCTTCCAGGTGTTTCTGGGCGAACTCTATGCCGGGATCGAGGGACAGGGCCAGGGCGAAACTCTTGATCGCCTCGTCGGTGCGGCCCAGTTTCCTGTAGTTGACCCCCAGGTTGGCGTAATCGATGGCCGAGGTCGGGGCCAATTCCACCGCGCGGGTGAAGTGACGGATGGCGTCCTCGTGTTTCTCCTGCTTGAAGTAGCAGAATCCGAGCATGTTGTGGAGATCGGGCCGTTCGTCGTCGTGTTCGCAGCCTTTTTTCAATACCGCCACCGCCTCGTCGTAACGTTCCAGGTTTTTCAGGCACATGCCCTTGTATGAGAGGATGTAAGGCACGTCTTCCGGGTCCGGGGACAGTTCCATGGCCCGGTCGAGGTGGGCTATGGCCTCGCCCGGCTCGCCGTTTTCGGCCAGGTTCTTGCCGAGGTAGAACTCCAAGTAATAGGCGCCGGGCAGCTTTTCCGCAAGACTGAGGATGGCATGACGCTGGGAGGCGGGATCGTCCATGCTCTCCATGGCCAGCTTGGCTGCGAACAGGCCGGCGTCGCCGACCATGGAGCGCTCGCGGAAATGGGCCCCGGGCACGATGGTGTAGATGGCGGGGATGTCGAGTTTTTCGTGCCTGGTGTCGATGACCAGAACCTCAAGGTCGAGTTTCGCCAGACTCTCGATACAGCGCTCCACCTCGACCCTGATGTTGTCGTGGCCGAGGTCGGGCAGGTCGGAGAGCTTCACCGTGGTTCCGGGATCGGTGATGTACTTCACCTCGTCAAGGGAAAGGGGCTTGGGAAGCCCGCTCGCCACGTAGTTGGCGTTGGTGTGGAAATCGCCTGCGAGCTGGGCCACCTCGGTCAGGGCCCTGATCAGGGCCTTGGTGGGGCTGGGGGTGGTTCCGGCGGTGAAGACGATCTCGCTTTTTTCCGGGAAGGTGGAGGGATCCCAGGCGAGCGCGCCCACCGTGGGAATGCCGGTGTCGAGGGAGAAATCGTTCAGGTAGACCTCGATGCCGTGGCGGGTGAACTTTCCCAGGAGTTCCCGGGCCACCGGATCGGTGATGGAATCGTGGTCGATGAGCGGCACGGGTTTTTCGTTGCGGCAGATTATCGAGCAGACGTGGCGCTCGACGATCTCGCATATACCCTGGATCACCGCCTCCTCGTAGGTGTTGCCCGCTGACGGGCCGTTGAACTCGTTGATGGCGTAGAACCAGGAGAAGGGCACCATCACCCCTTTGCCGCGGGTGAGGTTGGTGGCCCAGGTCCACTGCATGGGGATGCCCTCGAGGATCTCCTCGAGTTTTTCCGGACTCATATTCTCGTCGTGGACCGACTGGAGCAACCGTTCCGGCGCGAGCATGGGCTCGCCGCTCCTTTTCATCTCCTCCCAGGTGGCGGTGATGAAGTTTTCCGGATTTTTCTTGAAACTGAAGAAGCTGAAGCGTTCGGCGAGCTCCATGCAGGCGCTGGCCCGGGACTGTTCCGGGGTGGAGCCCTTGCCCATCTGCTTTTTCGTGCCGATGGTCTCCACCGCGTCTTTTCCGCAGACGCTGAAATAGACCGGAATGTCGAGACGGCCGGTGTCGATGCGGCGGATTTCCTTCAGTATGTCGAGATTGACCTTTGCCAGCCTGGCCTCGAACCGTTTGACCGTCTCCACCGGGGTCATGGCCTTGTCCTGGTCAAAGGTGTAGTTCTTAAGACATTCGTTCAGGGTGAGGATGTTCTTGTTCATACTGCCTTGCTCCGGAAATTTTTGTTGAGGGCGCCGCCCGTATCCCGTCGGAATTACGTTGGCGGAGCGGCGGGGTTGCCGTTTATCCCGCTTGACAGCCCGTTGAAAACGAGCGCGAGCGCAGACGAGGCAAGGAAAAATCCGGCGAAAAAGCGCAGTTTACATAGGGTAAATGAGCATTTTGAGCCGGATTTTGACGCCGCATCGTCAAGCGCAGTAGTTTTTCAACGGGCTGTTGAGGGCGGCGCGGCCGCCGGGAACCGTAAAATCTAACATCACCAGGGCGGGTGCGTCAAAGACGTTTTGGGATACCCCGTTTCTCCCCTGCCGGACGATTTTTGCCTGCCCGGAAAAACAACTTGAACTACGTACCACAATGTGGTATCGAGGTAAACAATATTTTTTCTGCGGGAATTTTTTGTTAAAAAAAGTTCAAAAACAGCTTGATATCCTTGACAAACATAGGGGGGTCTGATTAAATCCGCTTCAAATTTGTCCTGTACCCTGCCGCTTTTTCCGTGCGAGCGGAAGGTTCCGGCGCGGCAGGGGCGGGGCAGAAAGGTTGGCGGCGCAGCCACCCGGCGGCCGCCGGCATTGGTAAACCAGCCGGGGGAGAACTCCGGCACCGGTCCCTGGGTTCCCTGCAGGCAAGGGGGCCAGGACAATCCATAACTTCTTAGGAAGGGGGTTACGAAATTATGAAGAAAGGACTGACTGTAGCAATCGGTTCGATGTTCCTGCTGGGCTTCGCCACCACCGCCCTGGCCACCCATGAGGAGGCTCCCAAGGAGACCTCGGTCATCACCGCCAGCGGCGCCCAGATCACCCTGGACGGCTCCATCCGCATGCGCGGCCGCATCGACAAGCACACCGAGAAGGATTCTGCCGCCGACAAGTACTATGACGGCCGGGCCCGTCTCGGTGTCAAGGCCGTCAGCGGCGCTGCTTCCGGGTACCTCCAGGTGGAGACGGGGTCTGGTGTCAGCGACACCTATACCTGGGGTGAATCTCAGGATTTTCACGGTGGGGGAAGTAAAAAGAGCAGCTTCTCCATCCTCCAGGCTTGGATCAACTACAAGCCCGGCATGTTCGGCGTCAAGGTAGGCCACATGCCGCTCGCCCTGGGCAACAAGATCTTCTTTGACCACGGCTACGGCGACGACGCCATTGTCGCCTACATGAGCAACGACACCACCGACGCCGGTCTACTCGCCATCAAGTTCTCGGAGGGTACGTCCAAGTCTTCCAGCGATGACGATATCGACGGCTATGTCGGCTACTTTGTCCAGAAGGTGGGCGCGATGAAGATCGGCGCTGACCTCACGTGGATCCACATGACCGACGATTTTCTCGATCTCTACAACCTGGGGGTCAACTTCGCCGGCAACTTCGGCCCGGCCAAGATCAAGGCTGATGTCGAGTATCAGATGGGTGACGACGGCGGGTTTTTTGGCGGTTTTTGGGCTGACAAGAATAATAACAGCGTTCTCACGTCAGGTACCCAGACCAATCAGCATGACATCGCCGGTTACGCCGCCATGGTCGACGCCACCGTTGCCGCCGGCCCGGCCAACGTCGGCCTGACCATCGGCTACGGTTCCGGCGACGACGACGCCAACGACAACGACATGGGCACCTTTGCCAACGGTCTCACCGACACCCGCTACTTCACCACCATCATCGGCTACCGCGAGGCGGTTCCCTATCTGGCCGGCGGTTCCAATGGCACCGCTTACACCCTCAACGCAACCAAGCACACCGGGCTCGCCAACCTCTTCCTGGTCCAGGCCCATGCTGACATGAAGACCACCTGCCCGCTCACCGGCAAGGACCTCGCCCTTGACGCCAGGATCAGCTATGCCCAGCTCAACGAGGTTCCCACCGGCGCCGACGATTCCGTGGGCACCGAGATCGACCTCAACGCCACCTGGACCTTGGCCCCCGGTCTTTCCTACAAGATCGAGACCGCCTACCTCATCGCGGACGACGCCTGGAAGACCAGCGCCACCGACGATCCGGACGACGCCTACTTCCTGCGTAACGGCCTCGAGCTGAAGTTCTGATCCCTATAGAACTTAAGGTTCGGTCAAACAAAAAACCCCGGCGGGATTTTCCCCGCCGGGGTTTTTTTGTCAGGAGACAGGGGGCAGGAACCAGGAGCCAGAGGGGCTCTTTTCGCGTGGCCTTGCGCCGGTTGACGCCCTTGCTGCGAACCCGGTGACCGCGGTTCGCCATTACATCCTTTGACGGACTAGTAACAAGTCCGCTGCGCGGCCTCGTTATGAGTCCGAAGGCAAAAGGCAAAAGTAAAAAGTCAAAAGTATCGGTAGGTTACGAATCAGATATCTTGAGCCTTTGGGGGTATTCTCCCGCCTCCTGCGCCCGATCTATCCTCACCTCCCTTGGGGGGTGCGCACAGCGCACCTTACGGGTCTGTCTCCTGTTTCCTGTCTCCTGCCTCCTGATTCAGCGGCGGGTTGAAGTAGCCGAAGCCCAGGCCGGGAAACTCCTTCTTGAGCCGCGCAAGCCATTTTCTGATCCCCATGCCCGGGCCGGGCTCCTCCGGCGCGACCTCGTCGAGGTACCGGTCCGGGTCCATGTTAAGGTTCCTGAGCTGGATGAAGTCGGGCCCGCAGTCGGCAACCAGCGCGGCCAGGGCCTCGTATTCGGCCTCGGTGTCGGTGAATCCGGGCAGGATGAAGTAGTTGAGGGAGACAAATTTCTTGTCCCTTTTCATCAGCTTTATGGACTCTTTCACCTCGGCAAGGGAAAAGCCGCGCGGCCGGTAGTAACGGCGGTGGCAGTCCGCCCTTGCGCTGTTCATGCTCACCCGGATGGAATCGAGCCCGGCCGCGGCAAGACGCGCCACCGCTTCCGGGCGGCTTGCGTTGCTGTTCAGGTTTATGGTCCCGCGGGCGGTTTTTTTCCTGATTCTGCGGATCGCGGCCTCGATGGTGTCCACTGCGAGCAGGGGCTCGCCCTCGCAGCCCTGGCCGAAACTCGCCACATGCCCGGTCCGCGAAAGATGCGCGGCCGCTACCTCAGCGATCTCTTCCGGAGACGGGGTAAAGGTTATCCGCTCCTGGGTCGAGGGGCAGCAGCCCGATTCCTGCAGGGATATGCAGCCGACACAGTTTGCGTTGCAGGCCGGAGACGATGGCAGGGGGGCCTCGTAGCGGTCCATGAAGTAGTTGACCGCGGCCGGGCAGGCGTAGGTGAGGCAGCACTTGCCCAGGTGCTGGACCAGGCGGTTTTTCTTCATCTCCCGCAACCTTTTCATGGTGTTGCGCTCGATGTCGCGGGGATGGTAGCGGCCCGGCTCCTGCCGCGGGTCCGGATCGCTCCTGAAACCGGCGGCCCAGAAACGGCCGTCGCCCCAGCCCACCGCGGCGTAGGCAAACAGCGGCAGGGTGGGGGCGCCTTCTGTTTTTTCGAAATCGGCCAGCAGGGTGGCGGTGTGGGCCGGGGCCATGAAGGCGGCCACCGCCTGCACCGTGGCCCCGCCGGGGCCGTCCATTATCACCCGGTTGCCCCGGCGGTCCGCTCCCACCGGCAGCCGGCCGGGCAATACAAACAGTTCGCTGCCCTCTGGCAGGGGAATCAGGTCTTCCAGGGACGGAACAACGAATTCGCGGCCGCTGCGGGCCGCCATGGTGAGATGTCTGCTTTCCCGGATCTCTCCGTTTGCGTCGGCAAACACCGCAAGCGGCATCCGGGAGGGATGTTTTTTCATCTTTCCTGAATCCGTGAGCTTGGATGAGCGGACCGGATGCAAGGAGGCAACTATGGGGACAGAACCGCAACGAATTGCGATTCCGCCGCGGAAACGCCAGCGTTTTTTATTGCGGCCGCACCGCGGCCATCACCGAGTCCACCGCGTGGTAGATCTCCTCGTCGTCGCCGAAGATGTCCATGACCTTGGGATGGTCGATGAGATCCTCGACTATGTACTGGGTGAGGAAGAGGGAGATGAAGTTGGGGTTGGGAACCAGCCCCCGGAGCGGCGCGATCTTGAACTGGATGTCGAAATCCTCCATGTCGGAGAGTTTCTCCATCTGTTTGCGGACGAGATCGCGCAGGGCGTCCACGTCGCTGGTTTCGAGGATTTTTTTGTCGACAAGCCGCTGCACCAGCAGGGTGGAGAGCTTTTCCGCCTCCTGCCTGGTCTTGTTGAGCATCAGGAAGCGCTCCCGCTCCCGTTTGCGGTCGATGGCGTTTCCCACCTTGGAATCCGCCCTGTACGGGTTTGAGCTGTAATGGGCCATATCGTTCCTTGCAGGTTTTGTCGGCTTGGCTTAAATTTTGATGAAATCGTAACAACGGCTTCCTGCCGTTGTTACTCAACGGAAAGCCAAAGCATAGCTTCGGCTTTCCTCTCGAAATTACGCTGTTTTTCAAACAGCGCAATTTCGCCGCCGCGTCCTGCGGC
>JALWTY010000013.1 GCA_026993265.1 Desulfobacterales bacterium
CGTTCAACCGTGGTTACGCGATAGGTCTTGACGGCAGCGAGGACGCGGTTGCGCGTGGGAACTGGTTCAACGGTGACGATGTGTCAGCGGTGGTGTTCGACCATGCAGACGACGCGAGCCGTGGCCGTGTGGACGTGAGCGGGGTGCTTTCCTCGCCCGAGCGGTTCACGTGGCCGGTTTCCTCGGTTCGTGAAGACACGTTGTGGCTTGGCGACATCCTGGTTCCCGGGCGGGTGGAGCAGAAGAGCGGAGCCACCCTCAGAATCGCGCCGGGAACCACTGTCAGGTTCGCGCGCAAGGCCAGCCTCTGGTCCTACGGTCCGTTTGAGGCCCTGGGGACCAGGGAGAAGCGGATCGTTTTCACCGCGGCGGAAGAGAGCGACGACAAGCTCTACTGGGATCAGTTCACCACCGAGCGCACTACGGCCCGTTTCGGGAACTGTGATTTTCACAACGCCTACATGGCCGTGCACGTGCATTTCTCCAATGTCACCATCAAGGACTGTTACTTCAGCGGCAACGAGAGCGGTTTCAGGGTCCGCGGCGGGCCGGTGGAGGTAAGCGACAGCCTGTTCGAGGACAACGTCTACGGCATGGTCACATATCTCGCCAAGGGCAAGGTGCACGGCAACCTGTTCCGCAGAAACGACATCGGCATCCTCATCCGGGCCGAGCGCCGCGGCGGCATGCATGTGAACGGCAACAACATCGTCGCCAATCACCGCTACAACATGCGGATGGGCGATTTCAACAACGGCGAGGACGTGGACGCCCGCAACAACTGGTGGGGCAGCGCCGACGGGCCGGGCAGGACCATCCGCGACGCCAGGGACGAACCCGGTATCGGCATGATCTTCTATGAGCCATTCGCAACCGCGCCCCTCAAGCTCAACCTGCCGGAGGTGAACGGAAAGTGAAACGTTTTCTCCTGTCTCTGTCCTTAATTCTGGGGTTGCTTGCCAGTGCATCCGCCGCGGCCGCCGCCAACGCGGTGATCAAGTGCCGGGTTTTCGACGTTGACGGCAAACCGGTCAAGGGCGCCTACATATTTTTCTACGACAGCCCGGATACCAGGCGGGCGGTGGACCTGGTCTCTCCGGCCACCAACCGCAACGGTTTCTGCAAAAAGGAGATCCCGGCCGGGATGTACTGGGCCGTGGCCCGGTTGAAAAAGGAAGGCACTTTCGACATGGGGCCGCTGATGATCGGCGACAAGGTCAGCCCTGAGCCGCTCGAGATCGAGGTCTCGCCGGGCGAGACCCTGGAGGTCGAGTTCAGGATCATGAACCTGCTCGACACCATCAGGACCAGGACCAAGAAAAGAAAGGACCTCAACCGCATCACCGGCAGGATAGTGGACGAGAACGACGAACCGGTTGAAGGCGCGTTCGTGTTTGCCAACCGGTACAAACAGCCGCTTACCATGCCGAATTATTTCTCCGCCTGGACCGGCAAGGACGGCCGCTTCACCATCTATCTGCCCAACGGCAGCTTCTACCTTGGCGTTGCCCGGGATTTCGCTCCGGGCCAGACCTATGCCGCCACTACCGAAATAAAGGCCGGTCCCGGCGGGAATGATCAACTGGTGCTCAGGGCAGGGCCTATGCCTGATTGATTCACGTGCGCTGCGGCCGCAAACGGGTTAAGGTGGTAAAAGGATCTTTACCAGCCCGTTGAAAAACGAGCGCGAGCGCAGACGAGGCAAGGAAAAATCCGGCGACTCGGAGCGAAGCGAAGAGAACGGCAGCAGCATGCTGCCGGCCCGAAGGGCGAGGCGCCGTGCGCCGAGTAAAAAGCGCAGTTTACATGGGGTAAATGAGCATTTTCCAGCCGGATTTTGACGCCGCATCGTCAAGGGCAGTGGTTTTTCAGCGGGCTGGTACGCAGTACTGTTTCCGAGGTCGTGGTATGAGACGCCTTTTGCCCGCGCTTGTCGCCGCCCTGCTGTTTTTCGCCAGGGCCGAGGCCTGCACCAATTTTCCCATCAACGTCGGAGTGGTCGATACTCCCGAGGGCAGGATCATATCCCAGGTGGTGTCCGTACTCATAAACGAGCGCACCGGCGTCACCGTGGGCCTGAAGTACTTCAAGAGCCCCAAAGAGATGTATCGCAAGGTGGCGGAGGGGAAACTCGAGATCTTATCGAGGACACCTCGAGCGCGCTGCGGTTCATGAAACAGCCGGTTTCTTCCGATCCCCAAGCCAATCTCGCCGCGGTCAAGGCGCTCTACAAGAAGAAAGAGGGCAAACGCAACATCTATTTC
>JALWTY010000014.1 GCA_026993265.1 Desulfobacterales bacterium
ACCCTGAAGAGCCACGAAAGCCTGACCGCGAGCCTCAACGCGATGCTCGGCCTCGGGCTCGACGCGGCCACGGTGCTGGTGACCGGCGGGGTGCTGCTGGCCCTGCCCTTTGCGGTGGCGGCCTATTTCGCCTCCCTGCGTTTCTTCACCCTATTGCGTAAAAAGCAGGAACGCGGCCGGAATCCGGCCGGAACGCGGCCGGAACCGGAAACATGAACCGCGGCGAAATAAAAAAAACCCTGGCCGGCCGCGGCCTTGCGCCGAGCAGGAAGCGGGGGCAGAACTTTCTTGCCTCGCCCGGCATCGCCCGCGCCATCGTGGACGCGGCCGGAGCTTCCCCGGCCGGCACCGTAATCGAGTTCGGCCCCGGGCTGGGCGCGCTCACCATGCCCCTTGCGGAAGCGGCCGGCCGGGTGATCGCCTTTGAGCTCGACTCCGGCATAGTCGCCTGGCATCAGGAAAAAAAAATCCTGCCGGAAAACGTCGAGCTGCGCCACCAGGACATGCTCAAGGCCGATCTTGCCGCGCTCGCGCAGGAAACCGGCGGCCGGCTCACAATCGCGGCCAACCTGCCCTATTCGGTCTCAAGCCCGCTGCTGTTCAAGCTCCTGGACAACCGCGACCTGGTCGGCCGGGCCGTGCTCATGCTCCAGAAAGAGGTGGCCGAACGGCTCACCGCCGCGCCCGCGAGCCGCAACTACTCCATTCTCAGCGTGCTCTTCGCCTCCTCCGCAAGGATCAAGACCGTCATGCGGGTGGGGCCGGAGAACTTCCATCCCCGGCCCAAGGTGGACTCGGCCGTGGTCAGGATAGAGTTCATGACCAGGGAGGAAAGGGAAGAAAAACTGCCGCCGCACGAGTTCAGGGAGCTTGCCCGGACAGTCAAGGCCGCCTTTGCCCAGCGCCGCAAGACCCTGGTCAACTGCCTGAAGGCGGCGAAACTGGTGCACGACCGCGCTGCCGGAGAAAAACTCCTTTCCGGCCTGGGCCTAGATCCCGCAGTCCGGGCCGAAAGGCTCGGTGTGGAAGATTTCGTGAGGCTGGCGCTGGCCTTGCGCCGCGAGGCCACGGACGCGGCCCCGGCGCGGTGAATCCGGCTCCGCAAGGACGGGGAGCACATGCACGCCTTCCATTTCCACAACCCATGCAGGATCATCTTCGGCGCCGGAAGCATTGAACGGCTCGCGGCCGGGGCGGCAAGACTTGGGAAAAACGCCCTCCTCGTCCACGGCCGCAGCCACCTGGAGAAGAGCGGGCTCCTGGAGCGGATCGTCCGCGCCCTGGAACAGGCCGGGGTCAGGGTCAACCTGTTCGGCGGCGTGTTTCCCAACCCCACCTTTGCCCTGGCCGCGGCCGGGATCGAAGAGTGCCGGAAACAGGGCTGCGGCATGGTCATAGGCGCAGGCGGCGCAAGCGTACTCGACACGGCCCGGGCCATAGCCGCGGGCGTTCCCCTTGCAGGCGGGCTCGGCCGGGTGTTCGCGGGCAAGAGGAGCGCAAGGAAAAGGCTGCCCCTCCTGCTCGCCCCCACCATGCCGGGCGCGGGTTCGGCCACCGGCTGCGGCATGGCGCTGAGGGATCCGGAAAAGGAGGTCAAACTCGGTTTTGGCGCGGCAGCTCTTCACGCCGATCTCGCGATTATCGATCCGGAGACCATGATCACCGCGCCGCAGCAGGCAATCGCCGCAGCCGCGGTGGACGCCTTCAGTCACGCGCTCGAGTTCGCGGTAAACCACGCGGCCGGAAACGACGCGCTCCAGCTCCGCCAGCTCGCGGCCCTGGCCCGGACGGTGGCCGAAAGCGGGGAGGCTGCGGTGCGAGCAAGAGACCCGAAGTCCCTCGGAGAACTGGCCTGGGCCGGGGAGCTTGTCATGCAGGGGATGTGCACCGCCGGGCTCGGCTGGACCGCCTTTCCCCTGCACGCGGTGGAACACGGCATCAGCGGAGTTATGGACAGCAGCCACGGCCAGGGCCTGGCCCTGCTTATCTCCGGCCTGCTCGCCCGGCCGGAGGCTGCCGGGCAGGGATACGCCCGTTTCTTCCGCTTTCTCCTTCCCGGCGTCGGCGGGGACGACGCAAACGTTGCGGAGAGGGCTGCGGAGTGGTTCAACAACTGGGCCGCGGCCATCGGGCTGGACACCGAAGATCTGCGGGAAAAAGCGCGGACAGGGTACGAACGGATCGCGGCCGCGGCAGCGATTCAGGCCAGACGATGGCGGATAAGGGATATCAGCCGGGAACTATCCCTGCTCAAGAGGCCCTGATCCGTGACGGCTTCGAGGTTTATGAAATGGCATCAGATTTGCTCCACGCCTTTTCCGCCCGGTTTCCGAGGGATGACAAAAAAATATTGCAATCCCGGCGGCCCGTTATTATTTAGCACCTTTGAGCATGGGCGGCGGCCGAGCGCCTCCGGTTCACGGCTCAAGGCCCGGAAGACCGTTTTGGACGCATTCAATATAAACATAACCAGCAGGACAAAGGTTTAAAATGGGATCACGCAAAAACGAAATCCCGGACTGGACCGAAACCGACGACAGTGATTTCCTCTACGAGCAGGCCATCAGGCAGATGCGCCTTGAGCTTTCCCGCGGCCGGACCTACCGCCAGGCCTGCCGGGCCATCTCCACCCTCGACCGCAGCCTGAAAGAGGTGGTGGAAAGTGATTTCCTCAAGATAGTGATCGCGGAAAGGCATTTTGGCGACGGCAACGGCATCGACGACATCGCGCTTATGCTGGACGTACCCTATGAGACCGTGGCCAGCCTCAAGGAAGAAATGCTCGAGGAGGTGGGCGAGGAACTGGCCTCAAGGCGGGTTCTGCGCAGCCTGATGACCCATTAGGTTGGTTGATGGCTGATGGCTCATGGTTGATGGCTGATAAAAGGGTGCGCCATGAAACCGTCCGCGGCCGGGAGCTGCCACAACTTTCTGTCTTCTGTCATCTGATTCCTGTGTTCTGAAATGCCGACCCGTATAGCCATCTATCAGGAAAACGGCAGCGGCGAGGCAAAGATATCCGGCATCCGCAGGTACGGCCGCGACATCGAGATAGTCCCGGCGGCTGACGTCACCGGGCCTCTGCCGGAGTTTATCGACGACCCGGCCGATTTCATCGATCCTCCCCCCGGGGCGGCCGATGTCGTCCTCTCCTTTCTGAAACACCCCGACCTTGCCGCCTTTCTCGCCGATCTCTGCGAGGAGCGCGCCATCCCGCTGGTGGCCTCGGGCCGCAAGATAAAGAACGCCATCTGCCCTTTTACCTGCTGCAGCCTGGGCCACAGAGACGATCTCGGCGCCTACGGGGAACAGTTCGGGTTTCCGGAGTTCAGGGTCAGGGTCGAGGGGGAAAGAATCATCGAGGTGGAAGTGGTCCGCGGGGCCTCGTGCGGGGCCACCTGGGAGGCGGCAGCGGCGGTGCGCGGCCTGACCTTGGAGGAGGCCATGCCGCTCATCGCCAGAAGGGCGCAGTACTTCTGCGTTGCCGATCCTTCGGCCTTTGACCCGGTGAGCGGCAAAAGCGCCCTGCATCACGCAGGCCACGTCCACGCCGCTGCCCTGGACAAGGCGGTGCGGGAGACGAAAGGCAAAAACCGGTAGGTTACAAATCAGATATCTTGTGCTTTCAGCAACTCTTCCGCCCTTTTACCAGCCAGTTGAAAACGGGCTGGTACTGAACCCGTGAGGGTATAGCCGGAAAAGATCAGTCCATCATCCGGTGGCGCATGCCGCCGCCCATCATCCCGCCGCCGCGGGCATCCTTGCCGCAGGCCCGGCCGCAGGCGCTCACCGGGATGCCGGCCTCCTCGGCCTTCTTGCGCAGTTTCTCCTGCAGATCGAAGAGCTCGGCCGCGAGCTTGCCGATCTTGACCTCGTCAGGGTTCTCGGCCCGCATGAGCGCCCGCATCTGCACCCTCTTCACCGCCATCTCCCGCCGCAGCTCCTTGGTTTCCTCCCGGAACTTCGCAATCAGGCGGGCCTCGGCCTGGTCATCGCCGCTGTTGCGGGCCATCATCCCGGGGCCACCCATCATGCCGGGCCCCATTCCGGGACCGGCCCAGGCCGCAGCCGCAACAGCAACCACGCCGGATATCACGAGCGCAAATATCCTTTTCTTCATGACAGACCTCCTTTGTTGACAGGGGATGGGACATGGGCTGCTAACAGCCCGTTGGGAAACGAGCGCAAGCGCAGCGCTCTCAACAGGCTCTTAAAGAACATGCTTACACTCTAAAACTTCCCGCACGCCCCGGCCAGATTTTTTTCCTGCTCCTTGCGGATAGTGAGCAAACAAGCTCATTCACTCTCCCGCCGGATAACCGCCCCGGCCCGGGCAAGTTTCTTTTCCAGGCCGGCATAACCGCGGTCCAGATGATATATGCGGGAGATCTCGGTGACCCCGTCCGCCACCAGCCCGGCGATTACAAGGGAGGCGCTGGCCCGCAGATCGGTGGCCATGACGTTCGCCCCGCGCAGGTTCTTGCGGCCGCGGACCACGGCGCTGTGACCGTCGATGCTGATGTCCGCGCCCAGACGGCGCAGCTCGGCCACGTGCATGAAGCGATTCTCGAAGATGGTCTCGGTAATGACGCTTGTGCCGCGGGCCAGGGTCATGAGCGCCATGAACTGGGCCTGGAGATCGGTGGGGAAGCCGGGGTACGGCATGGTCTTGACGTCAACGGCGGTGATATCGCCCCCATCCCTGGCCACCAGAATCCAGTCGTCGCCCTGATCAACCTTGACCCCGGCGCGGCGGAGTTTCTCGATCAGGGCCGGAAGGTGCTGCGGGGAACAGCCGTTTATCCGCAGCTCGCCGCCGGTGGCCGCGGCCGCCAGCATGAAGGTGCCGGTCTCGATCCGGTCCGGGATGATCCGGACACTGGCCGGCCCCAGCTCGTCCACGCCCTCGACCTCGAGGATATCGCTGCCGCGGCCCTTTATCCTCGCGCCCATGCCGGTGAGCATGTCGATTAGGTTGCCTATCTCCGGTTCCCGGGCCGCGTTCTTTATCACCGTGGTCCCGCGGGCCCTGACCGCGGCCATTAGGATGTTCTCGGTGCCGGTGACGCTGGGGATGTCGAAATAGACCGTGTTGCCGGTGAGCCTTGCGGCCCGGCCGTCCACATAGCCCGCATCCAGGTCGAAATCAGCCCCCAGGGCCGCGAGCCCGGCGGTGTGAAAATCTATGGGCCGGGCGCCGATGGCGCAGCCGCCGGGAAGCGAGACCCGGGCCCGGCCCAGCCTGGCGAGCAAAGGCCCGAGTACCAGGACCGAGGCCCGCATGGTCTTGACCAGGTCGTAGGATGCCTCGAAGTTCTCCACCCGGTCTGAGTTGAGGAGCAGGGCGCCGCCGGGCTCACGCTCCCATTCGACCCCGAAACTGGCAAGCAGCCGCAGCATGGTGCGGGTATCGCGCAGGTCGGGGACGTTTTCGAGCCTGTGGGTTCCGGGGGCGAGCAGGGTCGCGGCAAGAAGGGGCAGTGCCGCGTTCTTGGCCCCGTCCACCCGTATCTCGCCCACGATCCTCCTGCCGCCTTCGATGACCAGTTTGTCCATTTTTTTTCTTTCCCCTGAATGACAACCTCGTAAAAACCTTCAAACAGGTCCGAAGGCACAAGATGTCTGATTCGTAACCTGCCGATTTCTGTCTTCTGTCATCTGGTTACGCCTCCGGCTTCCTCTCCGCGACCAGAACCCGGCCGATCCCGGCCAGATCCCGCGCCACCCGGGCGCTGGCGCACCATCCCCACCCGGCCGCCATGCGCAGGACCGCCTCATCCTGACCGCAGCCGATCTCCATGAAGAGACACCCGCCCGGCGCAAGCACCCGTCCCATGGCGGCAAGGATGCGTTCCGCGTCGGCAAGGCCGCGGTTGCCGGAAAAGAGCGCCTCCTCCGGCTCATGGGCCAGCTCGGGCGCAAGATCCGGCGCATCCGCCCGGTCCACATAGGGCGGATTGGCAACCACCAGGGGGAAACGGCATCCGAACGCTTCACACCAGTCGGCGAGCACGGGCAGAACCCGGCCGGCGACGCCGTGGCGCGCGGCGTTACGCACGCAGTAGGCCAGGGCATCAGGACTGCGGTCCACCGCCACCACCGTGGCAGCGGGAAACTCCCGGGCAAGGACCACGGCGAGCGCGCCGCTGCCGCAGCCGAGATCGAGAACCCGGCCGGAAAAATCCCGGCCCGCCCACAGCAATGCCTCCTCGACCACGGTCTCGGTTTCGGGCCGGGGCACGAGCACGCCCGGGCCGACGGCAAAGTCCAGGGACCAGAATTCCTTGTTTCCAATAATGTAGGCCAGCGGTTCCCGCGCCCGCCTGCGCTCAACCATGCGCCGGAACCCGGCCGCAACCCCGTGGTCCACCGGCCGGGGATCAACGGCGAGGAGATGGCGCTCCACCGTGAGGCAATGGGCCAGCATCACCTGGGCCTCGAGCAGGGGCTCCCCAATCCCGGCCCGGGCCAGGGCCGCGGCCGCCTCCGCGAGCAGGACGGAGGAATCGGCCGTTGCCCCGGATCCATGACAGCTGCGCGGTTCATCGACGTTCATGGGCCTTACGGAGTCGTAACAACGAAAACACAGGCCGGACCGGCCCGCAGCCGCCCGGATACCCGCTCCATCTGTCTAATGCTGATGGTCTCGTAAAAAAACTCAAACAGGTCAGAAGGCACAAAATGTCTGATTCGTAACCTACCGATACTTTTTACTTTTGACTTTTGCCTTCCGACCCGTAAAAAGACCGCAAAAGCGGGCTTTTTACGAGTCGGTCACTGCTCCCTGTCTCCTGATTGCGCCAGCTTAAGGGCCTCGGCCTGGTAATGGGAGATGAGCGGCATGATTATCTCATCCAGCTTGCCCAGCATGATGTCGTCGAGCCGGTAGATGGTCAGGTTGATGCGGTGGTCGGTGACCCGGCCCTGGGGAAAGTTGTAGGTGCGGATGCGTTCGCTGCGGTCGCCGGTGCCGACCTGGCTCCTGCGGTCGGCCGAGATCTGTTCCTGCTGCTCCTGCTTCTTGAGGTCAAGCAACCGCGCCACCAGCACCTTCATGGCCTTGGCCTTGTTCTTGTGCTGGGATTTCTCGTCCTGACAGGTGACCACGAGCCCGGTGGGAAGATGGGTCAGACGGATGGCGGAGTCGGTGGTGTTGACGCTCTGGCCGCCGGGCCCGGACGAACGGAAGACATCGACCCTGACCTCGGAGGGATCGAGGTCAACCTCGACCTCCTCGGCCTCGGGCAGCACCGCCACCGTGACCGCGGAGGTGTGAATCCGGCCCTGGGCCTCGGTCTCGGGCACCCGCTGCACCCGGTGGACCCCGGACTCGTACTTCAGGCGGCTGTAGACCTGATCGCCGCTGACCAGGGCGATTATCTCCTTGAAACCGCCGATGCCGGTGGGACTGGAGCTCATCACCTCCACCCGCCAGCCCCGGGATTCGGCGTAGCGGGAGTACATTCTGAAAAGATCCCCGGCAAAGAGCGCGGCCTCGTCACCGCCGGTTCCGGCCCGGATCTCGAGGAGGATGTTCTTGTCGTCGTTGGGATCGGGCGGAATGAGCATGAGTTTCAGTTCGTGCTCGAGTTGTGCGCGCCGGTCCTCGAGCTCCGCGATCTCCGCCTCGATCAGCTCGACCATCTCCGGATCGGTCTCGCTTTTCAAAAGCTCGCGGTTGTCGCCAAGCTGGTCCGTGACCCGGCGGTAGGCCTCATAGGCCTCGCTCATCTTCGCAAGCCTGGCGTGCTCGCGGGCGACCTCGCCGTACTCCTTCCGGTCGGCCACCACTTCCGGAGAGGCCAGTTTCTCCTCGAGCTCGCGCAACCGCTTGGGGATGTTTTCGAACTGTTCCAGCATGTTCCGGTAGAAGGGGGCGAAAAAAGGCCGGGACTTGGTTTTTAGGATTATCCTATTTTTCGCGGGGGATTAGTCCCGGCAAAAAAGGGAAAAAACAAAAAAGGCCGGGACGGCGCAATGCCCCCGGCCTCCTTCATGCCGCCCGCCAGCGCCTTACTTGTCCTTGTTTTTCTCCGCAAAATGCTTGGCGTACTTGCGGTTGAACTTCTCGATCCGGCCGGCGGTGTCCACCAGCTTCTGCTTGCCGGTGAAAAAGGGATGACAGGCGGAGCAAATCTCGGTCCTGATGTCCTCCAGGACCGAGCCGGTGTCGATCTCATTGCCGCAGGCGCAGGTGGCGACGATCTTCCTGTACTCAGGATGTATGCCGTCTTTCATTGGGATATCCTCCAAGATTCAGGGAATTTTTTCAGAAGAAGGAGATTATATCCGCATTATGCGGTTTTGCAAGTTTTAGGAAAATTCATCTGCTTTTTCCTTTCAACTTTTGCCTTCGCCCTCGCAAGTACACGCAATGCGGACTTGCGAGGAGGTCATGCGTTCATGGACTCGAAGAACTCGGCGTTGGAGCGGGTGCCCCGCATCTTGTCCTTGAGGAACTCCATGGCGTCGATGGAGTTCATGTTGGAGAGGATCTTGCGCAGGATCCAGATGCGGTTGAGCTCGTCCTGGGAAAGGAGCAGCTCCTCCTTCCTGGTGCCGGACTTGTTGATGTCCATGGCCGGGAACACCCGGCGATCGGCGAGCTTGCGGTCCAGGACTATTTCCATGTTGCCGGTGCCCTTGAACTCCTCGAAGATGACCTCGTCCATGCGGCTGCCGGTCTCGATCAGGGCCGAGGCTATGATGGTGAGGCTGCCGCCCTCCTCGATGTTGCGGGCCGCGCCGAAGAAACGCTTGGGCCGGTGCAGGGCGTTGGAGTCCACCCCGCCGGAGAGGATCTTGCCGCTGGGCGGAACCACGGTGTTATAGGCCCGGGCGAGGCGGGTGATGGAGTCGAGGAGGATGACCACGTCGCGTTTGTGCTCAACCAGCCGCCTGGCCTTGTTCAGCACCATCTCCGCCACCTGGATGTGGCGCTGGGGCGGCTCGTCAAAAGTGGAGCTGATGACCTCGGCGTTGACGCTGCGGGCCATGTCGGTGACCTCCTCGGGCCGCTCGTCGATGAGGAGGACGATCAGGATTACCTCCTTGTGATTCTTGAGGATGCTGTTGGCGATGTCCTTTATGAGCACGGTCTTGCCGCTTCTGGGCGGGGCGACGATGAGGCCGCGCTGGCCCTTGCCGATGGGGGAGATCATGTCCATGATCCGCATGGAGAGGTTGCCGGGATCGTGCTCGAGCTTCAGGCGCTCATTGGGGTGCAGGGGGGTAAGATTGGCGAACAGGGTCTTGTCGCGGCACTTCTCGGGCGGGTCGTAGTTGACCTTGTCCACTTTCAGGAGGGCGAAATAGCGTTCCCCGTCCTTGGGGGAGCGAACCGGGCCTTCTATTGTGTCGCCGGTCTTGAGGTTTAGCCGCCTTATCTGTGAGGGAGAGACGTAGATGTCGTCCGGGCCGGGCAGGTAGTTGAAGTCCGGCGCGCGCAGGAAACCGAACCCGTCCGGCAGGATCTCGAGAACCCCGCTGCCCATGTTCTCGCCGTTTTTCTCCTGCTTCTTGGCCTGGGCGTTGACGATGGCGAAGATCAACTCCTGCTTGCGCAGGCCGCTGAACCCCTCGATGTTGAGTTCGCGGGCCATGCGGGTCAGTTCACTGATCTTCTTGTTCTTGAGTTCAGACAGATTCATCTACATCTTCCTCCTGAAATTTATCTCCCGTCCGGGCCATTACCCATCGCGGAGACCTGATAATGACCGCGGCGCGAGGCCGCGGTCACCATTGCATGCCAAGAACGCCGCGCCGCCCGGACATCAGGAGACACGCCGTTTGTTCCTAAGATTTTATGTTCTTGTTGATATTCTTGCTGTTTTGAAGGAAAGGCCCGCTCCCGGACGCAGCCTGCGCGCGGGGAAACGGGAGTCATTATGGCCGTAAAAAATCCGGTTTGCGCCCAAAAGGCTTCTGAAGAGTTATCGCAACCGCGGACGGCACGCCCGGCGGTGAAACAGCATCCTTCCTGGCACCGTGACCTCTGACTGGCGGCAGCCGCCTCGTTCCGGGGTGAGTTCCAGAATTGCTCACGTCCAGCAGAATCCTTGACCAGTTTACCGGCCTGCCGCGCCGGGATTACTCAGGAACACAAGAAGCCTCGTTACCGCGGAACACGGCCCGGGGCACATCCTTGACAGGAGAGCTTGCCGGTCTGTCTGACTTCCTGTTTTGCCTGAGTGAAAAACGGAACCAAGAGACGGTGAGACAAGGAATGAGATACTTATATTTTCACCAGCGCCGGCTTGTCAAGTTTTTTATCCGGTTCCAGATCCTTTCCACCTGGACGGCGGTATCGGCGAGGGAGCCGCCGTTGTCCACCACATGGTCGGCCCGGGCCGCCTTCTCCTCCGGATCCATCTGGGCCGCAAGACAGACGGCGGCGCCGCGGCGGTCGGTTCCGTCCCGCCGCCTTATCCGTTCGATCATGATCTCCCGCTCCGCCCGCACCGCGATGACCACGTCGAAATCATCCTCCCATCCGGCCTCGAACAGCAGCGGAACCTCGACCACGATCACATCCGGCGGGCGCGGATCTTCCGCCATGGCGGTTATGCGCGCCTTCAGTTCATCCCGCACCAGCGGATGAATAACCGCGTCGAGCCGGGCCCGCAGTTCAGGATCGGCGAACAGGGCCCGGCGCAGCATGCCACGGTCGAGAACACCGTCAGGGGCGAGGAACCGGTCCCCGAACTCGCCGACAACAGCCTCCAACCCCTTCCCACCCGGCGCGAGCAGGCCGCGGGCGATACTGTCGCAGTCCAGCACCGCGGCGCCAAGCGAGGCGAACAGCCGCGCCACCTCGCTCTTGCCCGAGGCCATGCCTCCCGTTAGCGCGGCAAGCACAGGAGCGCTTTTCATCCCGCCTCCCCAAGCAGTTTCAGGGCCCGCCGCATGTCCTCCGGCACGGGGGCCTCGAACGAAACCGCCTCACCGCTTTCCGGATGGACAAAGGCGAGCCGGGCCGCATGCAGCATCTGCCGGCCTATCTCCAGGGCCGGCCACATTCTTTTTTTCCTGCCGCCGTATACCGGGTCACCGGCCACCGGCGCGCCAACGCTCGCCATATGAACCCTTATCTGATGGGTCCGGCCGGTCTCGAGCCGCAACCTGGCAAGACAGAATCCGCAGGCGAACTCCTCCTCCACCCGCCAGTGGGTCACGGCCCGGCGGCCGCCCCGCCCGACCACCGCCATCTTCTTGCGGCTGACCGGATGACGGCCGATGGGACGGTCCACCGTGCCACGCGGAGACGGCGGAATACCCTCGAGGATGGCGACGTACTCCTTCTCCACTCCGCGGCCGGCGAACTGTTCTGAAAGAGAACGATGGGCCCGCCCGGTCCGGGCGACCACCATGACCCCGGAGGTGTCACGGTCGAGGCGGTGGACGATTCCGGGCCTATCTTCACCGCCAACTCCGGCGATCTGCGGCAGGTAATGGAGCAGGCCGTTCACCAGGGTGCCGGCCGCGTGTCCGGGAGCGGGATGGACGACGAGCCCGGCAGGCTTGTCTATCACCAGGATGTGGCCGTCCTCGTAAAGGATCGGAAAGTCGACCTTTTCAGCGGTCGGGCCGGAGGGCCCGGGCAAGGGAACAGACAGCTCGACAACGTCTCCGGCCCTGACCGGACGGCTGAGCTTGCATGAAGCGCCGTTTACCTTGAGCATGCCAAGCGCGCAGAGCCTTTTCACCTCGCTTCTGCTCAGGCCCTGTTCAAACTCCTGCGCGGCCACGAAACGGTCGAGACGCTGGCCCGCCCACCCCGGTTCGACCGTGAAGGTATAACTGCGCCCCGCCGGGGCGAGATTTTTATCAGGCGGAATTTTCATCAGGACTTTTCTAAAACAACCTGGAGGGGAGACACGAAGCCGTCCAAACAAAAAACCGGAACCCGGAGAAACGTCCTTCGGGATCCGGTCTATCGGAACGGCTTTCCGGCAGCGCCGGAATCATCAGGATCAGGAGAATATCCGCTCCATATCGGCGGCAACCGTTTCCTCGGCGGTGTCCTTGGCCAGGGCGATCTCCTTGACCAGAAGGCTCCTTGCGGTGTCCATCATCTTCCTTTCGCCAAACGAAAGCTCCTTGTCGCTCTGGAGGAGGTAAAGATCGCGTAACACCGCGGCGATCTCAAAGGGAGATCCGGTGCGGATCTTTTCCATGTATTTGCGGTAACGCTGGTTCCAGGGAGTGCTGCTCTTGACGTCGCGCCGTTCCTTGAGGATGGAGTAGACCTTCTTGACCTCGCCGGTGTCGATGATCCGGCGCAGCCCGGCGCTCTTGCTGGTGGAGGTCGGGATCATAACCACCATGCTGCTGTCGAGGATGCGCATGACGTAGAAAGAGGTGGACTGCCCCCCGATCTCCCGTTCCTCGATGCCTTCAATCATTCCCACCCCGTGAGCGGGATATACAGCCATGTCTCCTTCCTTGAACTTCAACTCACGCACCCCCAAAAAAACAACGGGGCAAAGCCCCTCTTTGATTCCGTCCCGCCGGGAACCGGCGGGACGGACGCCGCGCAACGCGGAATCCGCCCGAGAAACACAGTACAGGTTTATATTACCAGACTTCCGGTTTTTTTCAAATCAGAGAGGGAAAAACCTCAAGGATTCTTCCGGTTGAAGCGGTTCATCGCCGCTGTCGCCCCCTCGGCGATGACAGCCTCCACCGCCTCGCAGGCCACGCCGAGCATGGCGGGCAGGCCGGCGGCCTCTTCGCCGCCGATGCGGCCGAGCACGTAGTCGGCCGCATCCATGACCGCGGGCGGACGGCCGATCCCGAGCCTGACCCTGACAAAGGCCGCGCCAAGATGGCCGATGATGGAACGGATGCCGTTATGCCCTCCTGCGCCGCGGTTCACCGCTATCTTGACCCGGCCGAAATCCAGGTCCAGGTCGTCGTGGATCACGATCACCGATTCCGGCGCAAGGCGGAAATAGGCGGCCAGGGCGGCCACGGCCTCGCCGCTGTTGTTCATATATGTCCGGGGCTTGACGAGCAGGATCTTTTCCCCGGCCAGCGCGGCCTCCGCGGTGTCGGCCGCGGCGATGCGGCTCGGCCGGAAAGAGGCCCCCGCGGAGGCGGCCAGACGGTCGGCGGCCATGAAGCCGAGGTTGTGGCGGGTGTTTTCATATCTGCGGCCGGGATTACCCAGCCCGGCGACAATGAACAAGATCAACCACCTTGTTTGCCGGAAGACGGAAATCCGAACGGGACTGCCAACAAGGAAGGCCGGAGAGAGATCCCCCTCCGGCCTTGAAAAAAACACGGGATGGCAAAGGCTCAGGCCGCGGCGTCCTCTTCTTCCTCCGCAGCGGCGGACACGCCGCCGCCCGCGCCCGCGACCGAGACGCAGACCTTGCCGCCGTCCGCCACCAGGGTGACCCCGTCCGGCAGGGCGATCTCGCCCAGGGTGACGGCATCACCTATGCCGAGACCGCTGACATCGACCACGACCTCGTCCGGAATATCGAGAGGCTTGCCCTTGAGGGGGACGGAATCGCAGGCAACGATCATGTCGCCGCCAAGATCCACGCCCTTGGCCTTGCCGGTGAAACGCACCGGCACGTCAAAGACCCGCTCGCGCTCCAGGTCGATGACGCAGAAATCGGCGTGGACCAGGGTGTCCTTGACCGGATGGACCTGGACCTCGCGGATGAGCGCGTGTCTGCGCTCGGTCTTGCCGTTGTTCTCGATATCGAGATTGACCACGGCGTTACGGCGGTGAACGTAGAAAAGGGCCTTGGTGAGGTCCTTGGTGTCGAACTCGAGCGGAGTGGCCTCGCCGCCCGAACCGTAAACCACGCCCGGGGTCTTGCCGGCGCGCCTGAGCGAACGGGCAACGCCCTTGCCGGTTCCGCTCCTGACAGCGGCACTGATGTCTACCTGGATCATTTCCTTCAAACCTCCGAATGTCGAAAGCCCGGACACGGAACCGGGCGTTTTTTACCAGAAGCAAAGGTTTTTATCACAAAGCTTTGCCTTTGACAAGTATTAGTATTCTGTAATGGCCGCGCAAAAAGGCCCCTTCGCAGCCTTCTCCCGAGGCCGGAAGCCAGAACCCGTAAGACAGCAGCTGTCTCCTGTTTCCTGTCCCCTGTCCCCTGAAACCTCAGACAAAAAGATAACTGACCGAATCCTCGGAATGGATGCGGCTTATGGCCTCGCCGAGAAGCTCGGAAACGGAAAGCACCTGTATCTTTTCGCACTCCGCGGCCGCGCCCCGCAGGGGAATTGAATCGGTGATCACAAGCGACTTTATCTTCGATTTTTCGATACGCTCGATGGCCGGGCCGGAAAGCACCCCGTGGGAACAGCAGGCCAGCACTTCCTTTGCCCCGGCCTTTTCCAGGATCTCGGCCGCGGCGCACAGGGTGCCCGCGGTATCGACCATGTCGTCGAGAAGGATGGCGGTCTTGCCGCGGACGTCGCCGATGACGTTCATGGCCTCGGCCACGTTGGCCCGTTCCCTGCGTTTGTCGATGATGGCGAGATCGGCGTCGAGCCTCTTGGCAAAGGCGCGGGTGCGCTCCACCCCGCCCGCGTCGGGCGAGACCATGACAATGTCGTTGGTCATGTTCTCCCGCAGGTATTTCAAGAGGACCGGGGCCGCGTAGAGATGATCCACCGGGATATTGAAAAAACCCTGGATCTGACCGGCGTGGAGGTCCATGGCCAGCACCCTTCTCACCCCCACCACCATCAGCATCTCGGCCACCACCTTGGCGGTTATCGGCACCCGGGGGGCGACCTTGCGGTCCTGGCGGGCGTAGCCGTAATAGGGCATGACCGCGGTTATCCGCCGGGCCGAGGCCCGGCGCAGGGCGTCGACGATGATCATCAGTTCCATCAGGTTGTCGTTGACCGGCGGGCAGGTGGGCTGAATCACGAAAACGTCCGCGCCCCGGACGTTCTCGCCGATCTCGACGAATATCTCGCCATCGCTGAAGCGCCTGACCTCGGCGCTCGACAGCGGCATGTCGAGGTACTTGCAAATCTTCTCGGCCAGGGCGGGGTTGGCGTTTCCGGCAAAGATCTTCATCTTGTCAAGCATGGCTCCACTCGGTTCCTGTTCATGGGAAAGGGGTGAAAACGGGAATGGCTGGGGCGGGAGGATTCGAACCTCCGAATGCAGGAGTCAAAGTCCTGTGTCTTTACCACTTGACTACGCCCCAAGTCCTTCCGTCTCAAAGTCCGCGATGCGGACTTTTGTATGAGACGGAAGGCAAAAGTTAAAAGTAAAAAGTCAAAAGTATCGGCAAGTTACGAATCGGATATCCCGTGCCTTCGGAGCTGTTTTTTTACCCGACGGGAAGTCAAAGCGCAGCTTCGGTTTCTCCCACGGATTTCCAAAACTCAGATAGCGGCCGCGGTCATTATGACGCCGGGCCCATAGGCGGGCGCAAACTCACGGGCCGCGGCCAGGGCGTCTTCACGGTGCACGAACAGGCCGAACACCGTGGGGCCGCTGCCGCTCATGAGCGCGGCCGCGGCCCCGCAGGCGGTCATCGTGTTCTTTATCCTGCCGATCACCGGGTAACGGGACAGGGTAACGGCCTCGAGGTCGTTTTCGAGGGGAAAGGGAATGCCGCTGCTGCGCCCACGCCAACGCCTTGCCAGTTCGTCCTTTTTTTCCGGCGCTAAGTTATAAGTATTGCCCATGCTTGTCAACGGCAAATTCCGGTAAACCCAGGCGGTTTCCACCGCGAAACCGGGGTTGACGAGCAGAACGGAAAAACCGCCGAGATGCGGGGCAGGAGAGAGGCGTTCCCCCACCCCTTCGCACCAGAAAGAGGCCCCCTGGCGCACAAAAAGAGGCACGTCCGCGCCAAGGGAGAGGGCCATCTCCGCAAGCCGGTCGCCGGCAAGGGGGGAACCGAAGATCCGGTTCAGGGCCAGAAGGCAGGCGGCGGCGTCGCTGCTGCCGCCGCCGAGACCGGCGGCCATGGGGATTCTCTTTTCAAGAACGATCCGCGCCCCGGCCCGGATACCGGTCTCGGCGAAAAACCTAACCGCGGCGCGGTAAACGAGATTGCCCTCGTCCTCGGGCAGGCCGGATGCGGGGCAGGAGAGCCCGATCCCGCCGGCAGCCTCCTCCACCACCAGCCGGTCGGCGAGGTCGAGCTTGTGCATCCATGAGAAAAGCTCGTGGTAGCCGTCCGGCCGCCGGGAAAGAACCTTGAGGAAGAGATTTATCTTGGCCGGGGCCGCGATCTCGACGCGCATGGCAGGAGGGGGTCAGCCGCTGACCCGGATGTAACGCATCTGGAGATCGTAGACGATGTTGGAGAGCAGCTCCCTTTCCTCGTCGTCAAGATTGCCCGCGGTCTTCTTCTGGAGCATGGCCAGGGTGTCGATGGCGTGGCGGGCGAGCATCAGATCCTTCTTCTTCTCGCCGGTCGCCGGGTCAGGAATCTCGCCGAGGTGGAAAAGGGCCGAGGTGTTGAGCGACATGATGAAGGCGGAGAAGGTCACCTCCGGAAGCCTGCATTCACCGTCACGCAGCACCTGGCCTTCTGGGCACTCCCGGCATTTTTTCTCTTCCGCGGCCATGCTCCCCTCCGGCGGACCTCAGCAGACAGGCATGTCCAGGGTCATTGCGTCCTCGATGTGATCGAGGGACTTGACCTCCTGGAGCATCTCACGGGTAAGGGGCTCGTTGGTGTTGAGAAGAATTACGTTGCGGCCGGCCTCTTCCTCGCGGCCCACGGTCATGCGGGAGATGTTGATCCCGAACCTGCCGATGGTGCTGCCAAGGGCGCCTATCACGCCGGGCACGTCCTTGTTGTAGACAAGCAGCATGGGGCCGCTCGGCAGGGCCTCGAGCCTGAAGGTGTTGAAACGGACCAGCCTGGGCTCGCTCTTGCCGAACACCGTGCCCGCGACCACGTTCTCGCCCTCGGTGGTCTTTACCCTGACGGTGAGCAGGCTGGTGAAGTCCCTGGACTTGCTGCTCTTGGACTCGACCACGTCTATCCCCCGCTCCTTGGCAATGAAGGGGGCGTTGACGAAGTTGACCGCGTCATTCAGGATCGGGGTGAAAAGACCTTTCAGCAGGGCCACGGTGATGGGGCCGCCGTCGATCTCGGCCAGCTCGCCGCTGAACTCGACCTCCACGCTCTCCACCCCGCCGCGGGCGAGCTGCATCTGGAAGGAACCGAGCATCTCGGCCAGGGTGATATAGGGGCCGACCTTGGAAAGCACCTCGGCGCTCACCGAGGGGACGTTGACCGCGTTGGACACCACCCCCTTGGTCAGGTAGGCCGACATCTGCTCGGCAATGGCCACGGCCACGTTCTCCTGGGCCTCGGCGGTTGAGGCGCCGAGATGGGGGGTGCAGATGAAGTTGTCGAGCCCGAGCAGGGGGCAGTTCTCCTTGGTGGTCGGCTCGGTGGCGAACACGTCAAGGGCCGCGCCGGCGATTTTGCCCTCTTTCAGCACGTCGTAGAGGGCCTCCTCGTCAACCACTCCGCCGCGGGCGCAGTCTATCAGCATGGCCTCGGGCTTCATCAGCCCGAGCATCTCGCGGGAGACGATGTGGTGGGTCTCCTTTATATAAGGAACATGGACCGTGATGTAATCGGAACGGCGGAAAAGCTCCTCAAGGCTCACAAGCTCGGCGCCGGTCTTTTCCACCAGCTCTTTGGGCATGTGCGGATCATAGGCGATGACCTTCATGTGCAGCCCCTGGGCCCGGTCGGCAACGATGCTGCCGATGCGGCCGATGCCGATAATCCCCAGGGTCTTGCCGGTGACCTCGTGGCCGGAGAACTTTTTCTTCTCCCACTTGCCGGCCTTCATGGAGGCGGTGGCCTGGGGAATGTTGCGGGTCAGGGCCATCATCATGGCGATGGCGTGCTCTGCCGCGGTGGTGGCGTTGCCGTCGGGCGCGTTCATCACCACGATCCCGCGCTTGCTGGCCGCCGGGATATCGACGTTGTCAAGACCGATACCGGCCCGGCCGATCACCCTAAGTTTGTCGGCCGCCTCGATGATCTCGGCGGTGACCTTGGTGGCGCTGCGGATGACCAGGCCGTCGTAGGCGCCTATGACCCTCTTCAGCTCATCCGGGCTCATCCCGGTCTTTATGTCCACTTCAAGCCCGGCGTCCTTCAGTATCCGGGCGCCCACCGGCGCGAGATTGTCACTTATCAGAACCTTCATCAACCGCTCCTCATTGAACTCGAAAAGGCTTTCTCCCCGGAAACCACGGCCGGAAAGCCGGTTCTCCATGGAAAATCAAGCAGGAAATTGACGCCGTACGGCGATACGGAAAAGGTCGAATATTATTCCGGGACCGGTGTTTGTCAAGCCTGAATCCGTGAGCGTGCGGGAACACGCCGGATGCACGGAGGCGTCTCGGTTGATAATGCTTGGGATATCAACGTGTTGCCAACATGTCTGCCCCGGATGAACCATAGGAAGCGATGCTCCGAACGCCCCCACAAGGCTGTCGCTTCAGTGCGCGCCAAAGCTCCCGGCCGCGGGCAAACGACCATATCAGCGGAACAGATAGGAAAAATCAGCCGGGCCGTCGTCATCCTCCCCGGGGTCCTCACCAAGCTGACGCTCGATCGCGAGCTGTTCGCCGATCTCGCTCAACCGCCGGGAGACAAGCCTTGCCGGAAAGGATTCGTCCGCCATGTAACCGCGCGCGGCCGAGAGGAAATCATCAACCAGACGGCCGCGCACATTATCCACATCCCGCTCGTCGATGAAGTTGCGTTCCCCGATCCAGCGCATGAGCGGCCCGGCGAGCAGACGGTCCCATGCCTCGCCTTCGGCCTCCGGAAACCTGGCGCGCATCTCCCCGGCCGCGTCCCCGCCGCCGGAGAAGGCCAGCCGCCCCTCGACCCGGACGAGCCAGCGGTCCGCCGCCACCCGGCGGGAGTGGTCGAGTATTTTCAGGCCAAGGCCGTTATCGAATTCCTCACAATACAGTTCGCTCAAAAGACAATCCTCCAGGCGCGGGACCGGGCGCCTTGCCGCTATCCCGGGAAACGGTTAATATTCGGCGGCCTCGCTGCGAGGCCAGAAGTCATCAATATCGTTGCCGGGCTTTTAACAGCCCGTTGAAAAACGTAGCGAGCGCAGACGAGGCAAGGAAAAATCCGGCGAAAAAGCGCAGTTTACATAGGGTAAATGAGCATTTTGAGCCGGATTTTGACGCCGCATCGTCAAACGCAGTAGTTTTTCAACGGGCTGTTAAGAGTCCGTCATCAGCATTACGATATCAGGGAAAATACAAACCAGGCTGCGGCCCTGTCAACATCATCTGCGGGGCGGCGAGGGACACCGGCATGAGCGACCCGGACATCAAGGTCTACAACACCATCAGCGGCAAGAAGGAAAGATTCGTTCCCCTGGAGCCGGGCAGGATCGGCATGTACGTCTGCGGCATCACCGCCTACGACTACTGCCACATCGGTCACGCAAGAAGCGCCCTGGTGTTCGACATGATCGTCAGATACCTGCGCCACCGCGGGTTTGAGGTGAAGTACGTGCGCAACTTCACCGACATCGACGACAAGATAATAAAACGGGCGGGCGAGCGCGGCGTCTCCTGCGAAGCGCTCTCCGAGGAGTTCATCCGGGCCTTCCACGAGGACATGGCCGCCCTGGGCGTGGCCCCGGCCGACATCGAGCCCAAGGCCACCGAACATATAAAGGAGATAATCGAACTCATAGGCGACCTCGTCGCCCGGGATCTCGCCTACCCGGCCGGAGGCGACGTCTACTTCCGGGTCACCCGTTTCGACGGCTACGGCAGGCTCTCGGGCCGCGATCTCGAGGAGATGCAGGCCGGGGCCAGGATCGAGGTGAACGAGAACAAGGAACATCCCATGGACTTTGCCCTGTGGAAGGCGAGCAAGCCGGGCGAGCCGGTATGGGAGTCCCCCTGGGGGCCGGGACGGCCAGGCTGGCACATCGAGTGCTCGGCCATGAGCAGGAAGTACCTGGGCGACGAGTTCGACTTCCACGGCGGCGGCAAGGATCTCATCTTCCCGCACCACGAAAACGAGCTGGCCCAGAGCGTGGGCGCGAGCGGCAAACCCTTTGCCCGCTACTGGCTGCACCACGGTTTCGTGACCATAAAGGACGAGAAGATGAGCAAGTCGCTGGGCAACTTCCTCACCATCCGCGAGGTGCTGGAACGCTTCTCCGCCGAGGCCCTGCGGCTTTTCGTATTTTCCTCCCATTACCGCAGCCCCCTGGACTACTCGGAGGAGGCCCTCTCCGACGCCGAGGCGGGCCTGGAGCGGCTCTACCAGTGCCTGCTCGCGGTGGAGAGGATCGAGGAGGCGGCCGACGGCGGCCAACTCGGCAAGAAGGACCGGGCCGCGCTCGACGGCCTGCGGGAGAGGTTCAACGCCGCCATGGACAACGATTTCAACAGCGCCAAGGCGCTCGGCGCGATATTCGAGGCGGCAAGGGCGGTGAACCGGGCCATCCAGAACAACAGGGGACGGCTCACCCCCCAGGCGGCGGCGGAGCTGCGCCGGGGCGCGGCCGGGATGCGGGAGCTCGCCGCGGTCATGGGGCTGCTGACAAGGGAGCCGGAAGATTTCTTCCGGGAAAAGCGCGAAAAAATGCTCGCCGGGATTGACCTCGGCGCGGAAGAAATCGAGAATCTCATAAAGGAGAGGAACGAGGCCCGGGCCGCCAAGGACTGGGCAAGGTCAGACGCCATCCGCGACCGTCTCATGGAGCACGGCATAATCCTCAAAGACGGCCCGGACGGCACCACCTGGACGGTGCGCTGAAAGCGCGGGCCGCCTGTCCGGGGGCGATGGAAAGAGATGAGCACGAGAAAACCGGCGGTTTCTGACCAGTTCTACCCCGGCGATCCGGATCTCCTGGCCCGGACGGTGGCCGAGCTCACCCCGGCGGGAGTGAGGCGGCGGCAGGCCCTGGCCGTGGTCTCGCCGCATGCGGGCTACGTCTATTCCGGCCGGCTCGCGGCCGAGACCATTGCCAGGGTGCGGGTCCCCGGAACCGTGATCGTGATCGGCCCCAACCACCACGGTCTCGGGCCCCGGGCCGCGGTCATGGCCTGCGGCGCCTGGCTCATGCCCACGGGCCGGGTGGAGATCGACGAGGACCTCGCCGCCTCCCTGCTCGCAGGCAACGACCTGCTGGAAGACTCGGCCCTGGCCCACCGCCACGAGCATTCCCTCGAGGTCCAGATCCCCTTCCTCCAGGCGGCCAGGGCCGATCTCCGCATCGTCCCGCTCACCCTTTCGCGGCTGTCGCTTAACGAGTGCCTGGAACTGGGCGGAATCATCGCCCGGGCGATCGAGGCCTGCGGCAGGGAGGTCCTGATCGTCGCCAGCAGCGACATGACCCATTACGAGCCCCGGGAACGGGCCGAGGCCAAGGATCGGATGGCCCTGGAAAGGCTCCTGGCCCTGGACCCGCGCGGCCTGTTCACCACGGTAGTGGAAAACCGCATCACCATGTGCGGGGTCATCCCGGTCACCGTGACCATTGCCGCAAGCCTCGCCCTGGGCGCGTCAAAAGCGGAACTCGTGCGCTACACGGACTCGGGCGAGGTCAGCGGCGACACCGGCAGCGTGGTCGGTTACGCCGGGGTCATAATCGGCTGAAGAATTTTATCCTGAATCCGTGACGGCTTCGTAGATTTTGTTAAAGCATCTATTTGAAATAAGATGTTTTTTCTAGAAAAATTGCCTTGGTGAAAATTTCACCCCGCCGCCCTGCGGGGCGTCCGATAGCGGGCCATCTGCTGTGTCGGCAACTCGTTGATATACCGAAGTATAATCAACATCGTTGCCTCCTTGCATCTGGCCCGCTCTCGAACGCTCACGGATTCAGGTTTATCTCCTCCCCCCCCTTGACAAAGCCGGCCGCCTCTTCTATTTATCTGGAGACATTCAAGCGCTGGGGGATGGTCTAAGGGTAAGACAGCAGACTCTGACTCTGCCTATCGGGGTTCGAATCCCTGTCCCCCAGCCATTTTTTTTTGTTTTTCATCCTCACCCCTCACCTTCATCTCCCCATCGGCACGGACCGTTCGTCCTTAGCGCGCCTGACTGCCATCCGCCCGGCCCCATACGCTTCAAAACCATCCGAAGGGAACGGCCTCTTCCCAGGCCTACCGCCTTCGGTCATCGTGATAATTGAATTTTGGATGTTCAATCTGTATAATGCCGATTAGACGTCAGGACCTGGCCGGCCCGCTGAAAAAACACAACAAATATGGGGCGGATTATGATTCCAAGAACACTTGGGACGAAACTCAAAAAAGCAGCCTCGCAATACCCGGTCATCACCCTGACCGGCCCCCGCCAGTCAGGGAAAACGACCCTCGCCCGGGCCGTTTTCGAGGATTACGCCTACGCCTCACTCGAGGACCCGGAGCTCCGCGCCTTTGCCCTGGAAGACCCGCGTGGTTTCCTGACCCAATTCAACGATAGAGTCATCCTGGACGAGATCCAGCGCGCTCCGGATCTTTTTTCCTATATCCAGACAATCGTGGACGAGGCAGGCCACGCGGGGCAATTCGTCCTCACCGGCAGCCATAACTTTCTTCTCCTGCAAGGCATCAGCCAGACCCTGGCGGGCCGCTGCGCCATCTTCCACCTCCTGCCGTTCTCCCTGGATGAGCTCACCGGTGTCAGGCCCCTGCGGTTGCGTGATCTGGGCTCCACCCTGCCAAGCGGAAGGAAGAAACCCGCCCAGGGCCTGGACGCCCATCTCTTCCGCGGATTTTATCCAAGGATACACGACAAGAACCTCCCGCCCCATGACTGGCTCAAGAACTATGCCATGACATACCTCGAGCGTGACGTCCGCGATATAACCAGGGTCGGAGACCTGGAGACCTTTCGCAGGTTCATGCGCCTTTGCGCCGCGCGTTCTGGTCAGCTGCTCAATTTCTCCAACATCGCCACGGACTGCGGCGTCAGCCACACCACTGCCAGACGCTGGCTGTCGGTTCTCGAGGCAAGCTTCCTGGTCATCCTGCTCAGGCCGCATTACCAAAACTTTCGCAAAAGGCTGGTCAAGGCCCCGAAACTCTACTTTCTCGATCCTGGACTGCTATGCTACCTGTTGCGGATCAAGACACCGGAAGAGCTGGCCTTCCATGCCGCCCGGGGCGCGGTATTCGAGACATTCGTGGTATCGGAACTGTACAAGAGGGCCTTCAACTCCGGCCAGGAACCCAATTTCTTCTTCTGGCGCGACTCGGCCGGTCACGAAATCGATCTGATTATCGACCAGGGCTCAAGCTTGACCGCGCTTGAGATAAAATCAGGCGCTACTGTCAACCGGGATTTTTTCAAGGGGCTCGAGTTCTGGAGGAATCTGACCGGAGAGAAAACAGGGGGCGGAAGCGGCCTGATATACGGCGGTGACAACTCATCCGTGCGCAACGGTTTCCGGGTGTACGCCTGGTGGAATTTCTAACCACGCCGGAGGGCGCCCGCCACCTGTCCCGAGCGCCACTGTCCTTAAATCCGGGATGACATGTTTTGTCAGCACTGGCGATAATGACACTTTTTGTCGCCGCCAGGGGATGAAGCACGAAAACAGCCAACGCCACCCAACCCCTGATAAAAACAGGGGAAAACATTTTTTTCTCTTGTCTTTTCCCTCTGGCACATATTATGTATCAAGATAAAGGCGTTAGGTTACAAGGCCCGCGCCCGGGCCAGGAGTCACGCCGGCCCCTTGGCTGGCAGGTTTTCCCATCAAACCCATTAGGAGGGAGAGAACATGTTCAAGCTGCTCAGGAACAACAACAGGGAAAAGGGTTTCACCCTTATCGAGCTGATGATCGTCGTCGCGATCATCGGCATCCTCGCCGCGGTCGCCATCCCGGCGTACATGACCTACATCCAGAAGTCCCGCCTGACCTCCAAGGTCTTCCCGGGCATTCACTCGATCCAGACCAATATCGGCCTGATCTACGCCACCCAGAACACCATGCCCACCAACATCAGCGACGTCAACGGCGATGCCGACATGACCTGTTTCACCCCGGCCATAAACGGCGGCGCGCTTGAGGTCACCCTGAGGAACGGCACCGGCTGCGGTCTTGACAAGCTGGCCGACACTACCAACTATGCGGCCCCGCAGCTTACCTTCACCCCCCAGACCTCCGGCGGCAAGATCACCACCTGGCTGATAACCGGCAAGCTCTCCACCGACCTCGGCCTGAAGTAATCCTGCCTGTAAAGGCCAACGCAAAAAAGCTGCGCTCCGCTTCCGCGGGGCGCAGCTTTTTCCTTATATGGCCCGGACAAAATCTGTTATTGTTGCATCCGGCCTGACTCTGCACCCAACAACCAGACTAAAAAAAAACTCCACAGATGATCACCTCCCGGAAAGACACGCCCGAGCAGACGCTCTCGATGTTCGTTCACGCCAGACCGGCATATTTCCTTCTATTCATTATGCTGCTCGCCGCCCTTGCGTACAGTAACACCCTGTTTTCCCCCCTGATGCTGGACGACAACCATTCCTTTGTCAGCAACAGCAACATATATATAAATGATTTCTCCATAGACTCCCTGAAAAGACTCAAGGACACGCCTTTCGGCATGAAAAGGTTCATGCCCATGCTCAGCTTTGCCTTAAACCACAAACTGTCCCGCGGCAGGATAGCCGACTATCACCTGACCAACATCGCCATTCACCTGCTCACGGGGACAGCTTTTTTTCTGTTTGTCCTGCGCCTGGCAACGCTCAAAGGGGCAAGGCCGGGTTTCCTGCCGCCACAGTTGATGGCCCTGATCGCGGCCGGGCTATGGCTCCTGAACCCGGTGCAGACGAACGCGGTCACCTATCTCGTGCAGAGGATGGCCAGCATGGCCGCCATGTTCTACGTTGCAAGCCTTGCCTTCTACCTGTATGGAAGGACAACCCGACACGGGAAACGCGCGACGGCATGCTTCATCATGAGCGCTTTTTGCGCCGTGGCCGCGTTCATGTCAAAGGAGAACAGCGCCACCCTGCCCGTTGCAATGATAATGACCGAGGTCTTTTTCGTAAGTCCCGGGCTGACAGCGCGCCTCATCAGCAAGGTCAGGCCCTGGCAGTGGGGAATGGCAGCGGTTGTGGCGCTGCTAATGCTGCCTCCCGCAACGGCCATCGTCGGCCGTATCGCCAACAGCTACGCGCTGCGCCCCTTCACCATGACCGAACGCCTGCTGACCGAATCCCGGGTTGTGCTATGGTACCTGTCCCTGCTGCTTGCACCATTCAGATACCGTCTGTCCCTGGAGCACGATTTCCCGGTTTCCCACGGGCTGCTGTCCCCTCCCGCCACAATGCTGTCGATTGCAACACTTGCGGCCATCGCGACCTTTGCCTGGCACAAACGCAAGGAAATGCCCATGCTGAGTTTCGCCATATTCTGGTATTTCCTCAACCTGATCATAGAATCGACCATAATTCCCCTCGAACTCGTGTTCGAGCACCGCCTCTACCTGCCGTCAATGGGAGTATTCCTGGCCATCGCCGCCATGTTCGACCATGCGGGAGCCAGCCTGGGACGCCACAACGCCCCAACCGAGATAAAATCCGCGGTATTCCTGCTCGCCGTATCGCTCATAAGCGCGTCATCGGTACTCACCACCCTACGCAACAACGACTGGCGCGACCAGATCACCATCTCCAGGGACTGCGCAAAAAAAGCCCCTGACAAGCCAAGGGCGCTGTCGGAGCTCGGGCTTGCCCTTGCCGAAAACGGGTTCTACGAGGAAGGTATAAAGTACAGCATGGAGGCGATCCGCAAGGGAAAGCCGAAACGCGAAGCCTACAGCGCCTCCGCCACCAATATAGTGGTGTCCCTATCACGGCTGGGCAAGACGGACGAGGCCATCCGGCAGGGAGAGGATTTCCTCGCAAAAGCCCCGGCAGGCGTCAATCAGGCGGAGATATGGGGGCTGTACCACAACCTCTCGTTCCTGTACTGGCAACGCAAGGATTTCGTGAAGGCGTTCAACGCAGCGGCAAGATCCCTGCGCATGCAACGGCACTACAGCAACCAGAAAACGGTTCTCCTGGCGCTGAACATCCTGAGCGGGGCGTTCAACGATCCCAAGGCCAGGAAGATGCTGCGCCTTGTTGGGGATGATCAGCAAAAGGCGACCATACTGAAAATCGCCGAACTCCTGACCGCGGTCAGGGACTACAACAAGGCTGACTTCTTCCTGGACAGGGCCGAGGCGGCCTTTCCGGACGACAAACTTGTCGCAGCGGCGCGCAGCAGGCTGAACAACATCCTCGAGAAAAACCGCAGAAGCGAGCTTGCGTCCGCCGTGTCGTCCCACGAGGCGTATTCGTCCCCAGATTACAAGTTCTGTTGGAAAAGCGTGAACTTCATAATGAAGTACTACCGTCCGCTCATGCCGCTGGCCCGGGCGCTGCTCGACTCCGCCCTTGCAAGATACCCGGGCGACAGGTTCCTCGTGTTGCTCGACCTCAAGCTAAGGCTCGCAAGGGGGAAAGATGGGTTGGACCTCAGCCGTCTTGACAGGGCCCTTAAGCATGATCCTGATTTCATACCGTTGCTGCTTCTTGCAGAAAGAGTCTATTCCAGATCAGGGGAAACCGGAAAGGCAATCAAGGCACTTGACAGGATACTCGCCGTATACCCCGGAATCCCTCAGTGGCGCACCCTGCAGACACGCAAAAAAAGGCTGATAAAAAGGCTCCGGGCCTCTCTTCTGCCCGACACGGCCCCACGCGCCGGGGCTTCATGAGAAACAGCAGACCGGGGTAAGGGGAAAAATGAACGCGGAAGAGGCCAGGAAGCCTGAAACCACCATAATCCTCCCGGCCTACAACGAGGCGGAGGCCATCGCCGGCACGGTGGCCGCGATAAAGCGGCTTCACCCCGACTTCGAGGTTCTGGTAATCGACGACGGCTCCACCGACGCCACCGCCGCGGAGGCGGAGCGGGCCGGGGCCAGGGTCTGCCGGCACCCCTACAACATGGGCAACGGCGCGGCAATAAAAACCGGGCTGCGGGAGGCCCGGGGGGAATGGGTGGTGATGATGGACGCTGACGGCCAGCATGAGCCGGCCGACATTGCACGGCTGCTCGAACACAAGGACAAATTCGACATGGTAGTCGGGGCGCGGGACATGGGCGGCCAGGCCTCGCTTCACCGGGGGATGGCCAACTGGATCTACAACCGCCTGGCCTCTTTCGTCACCAAGTTCAAGGTCGAGGACCTGACCAGCGGCTTCCGGCTGGTGAAAAAGGAGGTAGCCGAACAGTTCCTCTACCTCCTGCCCAACACCTTTTCCTATCCCACCACCCTGACCATGGCCTATCTCCGCTGCGGCCGGACCATCAGGTACGTCCCGATCACGGTCAGGCGGCGCAAGAGCGGAAGCAAGAGCAAGATCAAGCTGTTCCGCGACGGCACCCGGTTTTTCCTGATAATCACCAAGATCGCCACCCTGTTCTCGCCGCTCCGGGTCTTTCTGCCGGTGAGCTTTCTCTTCTTCCTCCTCGGCGCGGGCAACTACGCCTACACCTACATAACCGCGCACCGCTTCACCAACATGAGCGCCATGCTCTTCAGCTCGGCGGTGATCATCTTCATGATGGGGCTGGTCTCGGAACAGATCACCCAGATGCGCTACGACCGGACCAGGTAGGCGGCAAGCCACGCGCACCTTTTATGTAATTTGTAAAAACAATTGACAAATTGCATAAAAACACCCAACTTAACGACATGATCCACCGTGACGCGGAAAATACCGTCAAGCGTCTGCTACGCGGCTTCCCGGCCGTAACCGTGACCGGCCCGAGACAGTCGGGTAAGACCACCCTTGCCCGGGCGATATTTGCGGGAAAGCCATACGTATCGCTCGAGGACCCTGACAACAGAATCTTTGCCACCGACGATCCCCGCTCGTTCCTGGAGCGTTTCCCGGACGGAGCGGTGCTGGACGAGATCCAGCGCTGCCCCCACCTGTTTTCATACCTGCAGAGCGCAATCGACACCGACGGCCGCATGGGGTTGTTCATCCTCACCGGCTCGCAACAGTTCGGCCTGCTCGAAAACATCAGCCAGTCCCTGGCCGGACGCACCGCCTTCGTCGAGCTGCTGCCCTTCTCCGTAAACGAACTGACGCGGGCGCAAAAACTATGGCCCGACGTGGACACGATGCTGTTCACCGGTTCCTATCCCCCCATATACGACCGCGAAATAGACCCGGAAGACTGGTTCCCGGCCTATGTCACAAGCTACGTGGAAAGGGATGTGCGGCAGATGCTGAAAATCCATGAACTCGACACCTTCCAACGCTTCGTGCGGCTGTGCGCGGGCCGGACCGGCCAACTGCTCAATTACTCCTCACTGGCCACGGAATGCGGCATAACCCACAACACGGTCAAGGCGTGGCTGTCGGTCCTCGAGGCGAGCTATATCATCTTTTTTCTCCGTCCCCACCATGCGAATTTCAATAAACGCCTGGTCAAGACCCCGAAGATCTATTTCCACGACCCGGGCCTGGCCGCCTGGCTCCTGGGGATAAAGGAAGCGCGGCAGATAGCGACCCACCCCCTGCGCGGCAGCCTCTTCGAAACCTTCATCGTCTCGGAACTCGTGAAGTCCCGCCTCAACCGGGGGGAGCGGCCGGGGCTCTTCTTCTGGCGCGACAGCAACGGCAACGAAGTGGACGTTGTCGCCGAAAAAGAAGGCAAACTCATGCCGATAGAGATAAAATCCGGCAAGACCCTCACCCGGGAATCGTTCAAGGGGCTGCAAAAATGGCTGGCCCTGGCCGGGGACGCGGCCTGCGATCCGGCCCTGATATACGGCGGGGAGGAGAGCTTCCGCCAGGGCGGGGTCAAGGTGACCGGCTGGCGGGATTGCGGCGTAGTGCTGACAGGATGAAGGCAAGGGGGCAATGGGACGGGTCAGGCCGAGCCTCTGCCGCGGTCGGCGGTCCCCAGCATGAAGGCCAGGGCCGAGACAGACCTGACCGCGAACGCCTTCACCCCGCATGAAGCCCATCCGGACTCGACCAGCCGGCAGGACAGCCTCAAAAACAAAGGGAAAAACGGCCCGGCCGCCAGGGCGAAAGGCCGCAGCCAGGGATGCAGGCGGGTGTCGATCCGGCTGTAGGCCATCCGGGCGTAGGCATCGGGGTGGCGGGCCGCGAAAACGCCCGAGGTGAGCGCGCCGCTCTCCCGCACCTTCCGGGCGATGGATTCCAGGGATAGCTTTGCGCCGTGGACCACCACGCTCTCCGGGGCGTAGGCGAACACGGCCCCGGCCGCGATCAGTCTGGCCGCGAGGTCACGGTCCTCGAAACCATAACCGCAAAAATCCGCGTCAAACCCGCCTTGACCAAGAAAAATCCCGCGTCTGACGGCAAGAACTGCGCTTACCGCGACCATGAAGTCCCCTTTTGCTATCCGAAGCTCACGCTCGCGGTTCACCCGGCGCATGTATTGGTCCCAGAACCCCTGCCCCCTGACCTCGACCCGGCCGAAACAGGCGTCCGCGCCTGACGATATCCTTTCAACCATGACCTTGAGACAGCCGGGCCCGGCGAACCTGCAATCACAGTCGATGAAGACGACCACCTCCCCATCTCCCTCGGCGGCCCCGGCGTTCCTGGCCGCGGCCCGGCCCTGGTTCTCCCCGAGACGTACAAGGGTCACCCGGTCGCCGAACCCATCCCGCACCGCCTCCGCGGTGCCGTCGGTGGAACCGTCGTCCACCACCACCACCCGGCCCAGGGAAAAACCGGCCCAGTCCTGGGCAAACACGCCGGCAAGGCATTCGCGGACGCTGTCCCTGCCGTTGTAAACCGGGACGACGATATCCACCACTGGTCTTTCCATCAGCGACTCCGCCGGAGAAGACGCCGGTATGAAGGATAAAGGGACCAGTAGAGGAGATAGAAAAGACGCAGCGGCAAGTGGTGGCAGTTCTTCCCGTGCACCCGCCGTTCCTCGGCGAAGCGCTCGGAAAGACTGGGCCAGTCGAGCTGCGAGCTCAGGCCCACAAGCCGCATCACCGAAAGGGGCATGGCGATTTTTTTCGTCCTTGCCCCGGCCCGGTAGGCCCTCAGGAAAAAATCGTAGTCCATGGCGATGCGCAGCGAGGTGTCAAAACCGCCGATACGCTCGAACAGGGAACGGGCGCAGACCGCGCTCTGGTGGAAGACCCCGGTCTTGAGGTTCATCCACCAGTTGAAGCCCCGGGGCCGGTGCAGTTTTTTTTGCCCGTCTTTTTCAAGGAAGATGTCGAACAGATAAACCTCGGCCCCGCCGTCGAGATGGCGCGAGGCCGCGGCCAGGACGCTTTCATCGAGAAAATAGTCGTCGGAATGGAGAAAGACGACGTACTCGCCGCCGGCCATGGCAAGGCCCTTGTTCATGGCGTCGGCGATGCCGCGGTCGGGTTCGGAGACCCACTTGTCGATCCGGTCTTCATAGCGCCGGATGATATCCACGGTGCCGTCGGTGGAACCGCCGTCCACCACGATGTACTCCTTGTCGGCATAGTCCTGCGACACCACGCTGCCGATGGCGTGTTCGATGAACTTTTCCGAATTGTAACAGATTGTGATTATTGAAATTTTTTTCATGGCTTCGGAACAGCATGATCGTCTGAGGCCGCCGGGGTGGTCCAGGTTTTCAGTGCAAGCCATCCCCGCCTTCTCCCAAGGCCAGGCTGCCGAGCTTACCGAGGCCCTCCGGGCGCAGGGGGTTGAATATCCGCACTCCGTCGACCATCATCTCCTGTTCGCCGTTGTACAACACCGCCCCCCCGTCAACAGCGGTCATGGCCTTGAACCTCTTTATC
>JALWTY010000015.1 GCA_026993265.1 Desulfobacterales bacterium
TGCTGGAGCTGTGCCGCCGGCCCGGTTTTTACGTCCCCTGGTTTTACCGGCCGCGGCATGATGGTGGCGTTTTCCGCGGTTTCGTGAAGGTGGAGGCGGCCGCGCCTGACCGGGTGAGGCGGGTGTACGTCGACAAGATGGAAGTGGCCGGCCGTTCCTGCATGCTTTCCGACCGGGCCAGTTTCCGGGACATGCACCTGGTGGAGCTGGGCCGCGGCTGCAGCCGCGGTTGCCGCTTCTGTGCCGCCGGTTTCGTCTGCCGGCCGCCCAGGCTGTGGGACGACGCCGCTGTCAGCCGTGGGATTGCGGCCCGGCCGCCGGGCTGCTCCCGCATCGGCCTTCTCGGTATGGAGATGGCCAGGCCAGAGGTGCTCTCCACCGTGGCCGCCGGACTTTCAGGAGCGGGCTGTTCCCTGTCCTTTTCTTCCCTGCGCGCGGACGCTGTCGGCGATGAACTGCTGAACCTTCTGCGCGAAAGCGGTCTGAAGGCGGCCACCATCGCCCCTGACGGCCCTTCTGAAAGGCTGCGGCAGGTGATAAACAAGAACGTCAACCGCAAGGACGTCCTCCGGGCCGCAGAACGTCTCGCCGCTGCCGGCATCCCCAACCTCAAGCTGTACTTCATGCTTGGGCTGCCCACCGAGGAAGACGAGGATATCGACGAGATGCTGGCCCTGGTGGACGAGGTCAGGGAGGTGCGGGAAGGAGTGGGCCGCGGGCTGGGGAGACTGGGCCGCCTCATAGTAAACGTTTCGGTGTTCGTGCCCAAACCCTTCACCCCATTCCAGTTCCATCCCATGTCTGCGGCCTCGGTGGTGAAAAGGAGGCTCGCCAGGGTGAGACGCGGCTGCGCCGCCATGGACAACGTGGATTTCCGTTCCGAAGGGATGCGGCAGGCGGCCATTCAGGCGGCCATCGCCCGGGGCGGCCGCGGGCTCGCCGGAGCCCTGGCCGAGGTTGCCGGGGGGCGTGGATGGAAACAGGCATGCCGCCGGGCCGGAGTGGATGTGGACTCCATCCTCTACCGGGAGCGAGGCCCGGATGAGCCTTTTCCCTGGGAGATAATAGACCACGGCATAAGAAAGGACTATCTGTGGGCGGAGTACCGCCGGGCCCTGACGGCGCGGCCCACGGATGCATGCCGGACCGAGGTGTGCCGCCGCTGTGGCGTATGCGGTCCGGCGGAGAGGGCTGGAGACGGAAATGGCTGAGGATGCGCTCGGGCGGGAAAGCGCGGCCTTGGAGCCGTTCCGGCTGGCCAAGTTCTTTTCTTTTGCCGCCTTTTTCGTTTTTGTCCTCTTCGTGCCCGTGTTCACCGGCCTTATCGCCAACCACACCAACCGGGTGATGCTGGAGCGCAGTGAGGCCTACGCCCAGGTCTTTGCCCGCAACATCAACCATCAGGTGTTCCAGCAGTTCGTGGTCCCGACCATACTGACCTATGGCAGGATATCCCTGCGCAATCCCAGCCAGTACCGCAGGCTCGACCGGATAATCAGGAGCCTGATCCACGGGCTGCGGGTAAAGTCTGTCAGCATTCTCGAGGCCAAGGAAAATCTGGTCAGCTACAGCACCGACCATGAACGGGTCGGCGGACCGGGGCCGCCGGGGGAGGGGTATGCCAAGGCCAGGCAGGGAACAAGCTCATCGCTGCTGGTTTACCGTGGCAGCGTTTTCAACCTCCTGCCCGGAGCCGCTCCTGTTTCCTGTGAGCTGCGCTCGTACATACCGCTGCGGGCGGAGAAGCTTTTCGGCCACCGCAGCAGCAAGGTAATCATCGGCGTCATAGAAGTGGTGCAGGACCTGAGCGAGGATTACCGCGCCACCCTCAGGCTGCAGGCGATGATCTCCATCACCTCGATTCTCTTTCTCGCCCTGCTCTTTGTCATCCTCCGCTTCATCGTTGCCCGGGCCGACCGGATCATGCTGGAGCGGGCCGAGGAACGCCGCCGCCTTGAGGAAAAACTGCACCAGAGCGAAAAGCTCGCCGCCCTGGGCAAGATGGTGGCCTCGGTCGCCCATGAGATCAAGAATCCTCTGGGCATAGTCCAGTCCACCGCCGGAATCCTGAAAAAGAAGATGGCCGCGGCCATGCCCGAGAACGAACACCTGGCGGAGATCATAGTCAACGAGGCCGCAAGGCTCGACGCCGTGGTCCGGGAGTTCCTCGACTTCGCCCGGCCGCGGCCCATGAACTTCAGCCGGGTGGATGTCAACCGGGTGCTGGAGCGGGCGCTTTCATTCCTGGCGCCTGAGCTTGAGAAAAGGGGCGTGGTCCTGGACCAGGATCTGGACACCGGGGTTCCGGACGCCCGCGGCGACGCGGAACGGTTCTACCGCGCCTTTCTGAACGTCCTGATGAACGCGGTTCAGGCGATGGAGGACGGGGGCGGCATCCTTGCCGTCAAAACCAGGACGGCCGGGGACGGGGCCATAGAGGTTGAGGTCACCGATACCGGCAGGGGCATGGACGAGGAGACGCTCGCGCAGATATTCGTGCCCTTTTTCACCAGCAGAAACCGCGGCACCGGCCTGGGGTTGCCGATCGTGAAGAATATAATCGACGCCCACGGCGGCGGCATCGAGGCCCACTCCCATCCGGGCGAGGGCAGCACCTTCCGCATCACCCTGCAGCCCTGGCGGGGATCATGAGCCCGCGGCGGCCCTGGGGGACGACATGACGCATCACCGCTCTTTCATCCTTTCGGCTTCGGCCTTTTTCATGGCCTCGTATTCGGCCTTGAGCTGCCTGTGGGTCTCCTCGGCCCTCTTTTCCATTTCCTCCTGCTTTTTCTTCATCTCGGCCACCTTGGCCTTGATCTTTTCGGCCCGCACCTTGATTCCCTCGGTGCCGAACAGGGTGGAGGCAAGATAGCGGTAGGAGAATTTCAGGAGGCTGATGTCGTCGGCGCAGACGCGCTCGATTTCATCCTCCTCCATGTCATAGGTGTCGAGGAACCCCGGGCTCCGGACGAATTCGCGGAACTTGTCGAGATCGGTGCTGGCCATGAAAAACATCTTCTTGGCCGGTTCGCTTATCTGGGCCTGGAAGCCGAAGGACTTGCGCCGCATGACCAGCTCCATCCATTCCCGGTTCATCTCGTCGCTCTCGTCGATCCCCTGGTCCACGCGCCACTCGCGGATGGTCCACTCCTTGTCCTCTTCGTGCCCCTTGCAGTGGGGCTCCTTTACCTTGAAGTAGAACTGTTCCGCCCGGGTTTCCTTTTCCTCGCCGCCGGCCTCGTGGAAGTTGGCCATGCCTATGGGATAGTAGCGGCAGGTGGTGGGCCGGTAGGGATAGATGGTGCAGCCCTCCTCGGTGACAAAGGGACAGCGCCCGTTCTCGTCCAGGTTGATCTTGACCCCGGGCAGGTCGGTCTTCTCCAGGTACACCGGAGTGGTGAAGCGGAGCAGGAACTCCTCCGCGCTTATCTCGAGAAAACGGCGGATCCTGAGAATGTCGTACGGGGTAAGGATGATGTTGATGTTGCCGCAGCAGGCGGTGAAACAGGACACCCCCGGATGGCAGCGGAAACGGAAACGGCTGTCCAGGGTGAGCTTCTGCGGCTCTATGTTGCTGGGGTTGGTGTCGATGTTGCTGACGAAGTCCTTGTTGTCCTTGCTTGAAGAGGCCATTGTCTGTCCTTGTGTGTTGGGGTTGTTGCCCCCGCTTTTCGCCGGATTCTTGCTTGCCTCGTCTGCGCGCGTCACGTTTTTAAACGGGCTGTTGGGGGCGTACGGACGGAAGATCGGAAATCTGACAATCTACCCACTGCTTCCGGAACTGTCAAACACTGTTGCCGGCCATGGGGTTCTTGCATTGTAACCTGCTGAAACAACATGGGAAATTTCGGCATGGCTCCGCCGGGCGCCGCCGGGCGGGGCTGGGAGTTTTTTCTTGACATTTGCATGGCTAAAAATTATACAGACGCTTTAAAAATGAGTGACCCCTCATTTTTTTCTTGCCATGACCTCGGGTCGCCCGGTAAGAGATGGTTCTGGGTAAGGTCTTCATCAACCGGCTGTTTAAACTGGTCCTGAACGCGGCGGCCGCCGCTTTTGGGATGCGTTTTGAGGAGTGTTTTTTTAGTGGGGTCCGGAGGTCCGGGTCCTGGTTGGAAAATCAAGTTTGAGGAGGAAAATTAATGCCAAGCTACGTCGATCCTTCAAAGTGTGACGGCTGCAAGGGCGGTGACAAGACTGCGTGCATGTACATCTGCCCGAACGACCTGATGGTCCTCAACACCGAGGAGATGCGGGCCTACAATCAGGAGCCCGACGCGTGCTGGGAGTGCTACTCCTGCGTGAAGATCTGCCCCCAGGGCGCCATCGCCGTCCGCGGCTACAGCGACTTCGTGCCGCTGGGAGGCATGGTGCACCCGATGCGGAGCTCCGACTCCATCATGTGGACCGTCAAGTTCCGTAACGGCAACATCAAGCGCTTCAAGTTCCCGATCCGCACTACTCCCGAGGGCGGCGCCAACGCCTACGAGGGGGAGAAGGGCGAGGATATCAACGACAACAGGCTGTTTGGCGAGACCGAGCTTCCCCAGCCCACCATGCTGGCCAAGTAAAGGTCGTTGTCTGATTTTTTAAGGAACAAGAAAAATTCTACCATAAGGAGAGAGAATCATGGCATTACCTAACAAGCCTCAGGGTGAGCTGCCTGCCGTTACCAACCCGGAAGTTGTCGAGCATGATGTCGACGTCCTGATCATCGGCGGCGGCATGGCCGCCTGCGGATGTGCCTTCGAGATCAAGAAGTGGGCCTCCGACGACACCAAGATCCTCCTGGTCGACAAGGCCGCCATGGAGCGCTCCGGCGCCGTGGCTCAGGGTCTGTCCGCCATCAACACCTACATCGGCGAGAACAAGATCGAGGACTACGTCAAGATGGTCCGCAACGACCTCATGGGCGTTGTTCGCGAGGATCTCATCTATGACCTCGGCCGCCACGTGGACCGCTCCGTCGAGCTCTTCGAGGAGTGGGGTCTGCCGATCTGGAAGAAGGACGCCGACGGCAACAACCTGGACGGCTCCAAGCCCGCTCCCAGCCTGAAGGAGGGCGGCACCCCGGTCCGCACCGGCAAGTGGCAGATCATGATCAACGGCGAGTCCTACAAGTGTATCGTCGCCGAGGCTGCCAAGAAGGCCCTGGGTGAGGAGAACATCATGGAGCGTATCTTCATCGTCAAGCTCCTGCTCGACAAGAACGTCGACAACCGCATCGCCGGCGCGGTCGGTTTCTCCACCCGTGAGAACAAGGTCCACGTCTTCCGTTGCAAGGTCGCCCTCTGCGCCTGTGGCGGCGCGGTCAACATCTTCCGTCCGCGCTCCACCGGCGAGGGCAAGGGCCGCGCCTGGTACCCGGTCTGGAACGCCGGCTCCACCTACACCATGTGCGCCCAGGTCGGCGCCACCCTGACCATGATGGAGAACCGCTTCACCCCGGCCCGCTTCAAGGACGGCTACGGTCCGGTCGGCGCCTGGTTCCTCCTGTTCAAGGCCAAGGTGCAGAACGGCCTCGGCGAGTTCTACGCCAACAGCGACGCGGTCAAGGAAGAGCTGGCCAAGTACATGCCCTACGGCCAGAGCCCGGTCACTCCGACCTGCCTGCGTAACCATCTGATGCTCAACGAGATGAAGGCCGGCCGCGGTCCCATCTACATGGCCACCGACGTCGCCCTCAACGCCTTCCTCGATGAGAAGCGGGCCCAGGGCATGGACGAGAAGGCGGTCAAGAAGTTCTGGAAGCATCTCGAGAGCGAGGCCTGGGAGGACTTCCTCGACATGTCCGTCGGCCAGGCCGGTCTGTGGGCCGGTATGAACATCGAGCCCGAGAACGTCGGCAGCGAGATCATGCCCACCGAGCCCTACATGCTCGGTTCCCATTCGGGCTGCTGCGGCATCTGGACCTCCGGTCCGGAAGAGGACTGGGTCCCGGCCGTTGACGGTCCCCGTTCGCATCAGTACAAGTGGGGCTACAACCGCATGACCACGGTTGACGGCCTGTTCACCGCCGGTGACGGCGTCGGCGCCTCCGGCCACAAGTTCTCCTCCGGTTCCCACGCCGAGGGCCGTATCGTGGCCAAGGAGATGGTGAAGTTCCTCAACGCCAATCCGGACTTCACCCCTGAGCTCGAGAAGAGCGCCCAGGAGCTGGCCGACGAGGTCTACGCCCCGGTCAAGCGCTACCACGAGTTCGTTGGCGCCACCACCGCCGAGAACGTCAACCCCAACTACGTCAAGCCGGACGGCCTGATGATGCGCCTGATGAAGGCCACCGACGAATACGGCGGCGGCGTTGCCACCTACTACATGACCAGCGGCAAGCTGCTCAACATCTGCCTCGACCTCCTGCGGATGCTCCGCGAGGACGCCGAGAAGATGGCCGCCGGCTCGCTGCATGAGCTCCTGCGGGCCTGGGAGAACTACCACCGCATCTGGTGCGTGGAGACCCACATCCGCCACATCGAGTTCCGTAAGGAGTCCCGCTTCCCGGGCTTCTACTACCGCAGCGACTACCCGACCTGCGACGACGAGAACTGGCGCTGCTTCGTCAACTCCACTTTCGATCCCAAGACCCAGGAGTGGAAGTGCGAGAAGGTCGAGTGCATCAACATCGTCGAGACCGATCCGTGGATCTGATCTGATCCGGGCGGAAAAAGTCTGACAACGATCTCCAGGCGCCGGGAGGCGCCTGGAGATTTTTCTATCAACCTGGTGATGTTTTCTTGATTGAGGCGGTTGCGCGTTGCGTCAATCGCTTGAGCCAAGCAAATTTCACCAATCTTATTAACCGGTTCTAGTGGAGGCAGAGAATGACTGATGAACGCAGCGCCCCTGGCGCAGGAAGTGTTCTGGTTGTTGGCGGTGGTATCAGCGGTCTTACCGCGGCACTGGAGGCAGCCGAGGTTGGGCACGACGTCTTCCTGGTCGAGCGCAATCCCTATCTCGGCGGCAGGGTGGCGCAGCTGAACCAGTACTTTCCCAAGCTGTGTCCGCCCTCGTGCGGGCTTGAGATAAACTTCAAGCGGATCAAGAACAACCGCAGGATCCGGGTCTTCCCCATGACCGAGGTCAAGCAGGTTTCCGGCTCCGCCGGCAACTACCAGGTGACCCTGGAGACCGCGCCCCGGTTCGTCAACAACAACTGCACCGCCTGCGACGCCTGCGTCGAGGCCTGCCCCGAGGAGCGCGTCAACGCCTTCAACTTCGGGCTCGACACCACCAAGGCCATCTACAAGCCGCATGAGCATGCGTTCCCGATGAAATACGTCATCGACGCGGACGCGTGCAGCAAGTGTGGCAAGTGCGTAGAGGCCTGCAAGTACGACGCCATCGAGCTGGACATGGCCGCCCAGACCCGCACCGTCGAGGTCGCTTCCGTCGTCTGGGCCACCGGCTGGAATCCTTACGATTACACCAGGCTCGAGAACCTCAAGCCGGAGAGCAGCAAGGCCATCATCACCAACATGATGATGGAGCGGCTGGCCTCGCCCGGCGGCCCCACCGGCGGCAAGATACTCCGGCCCGGCGACAACAAGGAGCCCGAGAGCTTCGCCTTTGTCCAGTGCGCCGGCTCCCGTGACGAGAACCATCTCGAGTACTGTTCGTACATCTGCTGCATGGCGAGCCTCAAGCAGATCACCTACATCCGGGAGCAGTATCCCGAGGCCAAGGTCACGGTCTTCTACATCGATCTCAGAACCCCTGGCAAGTACGAGAAATTCCGTGACAAGTTCAAGGAGGACGAGAACGTCCACTTCGTCAAGGGCAAGGTGGCCGATATCGTCGCCAACGACGACGGCAGCGTCACCGTGATCGCCGAGAACGCGGTCACCGGCGAGAAGGTCAGCGAGACCGTGGACCTCGCCGTCCTCGCCACCGGGATGGAGCCTGCGGCCAAGTCGGTCGCGGCCGCGCACGGGCTCACCGTGGACGACAACGGTTTCATCATTACCGACGCCGGCCGCGGCATGATCGCCGCCGGCTGCGCCAAGAAGGCCGCCGACGTCGTGACCAGCGCCCAGAATGCCACGGCAGCCGCTCTCAAAGCCATTCAAGCTTCCAGGAGGTAAGGATCAATGGATAAAAAGATTCGCGCATATATCTGTACCGGTTGCGGTATCGGGGACGCGCTGGACATAGAGGCCCTTTCCGAAGTCGTCACCGGCGAGATGAACACCGAGTGCAAGACCCACGAGGCCCTGTGCAGCGCCGCCGGCCGCGCCTTGATCGAGGCCGACATCAACGACGACGGAGTCAACACCGTGGTCATCGGCGCCTGCTCTCCCCGGGTGATGCAGGATGAATTCGATTTCGGCGAGGACAAGATCACCGTCCGCGCCAATCTCCGCGAGAACGTGGTCTGGTGCGCCGGCGAGGACGCCGATGCCGAGTATATTCAGGAGCAGGCCTCGGACTACATGCGCATGGGATGCACCCAGGCCGAGAAGACCGATCTTCCCGAGCCCTTCAAGCTCGAGACCATCAACAAGCGCATCCTGGTCATGGGCGGCGGCATCGCCGGCCTGACCGCGGCGCTGGAGGCCGCAGAGGCCGGTTACGAGGCGGTTATCGTCGAGAAGAGCGATCGCCTCGGCGGCAAGGCTGTCAACTGGCGCAAGCAGCTTCCCACCAGGGCTCCCTGGACCGATCTCGAGGAGCCGACCGTCGGCGACCTGATCAAGCAGGTTGAGAGCCACAGCAACATCACGGTCAAGCTCGGGACCGAGGTGGCCCGTATCGCCGGCGAGCCCGGTGAGTACACGGCCAGCTTCAAGGCCGCCGGCACCAAGAGCGAATGGGACGCCCCGGCCAAGGTCACGGTGGACGAGCAGGATCTCATCGACAAGGGCGAGATGGAAGATCCCAACGCCGGGCTAAAGCACTATATGGAAAAGGACGAGGACGGCGAGCAGTTCGGTGCCGTGGTGCTCGCCACCGGCTGGACGCCTGCCGACGTCTCCGAGTACGAGCATCTCGGCCATGGAAAGATCGCCGACGTGGTGACCAATGCCGAGTTCGAGGCCATGGCGGCCAAGGGCAAGATCACCCGTCCCTCCGACGGCAAGCCGGTGGAGAAGGTCGCCTTCAT
>JALWTY010000016.1 GCA_026993265.1 Desulfobacterales bacterium
ATGCATTTGAGGACGTCGTCCATCAGGCCGACGAGGTCGCCGGCCTGATGGACGACGTCCTCAAATGCATGGAGGAGACCCCGAGCGACGCCCCCACCACCGGGCCGGCCCACCTGAAAGACGGCCTGGCCGCCATCCGGGCCTGGCTCAAGGCGGGCGGCACTCCGGACCGGACCGCGAGCGAGATGCTCGAAAAGGCGGCGCACGAGTTGCGCGAGTCCCTTCCCGTTGCCCAGAAGGACGGAATTCTCGACCTTGGCGCAGAAGAAAAGTTCGACCTGTCGCTCGAACTCGAATCCGCAGCCCGGGAAAAGGCCGCCGCTCCTCCGCCACCGCAGCAGGAGGCCGAGATTCCGGTTCCTGCCGGAATGGAGCGGGTGCTGAAGACCTACTCCTACAGCCTGGCCCGGGCGATCAAACGCCTCGCCCCTATGGACGAACTCTTCGGCCGCACCCCTGGAATGGAAAAGCTGCACCGGCTTACCTCCAAGGTGTTGGCCCGGCTGCGCGAACTAGCCGATGAATGCTCGGCCTGTTTCAATGACGGTTTCACCCGCGCCGTCGGCAAGGCGGCGGAAGGAGGCGACATCAACGTCTTTCTCGACGCGCACCGCAGCGCGCTTGCGGCCTGCGTAAACCGCCTGCTGCCGATGGAGGGACTCTTTGAAAAGAACCGTGGCTACGAAAAGCTCCATAGCCTGACCAAAAAGATCAGGAGCGGTCTCGAACGCGAGCAGGACGCCCTGGAAAGGGCCGCGGCCGGCGACTATGAGCCTGCGGTGGTAATGGCGGACGTGGTCAGCGCGGCTGCGGCGGAAAAGGCGGCCGCGCCGGCGGAGAGCGCCCCGGCCGCAGACAGCGGCGAGCTCGCGGCCGTGGCCGCAGAGGTGGCCAAGTGTCTCCGCATCCTCGGCGATATCGACGACGGCGACCTGGTCAAGACCGTGGCCGCTGTCGCCAAGGTCAAGGACATCCTCTCCGGTCTTGCACAGAGGCTCCCGGCCGGCGTGGAAACGGAAGAGGCCGGCGCCCCGGCGGCACGGCCGGCGGCGGCCGGGGCGGAGTGCCCCTGGCCCATCCTCATGAAGACCGTCTGGGGCGGCCGCACCGTCGCCTTCATCCCCGAACAGGTGGTTTACCAGTCTCCCAAGAAGATCAGCGCCAGGAAGGCGGGCAAGACCTCCTTCTTCGCCCTGAAAAAGCTCAAGAGCGCGCCCTGGACCAACCTGCAGAACCTGGTCAGCGGCGAGCTGGCCAACGAGCCCAAGCGGGTGCTGAACAAGATGGAGTTTCCGGTCATGCATCCGCCGGAAGACTTCCCCGGCTCAACCATGAAGAAACTGACCATGGCCCTGCTTTTCAAGGACGGTCTTGGCAAGGCGTGTTTCCTTGACGCGCCCATGGAGGCGATGCATGTCCCGGACGGCGCCGGGTGGGAAGAGGTTGTTGACACGGAGACCGGTCTTGCCGGCCTCCTCACCGTGGAGGACGAGGAAATCCCGGTTTTCTCCCTGTGACCTTTATAGCAGCCCTTGAAAACCGGCGCGAATGCTGTGTTTTTCAAACGGACTGGCTAACCCCGGCCGGACACGTTTCCGGCCCTGAGCTGTAACCGACACAATGGACATCGACGCCAAGATCGCTGAAGCCGACCTCTACATGGAGCACGGGCTGACCGAAAACGCCTATGACGTTTACCGGTCGATCCTGGACGCCATTGGCGACGAGCCCCATCCCCGCAGGGCCGAGGTCGAGGCCAAGCTGGAATCGGCCGCGGCCCGGCCAGAGGACTCCAAGGCCCCTGCCCCTACGCCCGGCGACGGGGATCCCACCGTTGCCGAATATGAACGCCGTTTCGAAAACTGTCTCGGTCTGATCGAGGCGGAGTTTCATTCCGACGCCCTGGACGAACTCAACTTCCTGCTCGAGCGCGGTTACCGGCCCGGCATGGTAGAGGCCAAGATCGGCGAGTGCCTGCTCGCCATGGACGAAACGGAGAACGCCCTCGCCCATCTGGAACGGGCCTCGGCCGACCGGAAGCTGCGCAAGGAAGAAAGGCTCGACATCCTCGACCGTCTGGCGGACACGGCGGAAAAGCTCGGCGACACCGACAAGGTCATCAACGCCCTCGAGGCGATCAAGGTTATCGACCCCGACTTCCGCAACGCCGGCCAACGGCTGGAGAACATCCGGGCGGCGATAGACAAGTTCGGCCGCTACTACACCCTCTACCGCAAAAAGCTCATCACCGAGGACCAGTTCGACCGCGCCGTGGCCATGAGCCAGCAGCGGGGCAAGAGCGTCACCACCATCCTCTACAACGACTTCGAGATCGATAAAGAGGCCCTGGGCGAATCGCTCTCCGATTTCTACAAGTGCCCCTTTGTCGAGTTCAACGAGCTCGAGGTCGGCCCCACGCCCAAGGTCACCAAGGGGATCAAGGAGCACTTCTGGCGCACCAACCACTGCGTGCCCATCCGCGAGTCCAAGAGCGGCAACCTCCACATCGCCGCCGAGGATCCCCAGGACCAGAACATGCTCGAGAACCTCCGGGGGCTGTTCAAGTCCGCCTCCCTCCAGTTCTCGGTGGCCCTGCAGGAGGACATCGACAAGTTCATCGACTTCTTCTACGGCAAGAATCAGGGCATCCTCGACGAGGGCGACGAGGATCTTTTCGGCGAACTCGAGCTGGTCGAGGAAAGCGACGAGGAGGACGAGGGCGAGTACGACCTCGATGAAGGCGACGCCGAGGGGCTGGTGGTCAAGGTTGCCAACCGGATCATCGAGGAGGCCTATTCCCGCGGGGTATCCGACATCCACATCGAATCACTCGCCGGCCGCCGCGGCGCCCTGGTCCGTTTCCGGATCGACGGCGAGTGCCAGAACTTTCAGAGCATCCCGTACAACTACAAGAAGGCCCTGGTCTCCCGCATCAAGATCCTGGCAAAGCTCGACATCGCCGAGAAAAGACTGCCCCAGGACGGCAAGATCAAGTTCCGCACCCGCCGGGGCCGCAACATCGAGCTTCGTGTCGCCACCCTGCCCACGGTAGGGGGCAACGAGGACGTGGTCCTGCGTATCCTGGCCAGCGGCGACGCCCTGCCGCTGAAAAAGATCGGACTCCTCGAGGACAACCTGGAGACCTTCAAGAAACTTCTCAGGATGCCCTACGGCCTGGTTCTGGTGGTCGGGCCCACCGGTTCCGGCAAGACCACCACCCTGCACGCCGGGCTCAACTTCATCAACACCCCGGAGAAAAAGATCTGGACGGTCGAGGATCCGGTCGAGATCGTCCAGGACGGCCTGCGTCAGGTGCAGGTGCACCAGAAGATAAACCTCGACTTCGCCCGGGTGCTGCGGGCCTTTCTCCGCGCCGACCCGGACGTGATAATGGTAGGCGAGACCCGCGATACCGAGACCGCCAACACCGTGATCGAGGCGGCCCTCACCGGCCACCTGGTCTTCTCCACCCTGCACACCAACTCCGCTCCCGAGACCGTCACCCGCCTGCTCGGCATGGGCATCGACCCCTTCAACTTCGCCGACTCCCTCCTCGGGGTCCTGGCCCAGCGGCTGATAAAACGGCTCTGTCCCCACTGCCGCAAGCCCTACCGTCCGACGGACGAGGACATAGACCGGATTGTGAGCGAATACGGCAACCATCCGGCCAAGCCCCTCGATCCCGACAGCCTGAAGAACGCCACCCTCTACCGGGCGCACGGCTGCAACCACTGCCAGCGCACCGGCTACAAGGGCAGGATAGGCATACACGAGCTGTTGGTGAGCAACGACCAACTCAAGGAGCTGATAGAGAAAAACGCGCCGGTGGCCGAAATCCGCGAGGCCGCCCTGAAAGGCGGCATGCGCACCCTGAAGCAGGACGGGATCATGAAGATGCTTCAGGGCGACACCGACATGAACCAGGTGCTGGCGGCGACGATAAAGTAGGCCGCCGACCAACATGCCGTTGCAAAACTGCTGCGCTTGATGATGCGGCGTCAAAGCCCGGCTCAAAATGCTCATCACATTTGCCCCATGCAAATCCCAACAAATCATATCGGTCAACAGGGGCCGGGGATGTAACCAATAGACCGTTCCGCGTCAAAAGCCGCAGGCGCAGAACCGCGCACACGCACAAAACAACAAAACAAGTTAAGGGCATCAAACGTGTATGAGGGCAAGTCGCGCCGAGGCAGGGACGGCGGCTCCACGCTTGACACCGCTGAAACCTTGCGGTTATAGATGAGATGTACGGGAAAGGCCTTCCTCCTTTCCAACCGAGCCAAATGAAGCAAGATTTCCGCCAGGGGCCGGAACCATGAAAAACGTTCTCATAGTTGACGACGAACAGAATTTCCTCCTTAGCCTTGCCGACATGCTCAAGGAGCCTGGCAACGAATTCGAGGTGCTCACCGCGAGCAACGGCAAGGAGGCGGCAAAGATCATCGATTCCAAGCCGGTGGACCTGGTGGTCACGGACCTCAAGATGCCGGAGATGGACGGTTTCGAGCTCATCGCCCACATCAACAACCAGAGCCCCGAAACCCCGGTCATAGCCATGACCGCCTACGGCACAAGCGAAATGGAAAGCCGGCTGATGAAGATGGGCACCTTCCAGTACATCGAGAAACCCATCGATTTCGCCTCCCTGCTGAAAAAGATCAACGAAGGTCTGAGCTCGGGCAAGAAGGGGCATGTCAGCGGCATCTCGCTGCCATCCTTTCTCCAGCTCCTCGAACTCGACAAGAAGACCTGCACCCTGACCCTGTCGGCCGGCGGCCGCGAGGGGATGATGTACTTCCAGCAGGGCGAGCTGATCGACGCCCACACCGGCGACCTGAAAGGCCAGGAGGCCGCCTTCGAGATCCTTTGCTGGGACAACACCGAGATCGAGATAGAAAACATCTGCCGCCAGAGGGAGCGCACCATCACCGCGCCCATGGGATTCATCCTGATAGAGAGCGCCAGGATGAAAGACGAGCGCGGCGGCGCAAAGGATGCGCCCGCGGCGGACAAACCAGGGGAAGAAGCCGCAAGCGCGGAGCCCGAGGCAGCTCCGGCGGCGGGAACGGCCGAGGTGCCCGGCGTCGAGGTAGAGGAGATAGATTTCGCCACCAAGGCGGCGGAGCCCGCCCCGGCCGCGCCGGCGCCTCCGGCGGAAAAACAAAAAACGGAAAAGAGCCCGATAGAGCAACTGGCAGAGCAGATCGAGGCCGAGACCGGGGTTAGCGCCCATGTGATCATCTCCGGTGACGGTTCCATCCTGTCGCAGGAAAAGATCAAGGACAGCGACCTGGCCCCCTTCGTGGCCCTGCTGACCGGCACGGTCCTCAAGGCCAAGAAACTCCTTGGCGCCACCGGCCTGCACCACATCCTGGTCGGCCGCGAGTCCGGGGAAAAACTCCTGATTCTCACCGGTTCAAGGGTGGTTGTCGGCCTATGCCTGGAAGAGGGGGCCGAGCCCGCCAGAATAGCCGAGAATCTCCGGCCCACGGTGCTCAAGGTCCATTGACCGTCCACGGAATCCGGACCGCTCGGCAGACATGAGCGTAAAGACAAAAAACCGAACCCGTGACGGGCGATCTTTTGAGCATATGTTTGCGATATTGTGTTGCGCGATTCCATGACATGAAGGGGGTGGTGCAGGTGCAATCCCGTCCGGCCACAGACAAAGGGGAAGAAAATGAATGAACTGCTCCAGGAAATAAAACTCCTCCCGGGGGTCATCGGTTCAAGCCTCTACATCAGCGGGCAGAAAGAGGCCTATTCTGACCTTCCCAAGGTCTTCAAGGCCAAGACCGCCGACATCGGCCGCTCACTGGAACGGCTTTTCAAGCTCCGTCAGGGCCGGGACATAAGCTTCATCGAGGTGCGCTTCGACGAGTCGGTGATGCTCATGCGGCCGGTGGACAAGGAAGCCAGCCTGATAACCATCTGCGAGGGCGAAGTGAACTTCCCCCTGGTCAACATGACCTCGAGCATGCTGATCGGCGAGCTCAAAAAGGCGGTGGAGGCGATCCGCCGGGGCGAGACCGCTGCCAAGGAAGCCAAGCCCGCCCCGCAGGCGGCGGCCAAGGCCGACGTCAACGAGATCATGCAAAAGGGGCCGCTTGCGCCGGTGATGGAGAAACTCGCCAACGCCCTGGCCCTCGCCATTGGCCCGATAAGCGACATGGTGATGAAAGACACGGTAAAGGCGTGGGCCAAGGCCGGACCGCCGGACGAGTCAAGGGTGCCCGAATTGATAGAGATGCTCTGCAAGGAGATCGACGACAGCGAACTGGAAAAGGAGTTCCGCGAGCAGGTGGGCTGACAGCCCGCGTTTCCGCGGGAAGTTCATAGCGAAAAAGCAAAGCCCGGCCACCGTTCGGTTGCCGGGCTTTCTGTTGACGGCTTTTTATGTTACAAACGGGCCTGCTAAGGCGAGGAGACGATGAACTCCACTCCGCCGCCCTTGTCCGACGAGGTCAGAAGGCGGGCCGCAGCCGCGATCCTGCCAGTGCTGATGGCGAAGTTGCCCAGCAGATAGTCCCGCACCTTTTCCGCCCGTCTTCTCGCGAGTTCCGGATCACCGGCGATCCCCACCACCTTAAGGCTGACATCGGCGAGTTCGCGCCTGCGCATGGCCTGGCCGACGACAACGGCCAGCACATCCATGGCGTCCAGGTCGAGATCGGCGCTGTTCGGGGCGAAACGCACCCGCAACCTGGTGATGGCGGCAAGCAGGGGCGAGAGCCGTTTCTTTTCCTGCCCCGCGGCGGCCTGCTTCCTTGTCTCCGCCACAACCGCCCTGGCCTTGGCACGCCTTGCCCGGTAGGGGCCCAGACCCAGCTTCTTCCTGACCTCGTTCAGCCTCGCCAGGGCCCGCTTGTTGTTGCGGTCAAACTCCAGCCCCTTTTCATAGGCCTGGCGCGCCTGTTTCAGGTTACTGCGGTTGCGTTCAATATCCGCGATGCCGAACCAGGCGCTGGCCATGCCCGGCCGCAGGGATATGGCCTTGCGGTAATAGGAAAGGGCCTCGTCATACTTGCGGAACCGCTCGAGGGCGTAACCGTATTCGTAATTAAGATCCGCGTCGGAAGGGCATACGGCCAGGGCCTCGACCAGCATCTGCTGCCGCCTTATGATGCTGAACTCCTTTTTCGCCTTGGCGAGCAGGGCGCCGCAGTCGGCCGCATGCGACACGGCCGGGAGAAAGACAAACAGAAGGAGCACAACCATGTTTCGGGACATACGTTTCATATTTTTACCGGCTCAATCCCCCTGCCTGCGCTTGAGCATCTTGACCATGCTGACCCGGAGCCGGTCGACCGACTTGGCCAGGGTGCCGACCTCGTCCTTCATCCGGTCGGAGTACAGGGTGCGGTCCATGTTCTTGCCGATGCTCACCTCCTCTGTCATCTCGCTCAGCATGGTAAGCGGCTTGACGATCCGGTAATCGAGGAAGAGCCAGATGCCGAACAGGGCCACGAGCATGATCGCCGCGCCGATGACGAAAAGCTCGGCCGCGGTCTGCCTGGCGTCGTTTATCGCCTCGTCCATGGGCACATAGACCACATAGGCAGCCGGAACCTCGCCGGTCTTCCAGGGACGGCCGGCCTTCTTGCCGTACACCTCGAGAAGATCCTTGGGCGCGTCCTCGACCTTGCCGTGGCAACGCAGACAGTACTTACCCACCCCGCGCACCGGCTTGGCCATGTAGTAGAAGGTCTTGCCTTCCTTCTCCAGCATACCGTCCAGTTCCTTGATCTTGCGGTTGGAACGGAAGGTATTGATCATCTTTTCTTCCTGAAGATCGGCCTTGTTGTCGGGCCACATGGGATTCATGGCCGCCTGCTTGAATATGTAACCGGCCAGCTCGTCCTTGACCAGATCCAGGGTACGGCGGGTGATGCCGAACTGGCTCATCAGCTCGGGATAGAAACGGTCCTTTTCCACCAGGGCGTTGATGAGCGGCCGCTGGTACTGGTTGAAATAGGCCCGCTGGGCCATGATGTAGCTGAAGATGACGTTGGCCTTGGTCTCGGCCTCGGCCATGGTCCGCCTTAGACTGAACCAGTAGGCGCCGTAGCCCATGGCCAGCAGGGCGATGAGGCCAAAGGCGCCAAGCATGATGACGAACTTGGACCTGATTCCCATCTTCTTTCTGAGCGTCTTGAGTGCCATGCGGATCCTTCCCTCCTGTCTATTTTGCCCCTGTGCCTTCCGTTGGTTCAGGAAGTCAGGGTAGTGAAGCGTCACCTATCTGTCAAGGCTTGATGAAATCGTAACAACTGTTCCTGGAGGCGTTCGGCGTTTTCCATCCTGAAGCAAGAGGGGCGAGACAACGAAATCGCCAAACAGATGCCGCCGGCGGGAACCGGGGGCGAAGGAGCCACCCGGCGCACGGCATGGATTTATGCCCTTGTCTGTCTCCTGTCCCCTGTCAACTGTACTGCACCGCAGGATCCTGGCTGACCCCCTCGGGCGGATCACAGCGGGGCATGGTAATGGTCACGGTGGTGCCGACGCCCTCCCGGCTCGAGATCTCGATGCCGCAGTTCATCTGCGCGAGCATCTTCTTGGAGATGACCATTCCCAGGCCGGTGCCGTGCGGCTTGGTGGTATAGAAGGGCTTGAATATATCCCTCAAAAGCTCCTCGGACATGCCGCAGCCGCTGTCCGCGATGGAGAGCATGACCACGTCGCCCACGGCCTCGCCGGTGATCTTGATGCTCTTGACCGGCCGGCCATCGAGCGCGTCCATGGCGTTGGCGAGCAGGTTCATGGCCACGTGCTGCAGGGCCCGGGAATCCACCTTGGCCCAGCGGGCCTCGGGGAGTATGTCCACGCTGATGCTGATGTCCTTGTTGCGCACGTCGGCGCCGATGAGCTGGGTAAGGCTGTGGAAGAAGTCGGCCAGGTCCACCGCCTTGGTCTTGGGTTTCTCGAACATGTTGAAGTTCTTGAAACTCTTGAGCAGGGATTCCATCCTGGCGATGTCGTCGCCCATCCGCTGGAGATAGACCCGGATGTCGTCCTCGCTGAAGCGGGAAAGGCCGTTGTTGAGCACGGTCATGGCCATCTTCATCGAGTTGATCGGATTGCCGATCTC
>JALWTY010000017.1 GCA_026993265.1 Desulfobacterales bacterium
GACCGTGGCCCGCGACACCAAGCTCGGGCCCGAGGAGATCACCCGCGACATCCCCAACGTCAGCGAGGAGAGCCTGCGCAACCTGGACGAGTCCGGGGTCGTGCGGATCGGGGCCGAGATCAAGGCCGGCGACACCCTGGTGGGCAAGGTCACGCCCAAGGGCGAGACCCAGCTCTCGCCCGAAGAGAAGCTGCTGCGGGCCATCTTCGGCGAGAAGGCGGGCGACGTCAAGGACACCTCCCTGCGGGTGCCGCCCGGGGTCCAGGGCGTGGTCATCGACGCCAAGGTCTTCTCCCGCAAGGGCATGGAAAAGGACGAGCGGGCCAAGGCCATTGACGAGGCCGAGATCGCCATCCTCACCCGCGACATGGAGGACGAGATCGCCGCGCTGAAAAACAGTGTCAAGAACAGCCTGATCGATCTCATCGCCGGCAAGAAGGCCAAGGCCGATGTCAAGGACGCGGACGGCAATGTGGTGATCAAGAAGGGCGGCCAGCTCACCCGCAAGGCCCTGGGCAAGCTTTCGGCCCGGGAGATCAGGAAGATAGATTTCACCGGCCGTTCCAGCCTCGAGGGCGAGATAAAGCTGCTCTTCGAGCGGTACGACAACCAGGTGAGCATGGTGAAGAAGCGCTGCGAGGCGCGTATCGGCCGCATCCGCAAGGGCGACGACCTGCCCCCGGGGGTCATCAAGATGGTCAAGGTCTACGTGGCCACCAAGAGACGGCTGTCGGTTGGTGACAAGATGGCCGGCCGCCACGGCAACAAGGGCGTGGTTTCCCGGATCCTGCCGGTTGAGGACATGCCGTTCTTTGCCGACGGCACCCCGGTGGACATCGTTCTGAACCCCCTGGGCGTGCCTTCGCGTATGAACGTGGGCCAGGTGCTCGAGACCCATCTCGGCCTTGCGGCGAGACGGCTGGGCGATCAGCTTCAGGAGATGGCCCGGGCCGGGCAGGTCAAGGCGATAAAGGACAAGCTCAAGGGCATCTACTCGGCCGGGGAATACGAAAGACTCACCGCCGGGTTCAAGGACGACGACTTTGTCGAGCTGGCTTCCCGCCTGGGTGAGAGCGGGGTCCACATGGCCACCCCGGTCTTTGACGGCGCGAGCGAGGCCGAGATCAGGAAACTCCTGGTGGAAGCGGGCGCCGACGAGGTCGGCCAGTCGGTCCTCTACGACGGTCTCACCGGCGAGCGTTTCGACAATCTGGTGACCGTCGGGGTCATGTATATAATGAAGCTCCATCACCTGGTGGACACCAAGATCCACGCCCGCTCCACCGGGCCCTATTCCCTGGTGACCCAGCAGCCCCTGGGCGGCAAGGCCCAGTTCGGCGGCCAGCGTCTCGGCGAGATGGAGGTGTGGGCCATGGAGGCTTACGGCGCCGCCTACACCCTCAAGGAGTTCCTCACCGTCAAGTCCGACGATGTCAACGGCCGCACCAAGATGTACGAGCGCATCGTCAAGGGTGAAAACTTCCTCGAGGCCGGGCTGCCGGAGTCCTTCCACGTGCTGGTCAAGGAGCTTTCCGGGCTGTGCCTTAACGTGGAGCTGATCCAGGAATAAACCCGGCGCGCATTCTTCAGCCGGACAAGACAAAGCAAGCAAACCAGGGGTGACGCCGTGGACGAACTTTTCACATTTTTCGAGAAGGCCAAGAAGCCGCTAAACTTCAAGGCAGTGCGTATTTCCCTCGCCTCGCCGGAGAAGATCAGGGAGTGGTCCCACGGTGAGGTGAAAAAGCCCGAGACCATCAACTACCGGACCTTCAAGCCGGAGCGCGACGGCCTTTTCTGCGCCAAGATATTCGGCCCGGTCAAGGACTATGAGTGCAACTGCGGCAAGTACAAGCGCATGAAGCACCGCGGCGTGGTCTGCGAGAAGTGCGGGGTCGAGGTGATCCAGTCCAAGGTCAGGCGCGAGCGCATGGCCCATATCGAGCTCGCCGCGCCCGTGGCCCATATCTGGTTTCTGAAGAGCCTGCCCTCCAAGATCGGCAACCTGCTCGACATGACCCTGAAGGAGCTTGAGCGGGTCCTCTACTTCGACTCCTACGTGGTGGTCACCACCGAGAACCCGGCCATTCCGGTGGGCACCCTGCTCACCGAACAGCAGTACCAGCAGCTCAAGGCCGAGCATCCGGGCCAGTTCACCGTGGGCATCGGCGCGGCCGCCATCCGCGACATGCTCAAGAACCTCGACCTCGCTGCCCTGTCGGGGCAGCTGCGCGAGGAGATGCGTCAGACCTCAAGCGAGGCCAAGCGCAAGAAGCTTGCGAAAAGGCTCAACGTGGTCGAGGCCTTCAAGGATTCCGGCAACCGGCCGGAGTGGATGATCCTCGAGGTGATTCCGGTGCTGCCGCCGGACCTGCGGCCGCTGGTGCCGCTCGAGGGCGGCCGTTTCGCCACCTCGGACCTGAACGACCTCTACCGCCGGGTCATCAACCGCAACAACCGCCTGAAACGCCTGCTCGAGCTTGATGCGCCCGAGATCATCATCAGGAACGAAAAAAGGATGCTCCAGGAGGCGGTTGACGTGCTCTTTGACAACGGCCGCCGCGGCAAGACCGTCACCGGTCCGCACAAGCGGCCCCTGAAGAGCCTTTCCGACATGCTCAAGGGAAAGCAGGGCCGGTTCCGCCAGAACCTGCTCGGCAAGCGGGTGGACTACTCCGGCCGTACGGTTATCGTGGTCGGTCCCCATCCGGCTGCACCAGTGCGGTCTTCCCAAGAAGATGGCCCTTGAGCTCTTCAAGCCCTTCATCTACAACAAGCTCGAGGAGCGCGGCCTGGTCACCACCATCAAGAGCGCCCGCAAGCTGGTGGAGAAAGAGGCGAAAGAGGTCTGGGACGTGCTCGACGAGGTGGTCAAGGAGTACCCGGTCATCCTCAACCGCGCCCCGACCCTGCACCGCCTGGGGATGCAGGCCTTTGAGCCCATCCTCATCGAGGGCAAGGCCATCCAGCTCCATCCCCTGGTCTGCAGCGCCTTCAACGCCGACTTCGACGGCGACCAGATGGCGGTGCACATCCCGCTGACGGTCGAGGCCCAGATGGAGGCCCGGGTGTTGATGATGTCCACCAACAACATCCTCTCCCCGGCCAACGGCAGCCCGATCATCCTGCCCTCGCAGGACATCGTTCTCGGACTTTACTACATGACCAGGGAGCGTCTGTTCGTAAAGGGCGAGGGCAAGGTGTTCTCCTCGCCCGACGAGGTGCGGATCGCCTACGACCACGGCGAACTCCATCTCCAGGCCCGCATCAAGGTGCGCATGCCGGCGCGGCGCGGAGACGAGGAAGATGCGGCCGCGCCGCCGGCCTACGAGATGGTGGAGACCACCTGCGGCCGGGTCCTGGTGGGCGAGCTCCTGCCCGACAAGGTTCCTTTCAGCGAGGTCAACAAGGTCCTGACCAAGAAGGCCCTGGGCGGACTCATCGACTACACCTACAGGAACTGCGGCAGCAAGGCCACGGTCATCCTCGCCGACCGTCTCAAGGACCTGGGCTACGAGTTCTCCACCCTGGCCGGGATCTCCATCTCCATCAACGACATGATCATCCCGGTTAGCAAGGACGAGATCCTCAAGAAGAGCGAGGATGAGGTCGCCAGGGTCGAGGAGCAGTACAACAAGGGTCTCATCACCCAGGGCGAGAAGTACAACAAGGTCGTCGACATTTGGTCCCGGGCCACCGAGCAGGTGACCAAGGAGATGATGAACGAGATGAAGGTGGAGTACCTCAGGGACGCGGACAACAACATCCACGAGGCCCCGAGCTTCAACTCCATCTACATGATGGCCGATTCCGGCGCCCGTGGCTCGAAGGACCAGATCCGCCAGCTCGCGGGCATGCGCGGCCTGATGGCCAAGCCCTCGGGCGCGATCATCGAGAGTCCGATCAAGGCCAACTTCCGTGAAGGGCTCAACGTGCTCGAGTACTTCATCTCCACCCACGGGGCCCGCAAGGGTCTGGCCGACACCGCGCTCAAGACCGCCAACTCCGGCTACCTCACCCGGCGGCTTGTGGACGTGGCCCAGGATTCCACCATTGTCGAGGCCGACTGCGGCACCATCGACGGCATCATGGCTGAGCCCCTGATCGAGGGCGGCGAGGTCATCCAGCACGTGAGCGAGCGCATCCTCGGCCGCGTTGCCCTCGAGGACGTGGTCGATCCGGTCAGCGGCGAGGTGATCGTCGCCGCCAACGAGGAGTTCACCGAGGAGAAGGTGGAAAAGGTGGAAAAGGCCGGTATCGACCGGATCATGATCCGGTCGGTGCTCACCTGCCGCTCCAAGCGCGGGGTCTGCTCGCTCTGCTACGGCCGCGATCTCGGCCGCGGCCACATCGTCAACATCGGCGAGGCGGTGGGCATCATCGCGGCCCAGTCCATCGGCGAGCCCGGCACCCAGCTCACCATGCGGACCTTCCACATCGGCGGCACCGCCAGCCGGAGCGCGGAGCAGGCCGAGGCCCGCACCAAGCACGGCGGCGTGGTCAGGTTCAACAACATCAGCATGGTCGTCCGCGACAACGGCGAGACCGTGGCCATGAACCGCAACGGCGAGATCAGCATCATCGGCGAGAACGACCGTGAGATCGAGCGGTATCCGGTCAACTACGGCGCGAGGCTGCTGGTCAAGGACGGCGACAAGGTGGAGGCCGGCTCCATCCTGGCCGACTGGGATCCCTTCTCCACCCCGATCATCTGCGAGATCGGCGGCAAGGTGAAGTTCGGCGACATCGTCGAGGGCGTCTCCATGCAGGAGAAGACCGACAAGGTCACCGGCAAGGTGAGCATGGTCATCACCCAGCCCAAGCAGGGGCAGCTCAACCCCAGGATCTCCCTCAAGGACGACAAGGGCAGGACACTGAAGCTGCCCAACTCCACCGCCCCGGCCCGTTACTCCCTGCCGGTGGGAACGGTACTCACCGTCAACGAGGGCGACGAGGTCAAGCCCGGCACCGTGCTGGGCAAGATCCCGCGCGAGACCACCAAGACCAAGGACATCACCGGCGGTCTGCCGCGGGTGGCCGAGCTCTTCGAGGTCAGGAAGCCCAAGGAGCACGCCGTCATCAGCGAGATTGACGGCCGGGTCTCGTTCGGCAAGGAACTCAAGGGCAAGAAGCGGGTCATCATCACCCCGGAGATCGGCGAGCCCAAGGAGTACCTGATCCCCAAGGGCAAGCATGTGGCCGTGCACGAGGGCGACTACGTCAGGGCCGGCGAGCCGCTGATGGACGGTTCCCCGGACCCCAACGACATTCTCAGGATCCTCGGGGTCAAGGAGCTGGCCAAGTTCCTGGTCAACGAGATCCAGGAGGTCTACCGGCTCCAGGGCGTGCGCATCAACGACAAGCACATCGAGGTCATCGTCCGCCAGATGCTTAGAAGGGTCTCCATCACCGGGGTGGGCGATTCCGCCTTCATGCTCGGCGAGCAGGTGGAGTGGTGGCGGTTCAACGAGGAGAACGAGAAGCTCATCCGCGCCGGGCTCAAACCGGCCACGGCCGAGCCCCTGCTCCTCGGGGTGACCAAGGCGTCGCTCTCCACCGACAGCTTCATCTCGGCCGCGAGCTTCCAGGAGACCACCAAGGTGCTCACCAACGCGGCCATGGCCGGAAAGCTCGACGAGCTGGTGGGCCTGAAGGAGAACGTGATCATGGGCCGGCTGGTGCCGGCCGGCACCGGTCATTCCCGTTACCGGATGGAGGAGGGCGCGGTCGAATAGGCCGGAAGGCGGTGCCGCGGGAATGTTCTTGACATCCGCGGGACGATGGTTTAATTAACGCCTTTTTCGATGTCCGCCCCACGCGGGCGGGAGAGGAAAGACATAAAAGCACTACAAGCGGAGACGGCAGATGCCAACCATAAATCAACTGGTAAGAAAGGGGCGCAAGCGGAGTGTCAACAAGTCCAACACTCCGGCACTGCAGGGTTCACCCCAGAAGAGGGGCGTATGCGTGAGGGTGTACACCACCACGCCCAAGAAACCCAACTCCGCTCTGCGCAAGGTCGCCAGGGTCAGGCTGACCAACGGGATCGAGGTCACTTCCTACATCCCCGGCGTGGGTCACAACCTCCAGGAACACTCGGTCGTCCTCATTCGCGGCGGCCGTGTCAAGGACCTTCCCGGTGTGCGTTACCACATCGTCCGCGGCACCCTCGACACCCTCGGGGTGGACGGCAGGAAGCAGGGGCGGTCCAAGTACGGCACCAAACGGCCCAAATAAGACTCACCCCATCTGACTTTCAGCAGGTAATAAGATGCCCAGAAGAAGAGTTCCAGAGAAGAGAAAGATCGAGCCGGATCACCGTTACCACAGCGTCCTGGTCTCGAAGTTCATCAACTGCCTGATGCTCGACGGCAAGAAGAGCGTTGCCAGCTCCATTTTCTACCGGGCCATGGACATCGTCGCCGACAAGGTCAAGGACGCCGAGCCCATGGAGGTGTTCGAGAAGGCGATGGACCAGGTGCGGCCCAGGGTGGAGGTCAAGAGCCGCCGGGTGGGTGGCGCCACCTACCAGGTGCCCATCGAGGTCAGGCCCGAGCGGCGCAACGCCCTGGCGATCCGGTGGCTGGTGGAGTTCTCCAAGAAGCGTTCCGGCCGTTCCATGGCCGAGAAGCTCGCGGCCGAGTTCATCGACGCCTACAACAACCGCGGCGCTGCGGTAAAGAAGAAGGAAGACACCCACCGCATGGCCGAGGCCAACAAGGCCTTTGCCCATTACCGCTGGTAACGCGGAAATAAGCGATTGACAAACGAACACGCTTGAGCTAAAAACCATTTTTCCCGTTTTCTGGTGGCCGGGTAAAGGGGTTGCTCGCAGATGACAACAGGATCGCCGGTTACAGGGCAGAAGAGATCAGGACTCTCGGCATATGTCTCTTGCGAAGCTGCGCAACATAGGCATAATGGCCCATATCGACGCGGGCAAGACCACCACCACCGAGCGGATACTTTACTATACCGGCCGGTCGCATAAGATCGGCGAGGTCCATGACGGCAACGCGGTCATGGACTGGATGGAGCAGGAGCAGGAACGCGGCATCACCATCACCTCGGCCGCGACCACCTGCCAGTGGCGAGGCCACAGGATAAACATAATTGATACGCCGGGGCATGTTGATTTCACCGTGGAGGTGGAACGCTGCCTCCGGGTTCTCGACGGCGTGATCGCTGTTTTCTGCGCCGTCGGCGGGGTTGAGCCCCAGTCGGAAACCGTCTGGCGACAGGCGGACAAATATGCGATCCCCCGGATAGCATTCGTCAACAAGATGGATCGCATCGGCGCCGACTTTGACCGCTGCGTCAGCATGATGAGCGAGCGGCTCGGTGCGGTCCCGCTGCCCATGCAGATTCCTGTCGGCAGCGAGGACGGTTTCAGGGGGGTCATAGACCTCGTTGGGGAGCGGATGCTCCTCTTTGACGAGGGCAGCCTCGGGGAAAAGGTCATTGAAGAGCCGATCCCCGGGCAATACCTGGAAGATTCTTCGGCCGCACGAATGAATCTCCTCGAGAAGTTGGCCGACTTCGATGAGGAGATCATGGAGAAGTTTCTCGAAGAACAGGACATAGCCCCGGAGCTGATCCGTCAGGCCGTGCGCCGGGCCACTCTGGGGAACGAGCTGGTGCCGGTGTTCTGCGGCAGCGCCTTCAAGAACAAGGGGGTGCAGCCGCTGCTTGACGCGGTGGTGGACTTTCTTCCCTCGCCGCGGGACGTTCCGCCGGTGGTCGGGGAGAACGGCCGCGGCGAGAAGGTCGAGCGCAAGGCGAGCGAAAAGGAGAGGTTTTGCGCCCTGGCCTTCAAGCTGGCCAGCGATCCGTTCGTGGACAATCTCACCTATATCCGGGTTTACTCCGGCAAGGTGGCGTCCGGCGAGCGGGTCTTCAACCCGGTCAAGCGCAAGAAGGAGAAGATCGGCCGCCTCCTCAGGATGCACGCCAACAAGCGTGAGGAGATCAAGGAGATCGCGGTCGGCGACATCGCCGCGGTGGTCGGGCTGCACTTCACCACCACCGGCGACACCCTGTGCGCCACCGGCGACGACATCCGGCTCGAGACCATGGAGTTCCCCGAGCCGGTTATCGCCACCGCGGTGGAGCCGAAGAGCAAGGCCGACGAGGACCGTCTGCGGGAGAGCCTTGAGAAGATCTCCCGCGAGGACCCGTCCTTCAGGATGAAGGTCGATCCCGACACCGGTCAGACCATCATCTCCGGGATGGGCGAGCTTCACCTGGAGATAATCATCGACCGGCTCCTGCGGGAGTTCAAGGTCGGGGCCAACGTGGGCAAACCCCAGGTCGCCTACAAGGAAACCGTTGCGGCGGCTGCTGCGGGCGAGGGGGTTTTCGACCACGTGGTCGCGGGCCGCAAGCAATACGCCAAGGTGACCCTGCAGGTGGAGCCGCTGGCCCGCGGCGAGGGGACGCGGATCGAGCGTGCCTGCCCGGCCGAGGAGATTCCGGACCACCTCTGGGACGCGGTGGAGAAGGGGATTGCCGGCAGCCTCGATTCCGGCCCGCTTCTCGGTTTCCCGGTGGTGGACGTCTTGGTGAGGGTCACCGGAGGCGAAGGCGCCGAGGAGGACGGCTCGGAGCAGGCCTTTGGCGTGGCCGGGGCCATGGCCGCGAGAGAGGCGCTGGCAGCGGCGAGCCCGGTGCTGCTCGAGCCCATAATGGATCTTGAGATCATCGTGCCCGAGGCCAACCTTGGCGACGTGATCAGCGATCTCAATGCCAAGAGGGCCCGGATCCTTGGCATGGAACAGGGTGTGCAGGGGCTGCAGGTGGTAAGGGCGCTTGCGCCGATGGCAACGCTTTTCGGCTATTCCACCGACCTGCGCAGCGCCACCCAGGGCAGGGGCAGTTTCACCATGCAGTACTCCTCCTACGACGAGGTCGGGGAGAGAGAGGCTGAGAAGATATTGAACAGAATAAAGGGTTTTTGAAGCCGCCTCTTGCGGCAGGATTCTACAGCAAAAGGGACAGGACCATGTCAAAGGAGAAATTTGAGAGGACCAAACCTCACGTCAACGTAGGCACCATCGGCCACATCGACCACGGCAAGACGACGCTGACCTCTGCG
>JALWTY010000018.1 GCA_026993265.1 Desulfobacterales bacterium
ACCCCGCACAGTTCATCCCTTTCTTCTCCATCAACCCCAGGCGGCCGGACGCCCTGGAGCTGATCGACGAACAGGTCGAGAAAGGCTGCAAGGGCGCCAAGTTCCTGCAGAACTACTGGGGCGTGGACCTCAATGATGAGCGCCTCATCCCCTATTACGAGCGGCTCAAGATCCACGGCCTGCCCCTGATCATTCACGTTGGCAGCGAATACAGTATCCACTCCTTTGCGCGCTATGAAGGCATCGACATGCTCGAGCTGCCGCTGGCCACCGGCGTCACCGTCATCGCCGCGCACATGGGCCTGGGCCGCGTCAATGAGCGGATCCGCCTCTGGCGCAACCTGTCGGGGAATCCGCGCCATTTCGACGAGGACTACCACCGGATGCTGGACATGCTGGCCCGGCACGACAATCTGTACGCCGACATCTCCGCCATCCTGGCGCCCTTGCGGGCCCGGGCCCTGCGTCATCTCTCACGGCAAAAAGCGGTACATGACAAACTGCTGTTCGGGACCGACTACCCGGTCCCCTTCCCCATCCGGTACAACACCTACGATCTGGCCAGGACCACGAGACAAAGGATCGCCGCGCAGCCCAATCCCTTCGACCGCTACATGGAGGCCATACTCGAATATTTCCCCGAGGACAGCCCCATCTACACCAATCACCGCAAGGTGCTGCCGGATGGGGTCTGTTGAGCGGGCCTTCCTTGCGAATCGCGGAGAAAGGCCTGAAAAACCTCCGACTCATCCAGCAGCTCACCGGCCAGCGCGCGGATGGCATCCACATCCTTTTTGTCGAGGACCAGGGTGGTCGGGATGGTGTTGAAATACTCGCGCTGTTTCGGGTCGGCGATCTGGTTGAAGGTGAGGGTGACGAAGTGCACCTTCACTTTTCGGGCGGATGGGCGTGTCGCGTTGATATAGTCAGCCCACATATCGAAGGCCTGCTTGGCCAGGCCGATGGTCTCCGTATTGAGGATGCCGATGGAGGCGCTGAATGCCGCATCCAGGGTATCGACGATGCCGGGTTCGGCGGCACGCTCCGACCAGGCATAGTCGTGATAGGTCTGGGCGTTGGCGACGACCACCAGCACCCGGCGGATCTTCTTCAGATCGGCCGGACTGAAGGCGCCGCGCATCTCCAGGGCATGGCCGTAGTGCGCCACCGGGCTGATCATGGAGCCCCGTATACCCAGGTTGTCGGTCACACCGCCATCGACCAGCCGCACCAGCGGCATGCGTTTCGGATCGTAGTAACGTTCCAGCGCGCGGGCCACCTGATAACGCCGTTGAAGTATGCTGTCCGATCGCAGCGAGGGGCCCACCCAGGCATCCCACAGGTGCTGTTTTTGTACGCAGCCGGTGTTGTGATTGACCAGGGTGACGGGACCGAACAGAACCGGCACAGCGGAGGAGGCCAGCACCGCGTTGGCCACTGGATAGTCGTTGATGTCCGAGCAGAGAAAATCGAACTGCTGCTGGATGAAGGAGAAGGTCATGCCATTGTTGAGATCGCTGGCATTGAGAATGACATAGGGCAGCTCGCCCTTCGACATGTCGGCGAAGGTCTTGTGATCGAAGAGGTGCTCGTCCAGCCATCCGGCGGCCAGGTCGCCCCGGTTGTAGCCGCCGCCCGCCAGCGCTGGCCAGTTCACCGGGTTCATCACCTGCCCGGTAAGCGCGCCCTGGATATCGCGATACAGAAAGCGGCCCCCAAAATCGCGGAAGATCCGCCGGCCGTACAGACCGTAATAGGCGGCGGTGTAGCTGCCTCCGGACACCGAGCTGATGACATCCACCTCGTCGAGCAGCGAGCGTGGCCGGCCGTCGATGATGAGGGTGGTGTCGCGCAGCTTCTCCAGCACGCCGTAGGAGAAGGCCGCCGAACGGGTGCCGCCACCTGAAAAGGCAAGCACCACGAACAGCGATCTGGAATTGTGCCGCGGCAGGTGGTTGTGGAAGAAATAACCGTTGCTGTCGTCGGCGAGCGGCCGGTTCAGGGCGCGCGTCGCGCAGCCGGAGGCCAGCAGGGCCAGCAGCAGACAGAGCATCGGGCGCAAATACTTCATCCTGTCCACCGCTCCGGCAGACGGTTGCCGCAATGAGGACAAAAGCGCATGGACGGCGCGGCCTCGCGCCGGCACTCGGCGACGATGGCGTCGGCCTCGCCGGGGCTGATGAACAGTGCCTGGCGGTACTGGTCCGTCAGCGCCTCGGGAATGGCGCCGTGTTCGGCAAGATGCTCCTCAAC
>JALWTY010000019.1 GCA_026993265.1 Desulfobacterales bacterium
GTCCGGACCATGTCCAAACGGCCAAGCGGTCAGGGTGTACTCTCCTGGGAGCATCGGTAGCTTCCTGGAGAAGCGCAGTTCACCCGGCAGGAGATAGCCGCCTTGGCTGGGGACGTCCTCTTGAGCGGCAGGACTGGTCGGCAGGAGGCGGTAGCGGAATGGGAAGTCTCCGCTTGGATCATCCCTAGAGAAGAGGATGTCCAGGTAGCCCATCGTCGGCAGGGTGAGTTCAACGGACGCGGTCGAAGCCGGGATGGAGGTCACGCCGGAGAGGGTGCCGGCAATCCAAGTCAAGAGGAAGGGGCCGGGTGGGGCGTCCAGGGTATACTTGCCATCTCCTAAGGGCTTCGCTTTGGCGAGTAGGGTGCCTTCCTCGGAGCTATAGAAGAGATCCACGGCATCGTTCGGCCTGCCGACGGTATCTGTCGCGGTGATGGTCAGATTCCGGACCGATTCCATGGTGAAGATGGATTCCGTCCTCCCTGGAGGGAGGGAATACTGCGCCATGTATAGGGTCGAGAACTGGGCTCTCCTGATCTTGACCTCAAGGTCCTGGGCGGCGATCCGGGGGCAGGAAACACCCCCCGGCACGGACCCCTTTGCCAAGGCGGTTTCGCTGGCCATTACCGGCATCGACGCCGGACTGGTGACCTATGCCATAGAGCCGCACCGCATTCAGGCGGCGCTGGTTCTGGCCCCCGAAACCCCGCTGGAAGAGGCGATGATGATGGTCTTTGCCACGGCGCTCGGCTTTGGCGACGCGCTCGGGCAGCTGGCCCCGCCGGAGGTCGGCGTGCATATGGACTGGCCCAACGGCTTGCGGGTGAACGGCGCGAAATGCGGGGTGATGCGGGCGATGGCCTCGGACAATGCGCCCGAGCGGGTGCCGAACTGGCTGGTTGTCGGCTTCGATGTGCCGGTTTTCCCCATTGCCGACACCGTCGAACCCGGGCAGGAGCCCGACAACACCACCCTGTCCGAGGAAGGCTGCGGCGAGGTTTCCGCCAACCGTCTGATCGAAAGCTGGTCGCGCCATTCGCTGGTGTGGATCAACCGCTGGAACGACGAGGGGGCCAATCCCCTGCTGGCCGACTGGCGCGCGCGGGCCTATGCGCTGGGCGAAGACATCACCCTGCCCGACGCCACTCCGCCCCTTTCCGGCACCTTTGTCGGCCTTGACGAAAAAGGCGGGGCAATGGTGCGCACCGAAACCGGAACCGTTCTTGTTCCTCTCTCCAGCATGTTGGAAATGTAATGCCCTATCTTGCCAGAATCACCCATTTCGATACCTCCGACCAACAAATCTTCGCCCAGCCCGCCACCACCGGCGAATGGGCCATCAGCGGCGGGTTCGAATTCGCCAACTGGGACGAGTCCGACATCACCGGCAAGGCCCGACAGGCTTTTGCCAACGGCTGGATGGGGATCGGCAGCTTCGGGCGCGGCACCTTTGTCGCCGTCAGCGCCATTTCCGAGGCCGAGCTGGAAACCGTCACCAACCTGCTGGCCGGCCACCTGATCGCCGCCTATGGCGCACCGGACAAACCCGCCGCCCTGGGCGCCGCCCGCGAGGAAATCGCCTTTATGCAGGAACTCTGCGAGGGGCACCCCCCCAACACCCTACTGGCCGTGCAACGGGAACTGGGGGAACAGGGCATCCACGAACAATACCGCTATATCGCCCCGCAAGAGGCGGACCTGGAAATACTGGCGGTGCATGGCTCGGCGGATTAACGCCCCGAACCGGCGGGACGGCAGGGCATTTTTCGCTCGCCCGTATCGGGAAAATTTGTATAGTGGCGCGGACAAACCGGCAAAGCGGCAAAAGGATTGCGCGTGAACATTCTGATGTTTTCCAACACCTACCTGCCCCATGTGGGCGGCGTGGCCCGAAGCGTCTCGGGCCTGGTGGCGGGGCTGCGCGCCAAGGGCCACAACGTGCTGGTCATCGCGCCGGAATTCGACGGGGCCGAGGGCGACGCCGACAATGTTATCCGCATCCCCGCCGTCACCAATTTCACCGGCAACGACTTTTCCATTCCCATCCCGCTCAGCCGGAAAATCAGCCACCGGATTCGGGCCTTTGCCCCCGATGTCATCCATTCTCACCATCCGTTCCTGCTGGGGGATACGGCGCTGAAAACCTCGGCGGAACTGAATATCCCCATCGTTTTCACCCACCACACCCGCTACGACATCTACAGCCACTATCTGGCGCAAGGCTCCAAACGCTTCCAGCGGCTGGCGCTAAG
>JALWTY010000020.1 GCA_026993265.1 Desulfobacterales bacterium
CCTGAAGCCACCGCCTTTAGGCGGTGGAGTATTCACTTTTGCCTTCCCCGGCGAAGCCGGGGAAACAGGTCTGGCGGTGATGATCAGAGTCAACGAGATCGAGCTTGAGTACGGGGCCGGGACCACGGTCGCGGATCTCGCCCGCCTCCACAAGCCGGACGCTGATGTCTTCATCGTCAACGGCTATCCGGCGGAACCGGAAACCGTGCTCCGGGACGGAGACCGGTGCTGGCTCATCCGCCGGGGCGAGATCCCGGACGAGGATGAGGTCCACCGCCTGCTCTACGCCCGCCACACCCCCGGGGTGCACGACCGGGTCAAGAACGCCAGGGTAGGGATCATGGGGCTTGGCGGCCTGGGCTCGATGGTGGCGGTAGCGCTGGCCCGGGTCGGGGTCGGTCACCTGGTCATCGCCGACCAGGACGTGGTCGAGCCGAGCAATCTCAACCGCCAGCAGTACTTTGTCGACCAGATCGGTATGGCAAAGGCGGCGGCAACGGCCGCGAACCTGGCCCGGATCAATCCCTATCTGCGGGTGACGAGTCACGAGGCGGTTCTCGGCCCGGACAACATCCCGGATATATTTGCCGGCGTCGACGTGCTGGTGGAGTGCTTCGATTCGGCCGCGGCCAAGGCCATGGCCCTGCGGGTGGCGCTTTCGGAGATGAAGGAGACCGCCTTTGTCTGCGCCTCGGGGCTGGCAGGATTTTATGACAACAACCTGATCCGCACGGTGATGCTCAGGCCGGGGGTCTACATGGTCGGCGACCAGGAAAAGGGTGCCCGGCCCGGCGACGGCCTCATGGCCCCGCGGGTGGGGATTGCGGCCCATCACCAGGCCAACCAGGTCCTGCGCATACTGGTGGGGGCCGATCCCGGGCGGGAAGGATGACGCCGCTTTGCGCGGGACGACAAGGTGTGACATGGAAATAATCTGCAACGGCAAGAAGAAGGATGTGGCCGAGGGCGCAAACCTCGAGGAGTTCATCGTCTCCCTGGGCCTTGATCCCGAGACCGTGGTTGTGGAGTACAACGAGGCCCTGGTCGGCCGCGAGGAATATCCCGACCGCATATTGGAGGCGGGCTGCCGGCTCGAGATCATCCGTTTCGTGGGAGGGGGCTGAAGATGCTCACCATTGCGGACCGGCAGTTCAAATCGCGCCTGCTCGTGGGCACGGGCAAGTTCTCCTCGCCGCAGGTGATGGTCGAGGCCCTGGATGCCTCCGGGGCGGAAATCGTCACCGTGGCCCTGCGGCGGGTGGATCTCGACGATCCCGGCGACGACATCATGGCCGTGCTCGACCGCGGCCGTTACCTGTTTCTGCCCAACACATCCGGGGCCCGCGACAGCGCCGAGGCGGTGCGGCTGGCCAGGCTGGCCCGGGCCGCGGGCGGCGGCGACTGGCTCAAACTCGAGGTCACCCCCGATCCCCGCACCCTGCTGCCCGACCCGGTCGAGACCCTGAAGGCCACCGAGATCCTTGCGGCCGAAGGGTTCAAGGTCCTGCCCTACATGAACGCCGATCCCATTCTCGCTCTCAGGCTGCAGGACGCGGGCGCGGTGGCGGTCATGCCGCTTGGCGCGCCCATCGGCACCAACCTAGGCCTGGTCAACCGTTACCAGATAGAGATAATCATCGACCAGGCCCGGGTGCCGGTCATCGTGGACGCCGGGCTCGGGGCCCCGTCGCACGCGGCCTGCGCCATGGAGATGGGCGCGGACGCGGTCCTGGTCAACACCGCCATTGCCATGGCCAGCGACCCGGTGGAGATGGCCCGCTGTTTTGCCCTGGCAACCGAGGCCGGCCGGGGCGCCTTTGATGCCGGTCTTGCCGAAAAAGGCGGGGCCTCGGCCTCTTCCCCTCTGGACGGGCTCGGGTTTCTCGAGGGCTGAAGATGGCCGCTGTTGCTGACCTTTTCCTGCCGCCGCAGCGGGGTGAACTGAAAGAAATGCTGGCCCGGGCCACTGTGGGCGACGTGCGCCGCGCCATGTCTGCGCGGCGGCCGTCGCTTGCGGATCTCGCGGCCCTGCTTTCGCCCGCGGCCGACGGCATGATCGCGGAGATCGCGTCCCGTTCCGCTCTTCTCACCCGGCAGCGCTTCGGCCGGGTGATCCAGTTGTACGCCCCCCTGTATGTTTCCAACGACTGCCTCAACGCCTGCGTGTACTGCGGGTTCAACCGCCACAACCCGATCCGGCGCACGCCCCTGAGCCAGGCCGAGGCGCTGGCCG
>JALWTY010000021.1 GCA_026993265.1 Desulfobacterales bacterium
CAAGATCCCGCCCCCACGCCGCATCCGGCCGCGGCCAAGGCCCCGGCGTCCCGGCCGGCCAAGTCCGGCGGGTCCAAGGTAGCCGCCTCGATCCGGGTGGACGTGGAAAAACTCGACGGCCTGGTCAACGCGGTGGGCGAGCTGGTGATAATGCAGGCCATGGTCCGGCAGAACCCGCTGGTGGCCAACATCGCCGATCCCAAGCTCAACCGGGATTTCTCCCAGCTCTCCCGGATCACGAGCGATCTCCAGAAGACCGCGATGAGCATGCGCATGGTTCCCATCCGCCAGACCTTCCAGAAGATGACCCGCCTGGTCCGCGACCTTTCCAAGAAGTCTGGCAAGCTGGTGGACCTGGTGATGAGCGGCGAGGACACCGAGATAGACCGCAACATGGTCGATTCCATCTACGACCCCCTGGTCCACATGATACGGAACTCGGTGGACCACGGGGTGCAGACCCCGGAGGAGCGCAAGGCCCAGGGCAAGCCGCCCTCGGGCACGGTCTGGCTCAGCGCCTACCAGAAGGGGGGCAACATCGTGATCGAGATAGTCGACGACGGCATGGGGCTCAATACCGAAAAGATCAGGGCCAAGGCCATCGAGCGCGGGCTGATCCGCGAGTCCGACTCCCTCTCCGACCACGAGCTCAACAACCTCATCTTCATGCCGGGATTTTCCACCGCCGACAGGATAACCGACGTCTCCGGCCGGGGAGTGGGCATGGACGTGGTCAAGAAGGCGGTGGAGAAGCTGCGCGGCAAGGTCGAGGTGGTGAGCCAGCCGGGCGAGGGCACCCAGTTCGTCATCCGTCTGCCGCTGACGCTCGCGATAATCGACGGCATCATCGTCCGGGTGGGCAGCGAGCGTTACGTGATCCCCACCGTGGCCATCCAGGAGTCCATCCGGCCGCGGCGGGAGCAGTACAGCACCGTGCACGGCCGCGGCGAGGCCCTGATGGTGCGCGACCGCATCATACCCATCATCCGGCTGGCCGAAGTCTTCGGGGTCGAGGGTTCGAGTGATGATCCCTGCGAGGCCATCGTGGTCATCGTCGAGAACGAGGGCCGCCTGCGGGCCCTGATGGTCGATGAGCTCCTTGGCAAGCAGGAAGTGGTGATAAAAAGCCTTGGCGGTTACCTGAAGGAGGTCAACGGCGTTGCCGGCGGCACCATTCTGGGCGACGGCCGGGTCGGGCTCATCCTCGACATCGCCGGGCTCATCGCCGAGGCCGACAACCGGGAAGTCCAGGATGCCGGCAAGGGGCCGGGCGGCAAGGAAGGGGCGGAAGAGGCCGCGGCCGCGCAGGCCGAGCCGGAAACCGTTTGAGCGCAAGGGGAAGAAGATGGCGGATAACGTTGAAGACACTCTGGGAAGCAGCGTCGACAGCCTCGCCGGAAAGTACCTGACCTTTTCCCTCGGCGACGAGGAGTACGGGATCGACATTCTCAAGGTCAGGGAGATAATAGGCGTTCTCGAGATAACCGCGGTTCCGCATACGGCGGACTATATCCGGGGGGTGATAAACCTGCGGGGCCGGGTCATACCGGTGATCGACCTGCGGATAAAGTTCGGCATGGAGGCCAGGGATTACAACGACCGCACCTGCATCGTGGTGGTAGAGATCCAGGGTGATGAAGGGCCGGTAATGGTGGGGCTGGTGGTCGATTCTGTCTCCGAGGTGATGAACGTGGACCGGGAGAACATCGAGCCGCCGCCCAGTTTCGGCGGTCATGCGGTGGACGTGGAGAACATCATGGGCATGGCCAAGGTGGACGGCGAGGTGAGGATTCTCCTGAACGTGGACCGGGTGATCGGCGTTGCCGACCTTGAAGAGCCCGGCGACCGGTAGCCGGTAACGGAGAAGGCTTGTCTGCGGCGGGGCGCAAACGGGTGGGAGCGGCGTGGTGACGGCTCCAGGCAACGGACTGTTCTCCCTTGAGAGGATGGAGAAGCTCGGGGACCGGGAGTTCAGGCTTTTCAGCTCTCTCATATACGAGAAGGCCGGTATCTATCTCAAGCCCGAGAAGAAGGAGCTTTTGAACGCGCGGCTGGCCAAGCGGTTGCGGGCCCTGGGGCTTTCCAGTTTCAGGGAGTACTATGATCTGGTAATCAGCGACTCCACCGGCCAGGAGCTGGTGCAGCTCATCGACGCGGTTTCCACCAATTTCACCAGTTTTTTCAGGGAAAAGGCCCATTTCGACTTTCTGCTGGAAAGGGTTCTGCCCGAGATATCAGGCGGCCGCAAGGGGCCGTTGCTCTTCTGGTCGGCGGCCAGTTCTTCCGGCGAGGAGCCTTACACCCTGGCAATGGTGGTTGACGACTATTTTTACCGCCGGGGCGAGACAGGGGACTTCCTGGTCGAGGCCACTGACATTTCCACCAAGGTGCTGGCCATGGCCGAGAAGGGGATCTATCCGGAGGAACGGGTGAATACGGTGCCCCGGGAGATGCTGAAACGCTATTTCCAGAAAGGAGTGGGGAGGAGCGCCGGTTACGTGAAGGTCAAGGAGAGCCTGAAGCGTTTCGTCCGCTTCAGCCGTTTCAATCTCATGGACGAGTTCCGCTGGAAGGATCCTTTTGATGTCATCTTCTGCCGCAACGTGATGATCTATTTCAACCGTGAGACCCAGGAGAGGCTGGTGCGCAAGTTCTACAACGCGCTTGTTCCCGGCGGCTATCTGATAATCGGCCATTCCGAATCCATTTCCCGGTTGAACCATGACTTCATTCAGGTGGCGGCCACTGCCTACCGCCGGAATGGATGAGCCGTTTCCGGCCATAACTTTGCCTGGAGGACTGTATGAAGGTTGTTGTGGGGATATCTGACATGAAGGTCAGCAATACCCCGGGAGACACTTTGATAACCTATTCACTGGGATCCTGCATAGGGGTCGTGATCTGGGATGGCAGGGTCAAGGTGGGGGGGATTCTGCATTACATGCTGCCCGAGTCGAGCATAGATCCTGACAAGGCCAGGGTCAAACCCTACATGTTTGCCGACACCGGTATTCCCCGGCTGTTCAAGGCGGCCTACGCCCTGGGCGCGGACAAGAGCAGGCTCGTGGTCAAGGTGTTCGGAGGCGGTCAGATCATGGACGCGGACGGGGTGTTCAACATCGGCAAGCGCAACTACATGATCCTGCGCAAGATGTTCCTGAAGAGCGGAGTGATGATCGCGGCCGAGGACGTGGGCGGCACCGTCAACCGCACGGTCAGCCTCGAGGTAGCAACCGGCGTGACCCGCCTCAAGACCGGCGGCCGGGAGGAGGTGGAGGTATGAGCAGGGTCGATGAGATTCTTTCTCTGGTCAAGCATATACCCGCCTTCCCCAAGGTGGCGCAGCAGGTGATGGCCGTGGTTGACCGGCCCGAGACCAGGGCCGCGGATCTGGCCGATATAATCAAGTACGACCAGGCCATCACCGCCAACGTCCTCAAGATATGCAACGCCGCCTATTTCGGCCTGCCGCGCAAGGTCAGCTCCCTTGACGAGGCGGTGGTCATCATCGGCCAGGACATCCTCAAGGATATCATCATCACCAGCTCCAGCGCCCGTTTCTACCGGGGCGCGGTGGGAGCCGGATACCAGCTCGAGCAGGGAGATCTGTGGAAGCACTCGGTCGCCTGCGCGATCATGGCGAAGCTCATCGCTGTCCGGGTAGAGGGAGCAGATCCCGGCGACGCCTTCACCGCCGGCCTGCTGCACGACATCGGCAAGCGGATTCTTAGCAGCTTTGTGGCCGATGATTTCTCCAGGATCGTTGATCTTGTCGATTCCGGGGTTTCCTTCAGCGAGGCGGAGAACGAGGTGATCGGCATGACCCATGCGGAGCTCGGCGGCCGGATCATGGACAAGTGGAAGTTTCCGGAGGAGATCGTGGCCGCGGTGCGCCGCCACCATGACGACGACGTGCTCGCGGGTGATCTCCTCTCGGTGGTGGTGGCCCTGGCCAACAGCCTGGTCATCTCCATGGGAATCGGCGTCGGTGTTGACGGGCTCGCCACCCGCATGCGCGGTGAAAGGCTCAAGGAACTCGGTTTTGACGACAGGGCGCTGGACCTTCTTATGGCGGAGCTGGTGACCGAGATGGAGAAGGCCGAGGATCTTCTTCACATAGACTGAGGACGGGATCATGGCATTCAATATCCTTGTGGTTGATGATTCTGGCACCATGCGCGCCCTGGTGAAACGGGTCGTCCAGATGAGCGGAATTGCGGTCGGCGAGATGTATGAGGCGGAAAACGGCCGTGAGGCGTTGGATATACTAGAGAAGAACTGGATCGACATCGTCCTGTCCGACATCAACATGCCGGAGATGAACGGCATCGAGATGCTCAGGCGGCTCAAGGCCAACGACGTGGAGGCCAACGTCCCGGTTATCTTCATCACAACCGAGGGCGGGGAGAAGACGGTCTCCGAGGCCATGGCCCTGGGCGCGGCCGGATACGTGAAAAAGCCGTTCGTTCCCGAAACCATCAAGGGGGTTATGCTGGAGGCATTGGAGAAGGCGTACGGCGCTGTTGAGATGGCCGGAGACGGGGACGTGTCCGGCGGCGACGACATGGATTTCTGACAACCGGCCTGCGCTGTTCATTATTTATTCGAGGGGGGTGCAATGGAGTCACGGTTCAGGGAAGATGTTTACCGCAGTCTGGCCGACATATTCGGAACCATGTTCTTCGTCGCGGTGGAGGAAAGCGGCATGGTCGTTTCCGATTACGGCGAGGGCGCGGGCGTTTTCGTTGAGGGCAGGGTGGAGGTCAGCGGCAATGGCGTTACCGATATCATGCTTTATTTCCCGCTTGAGCTTGCCCGCAACATTGCCGCGAATTTCATGGGAGTGTCCCTTGCCGAGCTTTCGGAGGAGACCGTCCTGGACGCCGGCCGCGAGGCGACCAACATGGTGGTGGGCGGCATACTCAGCCGCATAGACCGGGAGGGACGCTGCCGGCTGGGCATCCCCACAGCCAGGATGCTCGACGGGTTCTCCCCGGCGAAAGAGCTGCCCGCGGCCGACACCAGTCTTTACACCACTGATTACGGGATGCTGTTTCTGCGGTGCGGCTCCCTTGACGTCTGCAATCCCTGAGGAGCGGCGGGGAGTGTTTCATGGCTAAGATAAAGGTTCTGGTTGTCGACGATTCCGCAGTCGTCCGCAAGGTGTTCAGCGAGGAGCTTTCCCGCGAGCCCGACATCGAGGTGGTCGGCACCGCGCCGGATCCGTACGTGGCCCGGGACAAGATAGTCAAGCTTAAACCGGACGTGGTCACACTTGACGTGGAAATGCCGCGCATGGACGGAATCACCTTCCTGCGCAAGCTGATGAAGCATTACCCATTGCCGGTGATAATCGTCAGTTCGCTTACCAGGAAGGGAGGAGCGCTTGCGCTTGAGGCCATAGACGCTGGCGCGGTCGAGGTGATCTGCAAGCCCGGTGAGGCCTATTCCGTCGGCGACATGAGCGTGCAGCTCGCCGAGAAGATCCGGGCCGCGGCCAGGGCCAGGGTGGAAAAAAGAACCGCCCCCGTTAAGCTTGGGAGTCCGGGAATGGTGCAGACCAGGCTGTCGCTGGCCGAGAGCACCAACAAGGTCATCGCCATCGGCGCCTCCACCGGCGGCACCGAGGCCCTCAAGGTGGTTCTGAGCCAGTTCCCGCCCACCATCCCCGGGATCATGGTGGTGCAGCACATGCCGGCCAAGTTCACCGCCAGTTTCGCCGAACGCCTCGACGAGATCTGCCAGATCCGCGTCAAGGAGGCCGAGGACGGCGACTCGGTGGTGCCGGGAACCGCCCTGATCGCGCCGGGCAACTATCACATGGTCATGCGCCGCAGCGGGGCCCGTTACTACGTGCAGATAAAGAACGGGCCGCTGGTCTGTCATCAGCGGCCGGCCGTTGACGTGCTTTTCAACTCGGTCGCCGCCTACGGTGGCGCCAACGCCGTTGGCGTCATCCTTACCGGTATGGGCCGGGACGGGGCCCAGGGCATGCTCAGGATGAAGGAAGCTGGCGCGAGGAACATCGCCCAGGACGAAAAGAGCTGCGTGGTCTTCGGCATGCCCAAGGAGGCCATCGAGGCCGGAGGCGTGGACGAGGTGGTGCCGCTCGAGCAGATCCCAAGCCGGGTCACGGCCCTGCTCGAGGGGTGAGCGGCGGCAGCGCCCCTTCCATTTCCAGAAGCCTGATTTTTGCCTCTGTGCCGCCTGCATAGCCGCCAGTGCCGTTTTTCCCCACAACCCGGTGACAGGGAATGACGAGTGCGAGCGGGTTGGCGTTGCAGGCCAGTCCCACCGCCCGGGCCAGCCCCGGATTGCCGAGGCGGGCGGCGATCTCTCCGTAAGTCTTTGTCTCTCCCCGGCCTATCCCGCATATCTCCATCCATACCCGGCGCTGAAACGGCGTGGCCTCTGCAAGGAACGGGTTGCTCCCGAAGTCGGGCCGGATTCTTTTCTCCCCCTGCAGCACGCGGGTGAGCAGGGCCTTGGTTTCCCGGGCCGGACCCTTGCTCCACGGGCCGGGCAGGTGCGCGTCGAGACGGTCGGGATCGGCGCTTATCATGAGAATTTTTTTATCCTTCATGAGCACGCCGAAGGGGATTCCACAGATGTAAACGGCAATCTTTTTCGTCATCAGGAGGCCGTCGCTACGTTTTTCAACGGGCTGCAAAGGCGGCGGGGTGGGGTTGCGTCGGCATGGGGGGGCGGCGAAAACCGCATTGATTCAATCCGATGCGTTTCCAAAATCCTCGGAACAGTAACTGGTGCATGATTATCATTGGAGTAACAGGGGCAAGATATGGATGGTCATGGCGCGGATGTTTCCGTTTTTGGGAGGGAACAGTTTGTAATTCTTGCATTTTTTTCTTACCCGTAAAATCCCCATAGGGGGGTCAATATATTGTGTATCTGCAGTTTTCTTACACAATATCATGTGGTTTTTTGTGTAACATGTTGTTTTTTCATAAAAAGCTTGAAGGCATGTTGGGCTCGGAATATCATTTGTTTGTATTGGTTGCAGATGAAATGCATACAGTGATTGCTTGAATATGAAAATCCTCCGCAATGCTTCCGTGCCTGAAATGGTTGCCTGCCTGCTGGCGTCGTTTGTCTTTATCGCCGCGGGGCATGTCTCCGCATATGGCGGCATTATAACCGGCCCGGCCAAGAAGCTTCCCGCGTCCTCCGGCAGGTTTGCCGGAGTGATACGGACCCCGGCCAAGAAGGCGGTGGCCCGTGCGGGCGGGACGGTGCTGCTTGCGTCGCGGGGAAAGGTTCCGGTCCGGCCGCTGCGCAGGCGGCGGATGGCCTGGTCGCCGAGGCTCGTTTCCGCGCGAAGCTATGTGGTCATCGACAACGCCACCGGCGAGATCCTCCTCGCCCGCGCCCCCGACCGTCCGGCCCAGCCGGCGAGCACGATCAAGATTCTCACCGCTCTCATCGCCATCAACTACCTCGACGACAACGATCCGGTCCGGGCCTCGCGCCGGGCCGCGGCCATGCCCCGTTCCAAGATATACCTGCGTCCCGGCGCTGTCTACCGGGCCGGGGAGCTCATCGACGCGGTGCTGATGAACTCGGCCAACGACGCCAGCGTGGCCCTGGCCGAGAAGATCGCCGGATCGGAAAAGCTCTTTGCCCGGATGATGACCTACAAGGCCGGGATCTGGGGCGCCCGCCGCACCAGCTGCAAGACCGCCACCGGACTTACCGCCCGGGGGCAGTACTCCACCGCCCGCGACCTGGCGGTGCTCTTCAACCGGGCCATGGAGAACCCGGAGTTCGCCCGCCGGGTGGCGCGGATCCGCCGCCGCACCTCCTTCGGCCGCACCCTGCGCAACCATAACCGGGCCCTGTGGCGCATAAGGGGAGCCGAAGGCGGCAAGACCGGCTACACCAACGCCGCCCGCCAGACCTATGTGGGCGCGTTTTCCCGTTCTTACGGCGAGATCACCGTGGCTATCATGGGCAGCGAGACCATGTGGGACGACGTGGCCCGTCTGGTCCGGGCCGGTTTTGCACGGTTGAGGGAGCGCCACCTCGACCGCCGCTACGCCAGCGCCGCCTCCTCCCGCAAGAGCATGTGACCTGGCTTGGGTCTCCCCCAAAAATTGGCACTTGGTGTTCAACGACCTGAAGACATGCGCAAAAAAGGCCAGAGGCCTGAAAATCGAGCTCCTGTTATTGAAGATGACTGTGCCCCCGCGGCGTAAGCCGCTGTAACAGTCCCCTTCCGCTTTTCTGTTCGCCCTTCTGCCGCAGCTGGAGCGACGCAGGCGCGGCCGGAAAAAGCGCGAGGACTGTCTGAGCCCCGCCGCAGGCGAAACGGGCGTATTTGTGGGGTGATAACGTCAAAATCTTGCTTCGGAGTTTCATTGAAAAAAATGGGGAGCCCCCAGCATGTGACCCGGGAGTCCATGGCTGATTCCCCCTCGTTCAAGGACGAGCTGCGCGCCCTGCTGTGGCCGGACCATTCCGGCCTGGCCGCAGTTGCCGGCCGCACGGCCGAGGCCCTGAGGCGGGACCCGCGTTACCGGGCCGCGTCCGCGGTCTACGCCGAGCCCCATCCCTGCCTGCGCCAGATAAGGATAAACACCCTGATCGACGGAAAGAACCTGCTCATGCCCACGGCCGGGCTCAAGGAGGGTTTTGTTCTTTTCCGGCCGCACCGGATACCCTTCCCCCGTCTCGGTTTTGCCGTGAGCCTCAAGGGACAGTTCGAGTATGGCGAGAAGGTGGCGGTGAAAGGCTTGGCCGGACTTGGGGTGGGGCTGCTCGTGGCCGCGGGCGGCCTGGTCACCCCCTCGGGCCTGTGGCTCGGCGACGGCAAGGGTTTTTTCGACTTGTCCTGCGCCATCCTCGCCGAGGCCCGGGCCCTGGCCGGGGAGTCTTTCGTCATGGCCGCGGCCGCGGCCTGCCTGCTCGCCGATTTCCCTGCCTCGCCCTGGGACGTGCGCCTCGACGCCCTGCTTACCCCTGACGGGGTGCAGGA
>JALWTY010000022.1 GCA_026993265.1 Desulfobacterales bacterium
AGCTGCAAGGCGCTGAGCCGGTGTTTGGCCAGTTTGATTTCAGCTGCTTCGTTCATGATCATCCTCCTTTCCGGATACTTTAACAAAAATAAAAATAAAATCGTTCGGAAAGAAGATTAGTTGTACAATTGATCAAACCAATCCCGCAGCAACTCTTACACCTGAATCCGTGACGGCTTCATGGATTCGATGAGCCATCTATTTGAAAAAAGATGCTTTTTGTGAAAAATTGCCTCGGCGAAAATTTCACCCGCCGCCCTTCGGGGCGTCCGATAGCGGGCCATCTGCTGTGTCGGCAACTCGTTGATATACCGAAGTATAATCAACATCGTTGCCTCCTTGCATCTGGCCCGCTCTCGAACGCTCACGGATTCAGGTTACATGCAAACGGGTGAGCGTCCCGGGTTCAGGTTGCGGAAGAGCGCTGTCCTGAAAGAGGCCGGGGTGGCGCACGGTTTTTCCGACCGTAACGGCGGCGCATCCGCGCCGCCGTTTTCTTCTCTCAACCTGTCGTTTGCGGTGGGGGACGATCCGGCCGCGGTCAGGCGCAACCGGGAATCTTTCAGGACAGCCGCCGGGTTCGCTTCCCTGGTCTTCACCGGCCAGGTCCACGGCAAACGGGTCCTGGTGGTTGACGGCCCCCTTTCCGGCCCGGACCCGCAGGGCTACGACGCCATGATAACCGCGGCCCGCGGCGTGGGTCTCGTTGTCCAGCAGGCCGATTGCCAGGCAGTGCTCTTTTTCGATCCCGGGGTTCCGGCCGCGGGCATCGCCCATTGCGGCTGGCGCGGCGGGGTGGCCGGCGTGTGCGCGGAGGTGGTCGCGGCCATGGAGAGGGAGTTCGCCTGCCGGCCGGAACGCATCCTCGCCGCCATCAGCCCCTCTCTCGGCACCTGTTGCGCCGAGTTTTCCGGTTACCGCGAGCTTCTGCCCCGGTGGATGTGGGAGTTCCGGCGCGGCCTGTTTTTCGATTTTCCCGCCATCACCAGGCAACAGTTGCTCGAATGCGGCCTGCGGCCGGAGAACATCGACACCTCGCACCACTGCAACGCCTGCGATCCCGGTTTTTTTTCCTACCGCCGCGAAGGGGGACGGACCGGGCGGCAGGGATCGGTGATCGGGATACTGTGATGGGCGGGAAAAAACGAAGCGCGCGGGCCGCGGCCATTGCCATCCTCTGCGCCTGGGAGGAGAGCGGCCTGCCCCTTGCGGTGGTCCGCGACCGGATGTTCAGGCGCCTGCCCCTTGCCGATCCCCGCGACCGCGCCCTTGCCAACCGGCTGGTCTTCGGGCTGATGCGCTGCCTGAACCGCATCGACCACCATCTTGCCGCGAGATCGAAAAAAACCCTGGACCGGCTCGATGAACGGGTCCGGGCCGCGCTGCGGCTCGGGCTCTTCGAGCTGACCGATTTCGGCCGCGGCCGCCCGGCCCGTGTGGTGAACGAAACCGTGGCCGCCCTGCGCGAGAGCGGGGCGCCCAAGTGGCTGGCCGGTTACGTCAACGGGGTGCTGCGGGCCTTCGTCCGCCACGGGATCCCGCAGGAACCGCTCTCTCCCTCCCTCGAGACCGGCCAGCCCCAATGGCTCCTCGACCGCTGGCAGACCCGGTTCGGGCCGGACGAGGCCCTGGCCCTGGCCCGGGCCGGCAACCGGATGGCTGATCTTTGCCTCAGGGCCCGGCCCGGAGGGGCGGAGCGGCTGCTGGCCCTCCTCGATGACGCCGGGATCGCGGCCCGGCCCGGCGGTTTCGCCCCGGACGCGGTTGTGCTGCCCGGTTTCACCGGCAGGGTGGAGTATCTGCCCGGTTACGGGGAAGGGGCTTTCGCGGTGATGGACCAGGCGGCCCAGTTGGTGGCCCATCTCGCCCTGGCCGGAAACCTGGAGGGAGATGGAGGAAGGCAAAAAGGGCAAAAAGGGAAAAAAATCCTGGACGGCTGCGCCGGGGTGGGGGGCAAGAGCGCCCACCTGGCCGACCTGGCCCCGGGAGCGCGGGTGGTGGCGGTGGAGCCCGAGCCCGCCCGGCAGAGGCTGTGCGCCGAAAACCTCGCCCGCCTGGGCCTTGCAGGCAGGGTGGAGATAAGGCCCGGCACGGTCGCCGACCTGGTGAAAAAACAAAAGAACGAAAAATTCGACCTGGTCCTGATCGACGCCCCCTGTTCTGGCCTGGGGGTGATCCGCCGCCACCCGGACATCCGCTGGAACCGGCGGCCGGAAGACATCGCGGCCATGTCCCGGCGGCAGGCGGAGATCCTTGCCGCGGCCGCCTGTCTCGTGGCCCCGGGCGGAACCCTGGTGTACGCGGTGTGCAGCTTCGAGCCCGAGGAGACGGTGGCGGTGGTCCGGGAGTTTCTCGGCTCCCATCCGCGCTTCCGCCTCGAGGACGCGGCCCGGTTTTTGTCATTTTTGCCCTTGCCCGAGGGATGCCTTAAGGACGGATTCTTCGTCTCCCGGCCGGACCGGACCGGGATGGACGGCTTTTTCGCAGCCAGGCTGGCGCTGGATTTTTAGGGCTGCTTCAGGTATAAGTTTCCTGTACGCAGGAAATTTTGCAAAAAAACAGAAAATGATCCTCCATAAAAGAAACTTATACCTGGAAAGAATCAGGCCCTATATCGGCACCCCGGTGGTGAAGGTCATCACCGGGATGCGGCGGGTGGGGAAAAGCTGTTTCCTCCGCAACCTCATGGACGAGTTCTCCGGCCGCAGCGGGACAGGCCCCCTGGTCGCCGTTGACCGGGAGTCGCTCGAGTTCGATTTTATTCGCGATTACCGTGATCTCGAAGGTTACGTCAAGGAGAAGGCCCCGGCCGGTCCGGCGGTGCTGCTGGTGGACGAGATTCAGGAGATCGAGGGCTGGGAGCGCTGCATCGCCTCACTGCTGGGCGAGGGGCGGTTCGACATCTACATCAGCGGTTCAAACGCCGGTATGCTGTCATCCGAGCTTGCCACCCTGCTTTCCGGCCGTTACATCGAGTTTCCCATCTACAGCCTCGGATTCGCCGAGTTCCTCGAGTTTCACGGCCTTGCCGCAGAGGCGTCACCGGCCGCGTTCGCCGATTACCTGAGATACGGGGGGTTACCGGCCCTGGCCCATTTCGAGCTCGATCAGGAGGTGGTCTATCAATATATCCAGGCCTTGTACCATACCATTCTGCTCAAAGACGTGGTCAAGCGCCACCAGGTGCGCAACATCGCCCTGCTCGAGTCTGTTGTCCGTTACGTCTTCGACAACCTCGGCAATATCTTTTCCGCCAAGAGGGTCTCCGACTTTCTGAAGTCGCAGCGGATGAGCCTCGGGGTGGAGACGGTGCACAACTACCTCGCCTACCTTTGCTCAACTTTTGTCCTCTACCGGGTGCCCCGTTACGATATCAGGGGCAAACGCCTTCTATCCATGCATGAAAAGTATTTTCTCGGCGATATAGGTTTGCGCCACGCCCTTCTGGGATACCGTGAGAGCGATATCTCCGGCCTGCTCGAGAATATCGTCTTCCTGGAACTGAAGCGCCGGGGATACACGGTGTACATCGGCAAACAGGGGGATCTGGAGATCGATTTCATCGCTTCCCGGGCCGGGGAGAGGATTTTTATTCAAGTCGCCTACCTCCTCGCCTCGCCCGGGACCGTGGAGCGGGAATTTGCCCCCCTGCTGGCGATACGGGACAATTACCCCAAGTACGTCCTGAGCATGGACAGCTTCCTCGGCGGCGATCATCAGGGGGTGAAATGGATGAACCTGATGGAGTTTCTTCTCCGCCCATGAACGAACCGCAGTACATCAGGGTCCGCAACGCCCGGATGCACAACCTCAAGAATATCGACGTGGACATCCCCAGGAACCGGCTGGTGGTGTTTTCCGGCCTTTCCGGTTCCGGCAAGTCCACCCTTGCCTTTGACACCCTGTACGCCGAGGGGCAGCGGCGTTACGTGGAATCCCTTTCCACTTACGCCCGCCAGTTTCTGGGGCAGATGGCCAAGCCCGAGGTGGATTCGCTGGAGGGGCTTTCCCCCGCGGTCAGCATCGAGCAGCGGACCACCAGCAGGAACCCGCGTTCCACCGTGGGCACCATCACTGAAGTTTACGACCATCTCCGCCTGCTCTTCGCCCGCGCGGGAACGCCGCACTGCCCCGAATGCGGCGACGAGATCCGTTCCCAGTCCATCGAGGAGATGACGAGAACCATCGCGGCCTGGCCCGGGGGGACAAAGGTCGTGCTCATGGCGCCGCTGGTGAGCCTGCGCAAGGGCGAGCACCGCGATCTGCTCGACTCCCTGCGGCGGCAGGGGTATGTCCGCGTCAGGATCGACGGCGGGGTGCGTTCCCTGGACGAGGAGATCGTCCTCGAGAAAAACAAACGCCACACCATCGAGGCGGTTGTGGACCGGCTGGTGATAAAGGAAGGGGTGGAGCGCAGGCTGGCCGATTCCGTTGCCACCGCGGTGGAGCTGGGGGGCGGTTTCCTCCTGGCCGAGCGGCTGGGAGAGGCGGAGGTCCTGTTCAGCGAGCACGCCGCCTGCAAGCGGTGCGGCATAAGTTTGCCGCCCCTTTCCACGGCCATGTTTTCCTTCAACAGTCCCAAGGGGGCCTGCCCTGACTGCTCCGGCCTGGGGGTGCGGCAGTATTTCGACCCTGATCTCGTGGTGCCGGATGCGGGAAAGAGCATCAACGACGGGGCCATCGCCCCCTGGGGCGCGCTCGGCCGCCGCCGCGGCCGCTGGCCCGGAAGCTCGGTCAACCGGCAGGAGATGGAAAGCCTGGCCGCGCATTACGGTTTCAGCCTGGACACCCCCTTTGCAAAGATCCCCGAGCGCATCAGGAAAAAGATTCTCTTCGGCTCCGGCAGGGAGGAGATCGAGTTCCATTACCGCCGCGGCCGCAGGCAGACGGTGAACCGGGCCCCTTTCGAGGGGGTGCTGCCCCGGCTCGCCCGCAGGTACCGGGAGACCGCCTCCCACGCGGTGCGGGAAGAGCTTGAGCAGTACATGACCGAACAGGTGTGCCCGGCCTGCGGCGGGGCCCGGCTGCGGCCGGAACCGCTGGCCGTGCGGGTGGGCGGCCTCAATATCGCCGAGATGACCGCCATGAGCGCCGAGCGGCTGAACCGGTTTTTCGCGGAACTCAAACTGGACGAGAGGCGGGGGAAGATCGCCGAAAGGGTGGTGCGGGAGATCCGCGAGCGTTTGGGATTTCTGGTGCAGGTGGGGGTGGGGTATCTGGAGCTTTCCCGGCGGGCCGGGACCCTGTCCGGCGGCGAGGCCCAGCGGATCAGGCTGGCGAGCCAGATCGGCTCGCGGCTCGCGGGGGTGCTCTACATCCTCGACGAGCCCAGCATCGGCCTGCACCAGCGGGACAACCAGCGGCTCATCGACACCCTCGTGCGGTTGCGCGACCTCGGCAACACCGTGATCGTGGTCGAGCACGACCACGACACCATCATGGCCGCGGACCACGTGGTCGACATGGGGCCGGGCGCGGGCGTTCACGGCGGCGAGGTGGTCTTTTCCGGCCCGGTGGACGGGCTTGTCCGCTGCAAGGAGTCCCTGACCGGGGCCTTTCTCTCCGGCCGGATGCGGATAGAGGTGCCGGAAAGGCGGCGTTACCGGAAGAGCGGCAAACGGATCAGGATAAGCGGGGCCCGGGCCAACAACCTCAAGGATGTGGACGTGGCCGTGCCGCTCGGCTGCCTGGTCTGCGTGACCGGGGTGTCGGGCTCGGGCAAGAGTTCCCTGGTGATGGAGACCCTTTATCCTTCCGCGGCCGCTGATCCCGGCGGGCGCAGGAAGGCGCGGCCGGTGAACTGCCGCCGGATAAGCGGGCTCGAGCACATCGACAAGGTCATCGATATCGACCAGAGCCCCATCGGCCGCACCCCCCGCTCCAACCCGGCCACCTACACCGGGGTGCTGACCCCGGTGCGGGAGCTTTTCAGCCGTCTGCCCGAGAGCCGGGCCCGGGGCTACCGGCCGGGACGCTTCAGTTTCAACGTCAGGGGCGGCCGCTGCGAGGCCTGCGAGGGCGACGGCGAGATCAGGATCGCCATGCATTTCCTCCCCGACGTGTACGTCACCTGCGAGGCCTGCGGCGGCAAACGCTACAACCGGGAGACCCTGGAGATAGGGTACAAGGGCAAAACCATCGCCGACATCCTGGCCATGAACGTGGAAGAGGCGCTCGAATTCTTCCAGGCGGTGCCGCAGATAAAGAACCGCCTCGCCACCCTGATGGAGGTGGGGCTCGGCTATATCAGCCTGGGGCAGTCGTCGGTGACCCTGTCCGGCGGCGAGGCCCAGCGGATAAAGCTGGCCCGCGAGCTTTCCAGGCGCGACACCGGCCGCACCCTCTACATCCTCGACGAGCCCACCACCGGCCTGCACCCGGCTGACATAAAAAAACTGCTCGCCGTGCTGAACCGGCTGGTTGACCAGGGCAACACGGTGGTGATAATCGAACACAACCTTGATGTAATCAAGACCGCGGACTATATAATCGATCTCGGCCCCGAGGGCGGCGACGGCGGCGGCGCCATAGTGGCCGCCGGAACCCCGGAAGAGGTGGCGGCGGAACAGGGATCGCACACCGGCCGTTACCTGCGGGAGGTTTTATGAGCCAGGCCGGGGCTGTTGAGGAAAACACTGCCCGTTGAAATATGTGGCGGGTTCAGCAGTTTTCAACGGGCTGTCAACAGGGACGCCGGTGCGGCCCGGAAACCAAGCAAAAGAGAGGAAAGAGATGAGCGAGACGGAGAAGAACGCGACTCAGGAAAACCAGGAGAACGTGCCGGTCCTGCGGATGCAGAAGATGTACGTCAAGGACCTCTCCTTTGAGAACCCCAACGCGCCCGAGGTCTTTCTCAAGCAGGTGCCCAAGCCCAAGGTGGACATCAACCTCGAGGTCAAAAACCGCAAGCTCGACGACGAGAACTGGGAGATCAGCCTGGCGGTGAACGTAACCATCGCCGACGAGGAAGAGGACCGGACCATGTTCATCATCGAGCTGGAGCACGCGGGCATCTTCCTCCTGCGTAACATCCCCGAGGAGCACCTGGCCGCAGTGCTGGCGGTGGAGTGCCCGGCCCTGCTCTTCCCCTTCACCCGTCAGATAATGAGCCAGGTATCGGTGGACGGCGGCTTTGTCCCCTTTCTCATGGACCCGGTCAACTTCATGGCCCTGTTCGAAAACGCGAGAAAACAGGCCGCGGAGGAGGCCAGGAAGAAGGCGGACGCGTAACAGCCCCTTGAAAAGCTACTGCGCAAACGGCCGGCATGGCACGGAACCGGCCCGGCAAACGAAAAACCCGGTTCACGCAGGGGCGTGAACCGGGCCGGGGATTGTCAGCAGGATAGTTCTTCTTTCAGATGACGTTCTTGGTCTTGTTGACGAAGTCGTCGACCAGGGCGCCGACCGCTTTCCTGATTGCGGTCCTGAACAGGCTGTCAGGGGTGGTGTCGGCGAAGATGGTCTGCGGCCGCACCTTGACCTCGACCCTGTTGTTCCAGATGACCTCGCCATTTCTCGGGTTCTGGGCCCAGAGGCGGAGCTGGATCGTGGCCTGGTTGGCCCTGCCCCCCTGGGCGGCGAGATATCCCACCGCCGCGCCCGCGGCAGAGTATGTAGAGGTCGAGGTGGTGGCGTCGGTGTTGGAGCCGATGGGCGCGCCTATGGCCCCGCCGATGGCCATGTTGTCGAGGGTGTCATAGGTATCGGAGTTGGTCACCCCGAAGAGCAGGCGGTTGGTTCCGCCGATTATCACCGCGAGCAGGCCGCGTTTGAGCGGCCGCCAGGTGTTTTCCTCCTCCAGGGCGCATTTAACTATCCGGCCGCGGATTATCACGTCCGCCTTGAGGTCGTCGGCAATGGCCGCAAGGGTCTCATTGTCGAGCGCGGTTATGGTCCCGGCGGCGCTGTCGTTCCTTTTCTTCTCGGCCGCTATCAGGGCCGACAGCTCTTCCTTCATTTCCCTTGACCAGTTGTTGCCAAGCTCTGCCTGCAGGTGGCGGGTGGAGTCGTTTTTGTCGGGCCGGACCGTGGTCAGGCGGATGATTTGTTTTTGGGCGAGGTACTTTATCAGGTCCTCCTGCACCGGCATCCTGAAACCGTTGGCGGTCAGCTGGTCGGTGAGGTTCTCCATGATGAGCAGGTTGCGCTTCACCGCGGTTTCGCGGTCCTGGGTGTAGGAGTAGTCCGCCAGCGGCAGCACTACCACCTTCTTGCCGGTCTGGCATGTTGCGGCCGGCGTTGCGGCCGACACGGCCAGACGCTCGGATACGATCTGTCCGCAGCCCGTCAGCAGCATGGCCAGGGCAGCGCCGGCGATCGCCGCCGCCTGGATCCTGAATTTTCTCGTCTTCTCTCTGCTCATGGTTTTTGACTCCCCGTATTTTTTTCTCCCGGCCCCAGCAGGCCGGATTTGTTCCTGTTTCAACAACCTGTATTGTCAGGCCTTCTCCTCATTATTCATGCCCGGCATTTTCGTTACCTTGGGCTTGAGTATTATCAGCATTTCCTTTCTGGTCTTGACCTTGCTGGAATTGGAAAACAGCCTGCCGATGACCGGAAGCTTGCCGAGGAGGGGCACCTCCTGATCGTCGTTGTCCTTGACCTCGTCGATAAGACCGCCGACCACAAGGATATCCCCGTCCCTGACCCGGGCCATGGTATTCATCTCCCGCAATTTGACCCGCGGCAGCCCAACCTGGTTCTGGCCGCCGAAGGTTCTGTACTCGATAGGCTCGTTGAGCTGGGAGGTCACCGGCGTCAGGCTCAGCACCACGTCGTGGTCGTCGATGATGTTGGCGATTACCGCGAGGCCGAGACCGCTCATCACGCTCGAGGTGTTCACCGAATAGGTTATCACGCCCTCGTCGATGGTGGAGGTGACCGAGTCTATGTAGGTTACGTTCTCGCCCACGCTGATAAGGGCGGGCTGACCGTTCATCACGCTGATCTTGGGATTGGCGAGCACGTTGGTCTTGCCCTGTTCGTTCAGCGCGTTGAGAAAGACGCTGAAGCTCTTGGCGTTCAGGGTGAATCCGCGGGTGCTGGAGGGACCGAACGGATTGTGAACGTTCAGGTCGCCGAACTGCATGGTGAAATCGAGGTTGCTGGTGGAGTCGCCGCCGAGGAGCTGGCTCCAGTCGATGCCGGCCTTGGATGAGTCGGTCAGGGTGACCTCAATGATCTTGGCCTCGATGGTCACCTGACGGTAGAGTTCCTTCTTGAGGTTGTTGAGATAGCTTTCCACCTTCCGGAGCAGCGAACGCGGCGCGGTCACCGTTATCAGGCCAAGGGGCCGGTCGATGGTGTAATAGCCCTTGCCCGGCGGAGGCGGAACGTACACGGCCTTCTTCTTGTCCTGGCCGTTTTTTTTGTTCTTTTTGCCGGTGCCGGTGTCCTTCGCAGGCGTTGACTGCTCGGTTTTCTTGCTCCAGATCTCAAGCACCCGGTCCAGGTTCTGCTTGATGTTTTCCCAGATATCAAAGGAGTTGTCCGCGCTCTCGATGGAGATATTGCCCTTGATATTGGTGGAGTTGCCGCTTGCGCCCAGAACGTCGCCGCCCACCGAGCTTGTGAACTTGGAGGCGGTGAAGGGCATGGCGATGTGAAACTTCCTGGTCTCCTTGTACTTGATGATGAGGGTGTTGCCCTGGACCTCGTGGTAGTAGTCCCGCTGCCGGAGGAGGTTGTCGATGGACTGGAAGAAGTCGTCCTCGGCGCGGATGTCCACGTCCACCGGCGCGTACTGGTCCACGTCGTTGGCCCAGCTGACGTTCATGTCCTTCATGGCCGCGAGCCGTTTGATGATGTCGCGCAGCGGCACCGCCCCGGTGGAGGTGATGTCGGCCCCCACCTTGACCACGAAGTCCTCCTTGCCGGTGAGGCTTGCTTCCTCCCTGTCCAGGGCGTAGCTCGGCGACTGGAACCGCACCGGCAGGGTGGCCGGCTCCTCGGCCAGGGACGAGGCCTTGAGGTTGTCGATGCCGCCGCCCTTCATCTGTGGAGGGGCGGCCGGCTGCGCAAAGGGGTCGCGCGCCTGGGGGGGCGGCGCGGAGCCGCCGCATCCCGCGGCCGTTGCCAGCAGACCGGCCATAAGGATGGGAAGAATAGCTTTTCCTAACCCTTTCATGGTTGACTTCTCTCTTGGTCCTTGCATTTTTGCCACCTGATGTCCCTTGTCAGCCCGTTGAAAAACTGCTGCGTCCGCGTTCGTTTTCAACGGGCTGTTATGAAGATGCCACGGAGCACTTGGGGGTGACAGCCGAAGCCCTGTATTCATTTTTTCCACTCGCATCCTTGTCCCGGATCATCCGTCAGGCCTCAGTTGCCCGACATGGTGACCCGTCCCTTTATGTAGCGTTTGAGGTCGGCCGGCAGGTTGAAGCCTGCCAGCAGTATCGCCCGGTACTCGGCCTGGGCCTCGTCCCGGCGGCCCAGCTTGTCGAGTACCCTGGCCTTGCTGATCATGGTTTCCATGGTGTCGCCGAATATCTCCTCATGCCGGTTGAGCATGGAGAGGGCCGCTTCCAGGCTGTTGTTCTGCTCCAGGAAGGCGGCGTAGTTGGCCAGGGCCTTTCCGTCAGGGTTCGGGGTGCTGATCGCCAGGTCGAAGTACTGTTTTGCATCATCGGTCTTCTTCATGTTGGCCAGGCCGATGGCCGCCTGCAGCGCCGCCTCGGCGTCGGCCGGGTTCTGCCTTAGGGCCAGTTTGGCGTAGTGGACCGCCTTGGCGTTCTTGCCCAGATGCACGAGGCAGAGGGAGGCGATGCGGTGGGCGATGCGGCTGTTCTCGCGCCACTTGCCGTAGGCCTGCTCATATATGGCCAGCGCGCCCTTGTAGTCGCCGCGCCGCTCGCGGGCCTGGGCCCGGCGCAGAAGCGCCTTGGCCTCGGTTATGCGCACCGGCTCCTTCTCCAGCCGTTCCTTCACCGAGATGGCCTCGGTCTCGATTATCTGCTGGTTCTCCCTGATGTCGATCTTGTCCTCCGTGCGCTCAGGCCAGACGAATTTCTTGCTCTTTGGCGAGATGACAATGGTGTTGAACCGTTCCTCCTTCTGGAGATCCTTGAGGTTGAGAATGATGTCGAGGGCGAAGTCCCAGGGCACGTCGTTCAAAGCCAGGGTCAGGGTGCCGTTGACGCCTTCGTCCACCACGATGTTCTTGCCGCTGATCTCGCCGAAGAGACGGAAGACGTTGTGAAGGTCGATCTTGAAGAAATCAACCGTTATCCGCTGTTTGTCGTATCCGGCAAAGGCGAACTCCTGACGGGCGGTCATTTTCTTTTTCTTCTTTGCCTGTTTGCCTGCCTGTTTGACAGGCGCCTGGGCGGCTGCCGGCGCCGGCAGGACGGGTATCAGCTCTTCCGCTGCCGTTGGCATTGGCGCTGCCGGCTCCGGAGCCGGTGCGGCCGCCGGCGCAGGGGTTTCCGCCTTCACCTCTGTCATGACAGGCGTCACAGGCGCGTCCTGCGCGCTTGCCGCCGTCATGACCGTTTCGGGCTCTGCTGCTGCGGTTTCCTGGGTTTCCTGCTTCTGCCGGATTATGCCCGCGACCATGCCGGCCTCCTCGGACGGTTCGGTCACTATGACGTCGAGCCCGTTGGCGGTGGGTTCGATCCGGTAGGAGAAGAGCCGGTCCGCGGCAGAGTCGAACACAACCCTGATACCGTCGCTGCGGCGGGCCGTGCGCACCCGGGCCACCGATGTGCCGACGTTGACGTTGCGGACGGCGCGGGACATCTTGAGGCCCTTGAGATCCACGTACATCCGCGGCGGCCTGTTCGCCTTGACGTTCTTGGCCAGCTCCGCCTTCTTGTAGGCCTGCACCGCGCCGTCGGCCAGCAGCATGATCCTGGTTTCGCCCGGCAGGTAGTCCACCTTGATCTCCTTGAGGATGGTGGCGGGCGCGGCCGCTGTATCCTGGTTGACCACGGTTTCGGGCCTGCTCGACACCGCCGCCGTCTGCAGGGGAGCAGCGGCCGTAGCCACCGCGGCCGTCCCTGCCGCTGCTTCAGCCGGTTCGGCCGGGGGGGGCTCCGTGGTCGCCGCGGGTGTCTCCTCGGCCGCGGCCGTGGTCTCCAGCTTGGCGAAACGGACTACCAGGTCGTTGGCTTCACGGTCGATCTTGTAGCCGTTGTCGTCGTTCAGGAATATCTCGAGACGGACGATGGCCGGCTTCTTGTCTTCGAGCACCTTGCCGTTCACCAGCGACACCGGCCCGTGGGGAAGGTCGAGCGGCAGGGCGACGCCGTCGTCTATCGACGCCTCGGCGATATCGATCACCACCCGGAGCGGATCGAAGAGTTCGTACATGGTATAGGTGGGAGTGGCGTCGCCGCGGATGCGGAGGACGAATTCCTCCGGGGTCTGCTCCCACTGTACCGACCTGATGGTGTAGGCCGCTTTCCTGGCGGCGTCCTGGGCCGGGCTTGTTGCGGCGGAATCCGTCCCGGATCCCTCGGTAACCGCGCCGAAGGCGATGGCGCCCGATGCCCGGCCGACCGAGGCCAGCATAAGGGCGCAAGCCACGAGAACAAGCGAACAGGGTCTTTTCATGCTAAGGGCAGCCACTACTTTCCCCCCTCTTTTCTGATTACCATTTCCACGGTTTTGTACTTCTTTTTGCTGGTCATGGAATAGACGAGCTGCTTTATCACCACCTTGTTGGGGATGATGTCCGATACTATTCCGGACCTGCCTATCCTCGTTCCCCGGTGAATCACGTACCCCTTGCCGGAGGAATCCTGAACCATGGCCAGCGGCCGGTTGCGGCTGAAAATGATTGCCACCAGCTGGAGCTGACCGGGCTCGTACCTGCGCATGCCGGTCAGCTCTTCCTTGCCCACCGGCGCTTCCTGCACCGTTGCCGCCTTTTCGGAGATGAAAGGTATGAACGGATCCGGCAGGTTGGGGTCATAGGAGAACTTCTCGATTTTCATGGAAGCGAGCAGTTCTTCCAGGGCCTTGGCCACCAGGGCCCTTTCCTCTTCGGCGGACAGCTTGCCCTTGCCATCCGCCTTGGCCTGGGCCGCAAACGCGGTCCCGGGCGCGGCGAGACAGACAAGAACCAGCGTAAAGGCCAGGAATATTTTTGATCTCATGGTCTTCATGGCCTTACCTTCTTCTTCTCCGTTTCCTTGGCTTCTTTTTGTTGGCGGCCATCTCCTTGGCTTCTATGAAACGGTAGGTAACAAGGCTTATCTTGGCGTTGAGGTTAACCTTGCCCTCCTTGCGCACCGGGTTCCCCATGGATAGCTTGGTGGCCGCGACGATTCTGCTCATCTTGCTTATTTTGTCAAGAAAGGTGCCGACCTTGTGATAGTTTCCCTTTACCGAAAGGGATACCGGGATCTCGGCGTAAAAACTCGTCTTTCTCTCCCGGCCCGGCTGAAAGGAGATTATCTCCAGCCCGGCCGCGGTTCCCTGGTCGGAGATGTTGGTCAAAAGCGACGGAATCTCCTTCTTCTGCGGCAGGAGCATGGCCGCGGCCTTGAGCTGCAACTCCACCTTTTCCATCTCCGCCTTGTGTTCGCCCAGTTTGTCGGCGATGGCCTCCACTTTCTTGATCTCTCCGACCAGGTATTTCTGTCTCTTCTCCAGAGCCGCGATCGCGTTGTGCTTGGGCTTCCAGAAAAGGAAGAAAAACAGGGCGGTCAGGGCCACGAACACCCCCCCCGCCGCTGCCATGCGGTGTTCCTTCTTGACCTTGGTTAACTGCTCGTCAAGAAATTTTTCGTAGGCGTTTTTTACCTGTTCAGCTTTCATTTCCTGCCCTTTTTCTTGCCCTTCTGGTCAGAGCCGGTGGAGGGCCGCTTGATGCCGATGGTGAGGGAAAACGATTTCAGGTTCGCCTGGGCCACTCGCACCAGGCTCGTGCGGGCCAGTTCCGATCCGGTGAAGAACCTGGAAGAGTTTATCCGGTTCATGAACTGGGCGATGGTGGCGTTGTCCAGGGCTATGCCGGTGACCTTTACCTGGGTGCTTGAGACGCTGAGATTGTTGAACCACAGCCTCCCTACCGGGGTTATTCTGGCCAGTTCGTCGAGAATCCTGACCATTGACAGCGACCCGGTCTTTAGCTGCTTGATTACCTCGAGCTTTTTCTCCTTTTTGGCCTTGTCCTTTTTCAGCTTTTCGATCTGGTTGAGAATAGGCTGGTAGGAGGCCTTTTTCTTGCTCAGGACCGCGTTTTCCTTTTTCAGCGTTGATATGGTGTGCATGGTGCTCAAAGTGATGCCGCTCATTATGAGCACGAGTCCGATCAGGATGATGACGTACAGAGCTACCTCATTACGGATCTCGTAACGTTTCTTGAGCTGCTTTACCGGAAGCAGGTTTATCGCGATCATCGTACCTGTCTCTCCCTGGTCAGAAGGCCACTTCCCTGGTGGCAAGGCCGGCGGCGAGCGCCATCTCCGGTCCCATGAACTTCATGTAGTCCGGGTCGATCCTGGCGGGATTGGCTTCCGCCCGGGCGAATGGGTTGAATATCTCGGTCCGCAGGCCGGTCTCCTCGGAAAAGAGCTGGGCCACGCCCTTGACCTTGGCCCCGCCGCCGGAGAGCACCATCTTGTCGATTTTTTCATCAGGATAGTTGGAGTAGTAGAAGTCGAGGGCCCGTTTAACTTCCGTGACCCACTGGGTGCAGACGGTGACGCAGATGTCCTCGATATCCTTCTTCCTTTCTCCCGCATCCTGCAGGCCGATTTTTATCGCCTCGGCCTCGTCGAAGGTTATGTCGAAGTGGCTCTGGATCTGTTCGGTTATCAGGCGGCTGCCCAGAACCACGTCGCGGACGAGGATGGAGGTGCCGCGGCTGACGATGTTGATGTTCATCTTGGATGCGCCGATGTCCACCAGGGCGACGATCTCCTTGCCGCCGCCGAAGTTGGCGCCGTAGGCGTTCTCCAGGGCAAAGGCGTCCACGTCGACCACCACCGGCCGCAGTCCCACGGCCTTGAGCATGTCGAGGTAGCCCTCCACCATGTCGCGCTTGGCCGCAACCAGCATCACGTCGGTGCGGTCCTCGTCCTCGGCGTTGGTCTTGAGGTCGGCATAGTCGAGATAGACGTCGTCGATGTCAAAGGGGATGTACTGCTCTGCTTCGGCCTCGATGTGGGACGCCAGCTCCTCGTCGCCCATGACCGCGAGGTTTATCTTCTTGACGATGACCGAATAGCCCGAAACCGATATAGCCACCTTGCGGCCTTTTATCTTGAGGTTGGTGACCAGCTTCTTAAGGGTTTCCGCCACTATTTCCGGCTCCTGAAGGACGCCGTCCTCCACCGCGCCTGAGGGGAGGATGGCGCTTCCCAGCCCCGCCAGGCGGTATCCGTCGCTGGCGGGTTCGAGCTGGCATACCTTGATGGAGTGGGAGCCGATATCGATTCCCACGGACAGTTTCTGCCGCATCAGAAAGGGCAGGCTGATGTGAAGGTCAGGCAGACTGATTCGGCCCATTTCGCGCCTCGGTTTTCATTGCCGGGAAAGGATTTCGGTCCGTTTCCCCGCCTTGTCGTTGCCATCCCGTCGCAAAATTGCCATGCTGGTTCTCAACGGGCTGGTCTTGTTTCTTGCCGGGTCCGTGACGGCTTGCTGTTGTTGCGTAACCGCTTGCGCGTTTGCAGTTTTTCAAGCCGTTGGCGGAAGCTGCCGCCGCCTGAGCGCCACGAACCCAAAACCTTTCCGGTTGATCTGACCCGCCGGCCCCTTGCCGCAACACGCGTCCGGCCGCCGCGTCAGCCTTGTCATGCAGGAGGATATTTGCAGCCGTCTTTGATGTTCCGTGTGGTGCAATATCAGCCATTGCATGACTGGTTTAAGCTTACCCGTATTAGAGTAAAAACGGGGCTTTTGTGTCAAGGGTAAATTATTGGTTATGGCGGCGTTTTTTTTGAAAAAATCTTTTCCGGCCCCGCCGCCGCTTCTGGAGTGTCAGGCATGTTGCTACAGTATTTTGTGCATTGCCTTCAGGGATAACACCATATGTTGTTGTGGGACGCTCCTTGCGGGTGCGGTAAAAAAATGCGGAAAAAAATCGAAAAAAAACAATCGGTTGGTTTCAGGGGTGTCATCTATGGGTTGTTTTTGGGTGGCGGGCTGGCGGCACGGGGCCGCTTCCCTGGAGGGGATATGGGCGATGGCGATGGCTGCAGTTGGGTTCCCCCTGCTGCATTTCCGCCGCTGTTGAAATGTTTTTTTCTGGAAATTGCTTTCTGCTCCGGGAATCGGTGTCTGCAGATTGGTTAACTCTCTGTAATCGCGGTTATTGTTCCGGCGCAGGTCGCCGGGGCGGGCGGGGCGCAGCAGCCCGGTGCGGCCGCGGCACGGGGCCGGTTTCCGGCTTGTCATTTAGTTCTATATGGTATATGAAATCAGGGGCAGCGGGCCTTCATGCCTCCGGAACTGCTGCTGAACGGCTTTCATCCACATGAAGAGTGAGTATTTTTGGAAACGGTCGACGAGAAAGACATCCCTGAAGCCAGAGGGAAAAAGAGCGTTCTGAGGGAATACGGCGAGGCCATACTCGTCGCCCTGCTCATCGCCCTGTTTATCCGTTCGTTCGTGGTTCAGGCATTCAAGATCCCTTCCGGCTCGATGATACCAACCCTGCTCGTCGGCGACCATCTTCTGGTTTCGCGGTTCAGTTACGGCATCCGCAATCCGGTGACCGGAACGCTTTGGATAGATACCGGCGGCCGCCCGAAGCGCGGCGATATCATCGTGTTCCGTTATCCTGTCAACCCCTCCCAGGACTTCATCAAGCGGGTTATCGGCCTGCCTGGCGACACCATCGAGATAGTGGACAAGAGGGTCTATATAAACGGTGAGCCATATAAGGACGAGCACGCCGTCTTCTACGATCCGCGCATAATTCCCGGCAATATCCAGCCGCGCGACAACTTCGGTCCGGTTACCGTGCCCGAGGGCAAGCTCTTTGTGATGGGCGACAACCGCGACAACAGCTACGACAGCCGCTTCTGGAAGTTCGTGGACATGAAAGCGGTAAAGGGACGGGCCTTTATCCTTTACTGGTCCTGGGACAGCGAGCGCTTCAGGCCCCGCTTCGACCGGATAGGCATGGTCCTGCATTAGGGCCTTGTTCTCAGGCCGGTGACTGGACGGGGAAAAAATGTTATCCTGCTTCCGTTCCCGCCTTTAACAGCCCGTTGAGTAACAACGGCAGGAAGCCGTTGTTACGATTTCATCAACGAGGGATGCAGACAAGAGATTAGCATCGGCAGATCTGACAGAACATCATGACAGGGAAAAAGAGCTTCTCGCACCGCCACGTTCTGGCAATGGACGATCTGTCCCGTGACGATATTTCCCTGATTCTCGACACCGCCGACAGTCTCAAGAGCATATCAACCCGCGCCATCAAGAAGGTTCCCACCCTGCGGGGCCGCACGGTGATAAATCTTTTCTTCGAGCCCTCCACCCGCACCCGGATGTCGTTCGAGATAGCGGCCAAGCGGTTGAGCGCCGACACCTTCAACTTCTCCGCCTCCACCAGCTCCACCAGCAAGGGAGAGTCCCTGATCGATACGGTTAGGACACTTGCGGCCATGCGGCCGGACGCGGTGGTGGTCCGCCATGCCGCCTCCGGCGCTCCGGCCTTCATCGCCGGGTGCTTCGACCGTGAGTTCGGCGGCGCGGTCTCGGTTCTGAACGGCGGCGACGGCGTGCACGAGCACCCAAGTCAGTCCTTGCTAGATCTCATGACCGTGCGCGAGGCCAAGGGAGCGATATCCGGCCTGAAGGTGGCGATCATCGGCGATATCGCCCACAGCCGGGTGGCCCATTCCAATATCACCGGTTTCACCCGCATGGGCGCGGAGGTGCGGATATGCGGCCCCATGACCATGCTTCCGCCTGCGGCCGAGGAGTTGGGGGCAAAGGTGTTTACAGATCCAAAGGAAGCGGTCCGCGGCGCGGACGTGGTCATGACCCTGCGGATTCAGAAAGAGCGGCTGCGCGGTTCCCTGATACCGTCGCTGCGCGAGTACGCCGCCTGTTTCGCCGTCACCCCGGAGCTTCTCGCCCTTGCCGACCCCGAAGTGGTGGTGATGCATCCGGGCCCGCTTAACCGGGGGGTGGAGATAGACTCCCGCGTGGCCGACGGCCCCTTCTCCCTGATCCTCGACCAGGTGGAGAACGGCGTCGCGGTGCGCATGGCCCTGCTGTTTCTTCTTCTTGGAGGAAAGGAAGGTGAGTGACCGCGGCAGGTTCCTCTTCAGGAACGCGAGGATAATCGATCCGGCAAGCGGCCGGGACGGGGAGGGGGAACTTCTCGTCGCAGACGGCAGGATAACCTCCCTTGATCCCGCCCCGGAGGAGAAGGCCGGGGCCGCGGCCGTTGACCTGAAGGGCATGTGGCTGGTTCCCGGCCTCATCGACATGCACGTGCACCTGCGCGAGCCGGGGTTCGAGTACAAGGAGGACATCGAAAGCGGCAGCCGGGCCGCGGCCGCGGGCGGGTTCACCGCGGTGGCCTGCATGCCCAATACCGATCCGGTCAACGACTGCAAGGAGGTGACCGCCTATATGGTCGCCCGGGCGGCCGGGGCTGCGGTGCGGGTCTATCCGGTGGGATGCATCAGCCGCGGCAACCGCGGGGAGGAACTGGCCGCCTTTGCCGAGATGAAGGAGGCCGGCGCGGTGGCGGTGAGCGACGACGGCCGCCCGGTCACCGACAGCGGCCTCATGCGCCGGGCCCTGGAATACGCCGCCAGTTTCGGGATTCCGGTGATATCCCATTCCGAGGATCTTTCCCTTGCCGCCGGCGGCAGCATGAACGAAGGCCGGGTGGCGACCAGGCTGGGGCTTGCCGGCATCCCGGCCGAGGCCGAGAGCATCCAGGTCTTCCGCGACACCTCTCTTGCCGCCCTTACCGGGGTTCCTGTCCACATCGCCCATGTCAGCACCGCTGCCTCGGTGGCGGTGCTCCGCATGGCAAAGGACAAGGGATGGCCGGTGACCGCCGAGACCGCGCCCCACTACTTCACCCTGACCGACGAGGACGTGGCCTCCTACGACACCAACGCCAAGATGAACCCGCCGCTGCGGAGCGAGGCCGACCGCCGGGCCGTGCTCGAGGCCGTGAGCGACGGCACCATCGACGTGATCGCCACTGACCACGCCCCACACGCAAGCCACGAAAAGGAGGTCGAGTTCGCCGCGGCACCCTTCGGGATCATCGGCCTGGAAAGCTCGCTTCCCCTGTCGCTTGAACTGGTGCGGCAGGGCTGCCTCTCCCCGCTCGCCCTGGTCGAGCGCATGAGCGCGGCCCCGGCCCGGATACTGAAGGTGGCAGGCGGCAGCCTGGCCCCGGGCGCACCCGCGGATCTCACGGTCATCGACCCCGATGCCGTTCACACCCTCACCCCCGAAAACCTGGCCTCGAAGAGCGCCAACTCCCCCTTCCTCGGCCGCGAGCTCCGCGGCCGGGCGGTCCTCACCATGGTCGGCGGCCGCGCGGCCCACGACCCGGAAGGGCTGCTTAGGGGTTTAGGGAATTAGGGGTTTAGGGGCTTAGCATGCAAACGCCTGCGGCCGCAGGCCGCAATCCGCTTACTGACTTCTGTCTTCTGGTTTCTGGCTTCTGGCCTTAGGAGATGATGTCCATTAGCGAGCCCAGCATCTGGTCCTCGGTCTGGACGGTTTTCAGGTTGGCCTGAAAGAAGCGGCGGGACAGGGTGAGGTTGGGAATTTCTTCGGTCAGTTCCACGTTGGACAGCTCTGCCATCTCGATGGAGCCGTCCGGGGCCTGCTTCTGCACGAGCGGGCCGGGCGTGTTTATCTTCTCGGCCCGGGCCGCCGGTTCCCCGGCCTGGTTTTCCGTGATCGTCACCCTGGTCTTCTTGTAGCCTTCGGTCTCGGCGTTGGCCACGTTGTGGGCCGTGGCGTTGACCTTGGTGGATATGGCCCTGAGGGCCGCCAGCGCTGACGAGGTGGGACGGATCATGACGCGGCTCCCTTGGCCCCTTGAAAAGGCCGCAAGGCGGCCTTTTCAAGGGGCCAGAAGACAGAAGCCAGTAATACCGGCAAGTTGCGGGGCAGATGGTTTCGTGGCCTTTTTGCCCCTGTAAAGGTTTCCATCACCCCTCTATTATACCTCAATCGGCCGGCAGAGGGAAAATCTAAATATGACAGCAGCTCAGCCCTTTTCCCGCCGGCTGTACCTGCACTTCTTTACCGGGCACCTTATGGTGACCGAGCCGTCCTTGCGTTCCCGGGCCGTGAGGAAGGGGTGGCCGCAGTCCGGGCATTTCTCCGGCAGGGGTTTGTCCCAGATGGCGTAAGCGCATTCCGGGTAGCGGTTGCAGCTGTAGAAGACCTTGCCCCGTTTCGACACCTTTCTTACCAGTTCGCCGCCGCAGCCCTCTTCCGGGCATTTTACGCCCGTGGTCTCGGCCCGGATGTTGCGGCATTCGGGATAGCCGGAGCAGGCGAGGAAACGGCCGTAGCGGCCATGCTTGTACACCATGGACCGGCCGCACTTCTCGCAGGTCTCGCCGCTGTCTTCCGGCTGCGGCCTGGGACTGGGGACGATCCGGCCTTCCTCGTCGCGGTCGAAGTCCATGGTGTTGGTGCATTCGGGGTAGTTGCTGCAGGCGAGGAACTCGCCGTTTTTGCCCCACTTGATCACCATCTCGCCGCCGCACGTTTCGCATTTCACCCCCGAGGGAATGGCCAGCCGTTTGACGTCCCGCATCTTTTCCCTGGCCTCTTCCAGGGTTTTTTTGAAGGGGCCGTAGAACTCCTCGAGGAGCTGCCGCCAGTCCACCTCGCCTTCCTCGACCTGGTCGAGCTTTTTCTCCATGGAGGCGGTGAAGTCGATGTCAAAGACGTCCGGAAAGTGCGCGACCAGGAGGTCGTTCACCAGCCGGCCGAGATCGGTGGCGCGGAGCTTGCGGTCGCGCATCTCCACGTATCCCTTGTCCTGGATGGTGGAGATGATGGTGGCATAGGTGCTGGGGCGGCCGACGCCGTTTTCCTCCAGGGCCTTGACCAGGCTCGCCTCGGTGTAGGCCGGCGGCGGCTGGGTGAAGTGCTGGTTCGGCGCGATGTTCAGGCAGCGGAGTTCGTCGCCTTCCGCGAGATCGGGCAGGACCGCGTCGCCCTTGCGGCCTTCCCCGTCGCCCGAGGCCTCCTCGTACAGGCTCAGGAAACCGGGGAACCTCTGGATGGAGCCGTTGGCCTTGAGGCGGAACCGGCCGGCGCGGATGGTGACCGCGGTCTTGTCGAACTCGGCCGCGGCCATCTGGCTTGCGACAAACCTTTTCCAGATCAGGGTGTAGAGGGAGAGCAGCCCCTTGTCGAGAAAAGGGGCTACCTTTTCCGGGGTGCGGCTGACGTCGGTTGGGCGGATGGCCTCGTGGGCGTCCTGGGCCGATTTGCCGCTTCTGTACACCCTTGGTTTGGCCGGGATGTAGTCAGGGCCCATATCCGCCTTGATGAAATCCCGGGCCGCGGCAATGGCCTCCTTGCTGATCCTGGTGGAGTCGGTGCGCATGTAGGTGATCAGGCCCACCGGCCCTTCGGCCCCGAGTTCGATTCCCTCGTAGAGCCGCTGGGCCAGGGTCATGGTCCGCTTGGCCGAGAACCTCAACCTGCGGCTTGCGTCTATCTGCATGGTGCTGGTGATGAAGGGCGGCGGCGGGTTGCGTTTCTGCCGCTTCTTCTCAACCTTCTCGACCACGAAGCTCTCGCGGCCGAGCTCGTCGGCGAGGGCCGCGGCCTCGTTGCGGTCCGCGACCCGGTTGCGGCCCTTGTTGCCGAGTTTCTTTGTCCCGGCCTTCTCGACCCGGGCCTGGAATGGCGGCGGCCCCCCGGCCTCGAGGTCCACTTCGATGGACCAGTACTCCACCGGCTCGAAGTTTTTTATTTCCTCGTCGCGCTCGCAGATCATCCGCACCGCCACCGACTGCACCCGGCCGGCGGAAAGCCCGCGCCGCACCTTTTTCCACAGAAGCGGCGACACCTGGTAACCCACCAGCCGGTCGAGGATGCGGCGTGCCTGCTGGGCCTCGAAGAGGTTTTCGTTCAGCTCGCCGGCATTGGCGATGGCCTCGATGATGGCGCGTTTGGTGATCTCGTGGAACAGGGCCCGGTGCACCGGCTTTTTCGCGCTTTTCAGCACGTGGGCGATGTGGTGGGCGATGGCCTCTCCCTCCCGGTCGGGGTCGGGGGCGAGGTAGATCTCGTCGGCGCTTTTGGCCGCGGATTTGAGCTCGTTTATGATCTTGCCCTTGCCGCGGATGGTGACGTATTTGGGCGTGAAGCCGTTTTCGATGTCCACTCCCAGATCGTTCACCGGCAGGTCACGGATATGGCCCACCGAGGCCTTGACCGTGAAGCCCCGGCCCAGATACTTTTGCAGGGTCCGGGCCTTGGCCGGAGACTCGACGATTATCAGTGATTTTCCCATGTTCTTCCGTTTGTTGTCCGCGGCCTTTTGTGGGGCTTTTGGGGGCCTTGGGTCATGATGGACTCGTAAAAAACCGTAGCATCTCCCGGGGCAAAAGATATCTGATTCGTAACCTGCCGATACTTTTGACTTTTTACTTTTGACTTTTGCCTTCCGCCTCGTAAGAGGCCGCGATGCGGACTCTTTACGAGGCGGTCTCACAGTCTGCGGTATCTGCGGCCGGGCAGGACCTCGGCCAGCCCCTCGAGTTCGAGCATGAGCAGGGCCTGATTCAGGCTGGCCATGTCGATTCCGGTTGCGGCCTTGATTTCTTCCACACTTTGTGGATACGCGTCAAGGCGGGAGAGAACCTTTTTTTCGTTTTCCCCGAGCCAGGCCGCTGTACGGCCCTCCTTTTTTCCCGCATCCGGCGCGACCGCCATCTCCAGTTCGGCGAGGACGTCGTTTTCGTCCTGGACCAGCCTGGCCCCCTGCTTGAGGAGCATGTGGGCGCCGCGGCTCTTGCCGGAGTTTATGCTGCCCGGCACCGCGAAGACCTCGCGCCCCTGCTCCAGGGCCAGGCGGGCGGTAATGAGCGATCCGGAACGCTCGCCCGCCTCCACCACCAGCACCCCCCGGGATATGCCGCTTATTATCCGGTTTCTGGCCGGAAAACGGAAGCGGTCCGCACGGGTGCCGAATGGGTATTCGCTCACCAGCAGCCCTTTTGCGGCGATCTCCTGCTGGAGTTTGCGGTTATGGGCCGGATAGCAGATGTCGAGCCCGCACCCGAGCACCGCGATGGTCTTGCCGCCGGCCTCGATCGCGCCCTTGTGGGCGGTGGCGTCCACCCCCAGGGCGAGACCGCTCGTTACCACCAGCCCGGCTGCGGCCAGTCTGCGGGCGAGATTGCGGGTGACGCGCAGGCCGTAGGAACTCGCGGCCCTGGCCCCGACCACCGCCACCCCGGGCAGGGCGAGCAGTTCCGGGTCTCCCTTGACGAACAGCACAGGAGGCGGGTCCGGGGTCTGCCGCAGGAGCAGGGGGTACTCCGGGGCGTCCAGGGTGATGATCCCGGCCCCGTGCCGCCGGGCGAGTTCCATCTGTTCCCGGGCCGCGGCCCGGGTGCCTGGGGCGAAGACGGCACAGGCCGCCTGTCTGCGGCTGCAGACCTCGGCCACGGCTGAGGATCCGGCGGCCAGTATCCGCTCGGGCGGGCCTATGGCCGCGAGCAGCCGGTGGATGCCGGCGCAGCCCAACCCCGGCGCCATCAGCAGGGTGAGCCAGGCCTCGGTGTTCCTGGAACGGTCTCGCGGCTCTTCTTGGCGGGGCATCTGCTTGAAAACCGGTTCGCGGACGGATCAGGGCCGGCAACGGCCTGCCCGGGTCAGTCGGAAGAGATGAAACCTGCGAGCTGGTCCCTGCGGGAAGGGTGTTTCAGTTTTTTGATCGCCTTGGCCTCGATCTGGCGGATGCGCTCGCGGGTGACCGAGAAGGCCCGGCCCACCTCCTCCAGGGTATGGTCCACCTGGGTGTCGAGGCCGAAACGCATCCGCAGGACGCTTTCCTCCCGCGGGGTCAGGGTGGCCAGCACCCGGGCGAGGCTTTCCTTCATGTTGTCGCGGATGGTGGCATCCTGGGGCGAGGGGGTGCTTTCATCCTCGATGAAGTCGCCGAGGAAGCTGTCCTCGCCGTTGCCGATGGGCGCGTCGAGGGAGACCGGGTCCCGGGATATCTTGAGGATGTTCTTGACCTTTTTCACGTCCATGCCCATGCGCTCGGCCAGCTCCTCAGGGGTGGGGTCGCGGCCGGTCTCGCGGGCGAACTCCTTGGACTCCTTCATCAGCCGGTTGATGGTGTCGATCATGTGGACCGGGATGCGGATGGTCCTGGCCTGATCGGCGATGGCCCGGGTTATCGCCTGGCGGATCCACCAGGTGGCGTAGGTGGAGAACTTGTAGCCGCGGCGGTACTCGAACTTTTCCACCGCCTTCATCAGGCCGATGTTGCCCTCCTGGATCAGATCCAGCAGGGCGAGGCCGCGGTTGGCGTATTTCTTGGCCACGCTCACCACCAGCCTGAGGTTCGCGCGCACGAGCTCGTCTTTTGCAACGCGGCAGGCCTCGCGGCCCAGTTCGATGGTCTCCTCGATCTGCTTGACCGTCTCGATGTCGAGGCCGAACTTTTCCTCCAGGCGGTGGAGGCGGAGCTCGGCCTCGGTGGGCGGGGCCTCCGGCGCGCTGGGGCCGGAGGCGATCACCTCTTCCTCGGCCCGGTTGAGGATCCGGGCCACCTCCTCAAAGCTCTTGACCATCTGGTTGATGATCTGGGTGTGGAAACGGTCCTCGTGGAACATCCGGGTGATGACCGACTCGTTGCGCTCCACCCGGATGAGGAGCTTCATTACCTCGTCGCGGCTGGCGCCGGGGGTGAGCATGTCCCGCCGCAGCTCGGTGTTCTCCTTGAAGATGCGGATGGCCTCCCGCACCTGCCAGACGAAACGGTCGGCCACGTCGGCGAGCATGTTTGCGTCAGCGTCGCTCAGGCCGCGGAGAACCTTTGTTATGGGGAGCTTGCCCTTACGGACCGCCTCGGCCATGTCCCGGAGGATGGCCAGGGCCTGGGGGGTGGCGATAACGCTGCTCTGGACGAGGCGTTCCCCGGCCTCGATCCTCTTCGAGATCTCGGTCTCCTGCCTGGCGGTGAGCAGCGAGACCTCTCCCATCTCCTTGAGATAGACCTTTACCGGGTCGAACTGGCCGGGATCGTTGTCCTCGAAATAGGAATCGTCGTCTTCATCGTCCGTTGCCTCGCCGGAGAGGATGGCGGCGAGATCGGCCTCGGCGTCGGCCGGGTCTGCGGCCTCGTCTAACTCCAGGTCCGGAGTTTCTTCGATAGCGGCCGGCTTTTTTCGGGGGCCCCTGTTTTTTTGTCCCTTGCGCGCTGTCAAGTTTTAACCCGGTGCGGTTGTCAGGTGTGGAGATGTCCGTTGCCTTCCGGAAGGCGGAAGCGGCGGTTTGCGCCGTTATTTCTCTTCCCCTTGCGGCCTCCTCGGCGTCACGGTTCCTTCGCCGGTCCCGGCAGCGCCGGGCAGGCGGCCCATCATTCTCTTTTTTTCCATAAGTTCCAGGCACCGTGCATGGTCGCCGGAGCGCTGGGCCTCGATGATCTGCCGGGTCAGCTCTTCCTGCCGTTTCCGGTGCAGTTCCCGCTCAAGCCAGGCCAGCATCTCTTCCGCCGCCTTTCCGGCCTCGTCCGGGCTGCTATCCGGGGCCGCGACCAGGAGTGCGGTCAGGTACTCCCGGTCGTCGGGACCGGCGGCCTCGAGCAGACGGTCGTGAACCGCGTCAGGTTCCCCTGAGCCCGATGCGCGGACCAGTAGCTCGAGAATCCTTTGCGCCCGGCTTTCCTGAATAACCTCTTCAATGCCAGCTTTGATGAATTTTTGCAAGTATTCAGGAAAAATAATCAAAAACTCGACAAGCTGTCTTGTTTTAAGGGGCAGGGTTTTTTCCGCCGCGGCCGATACGGTCTTCCCGCCGGGAGCGCGGGCCTTTTTTCCCCGGCCCGTAATGAGCATGTCGGCCGTGATTCCCAGGCGGGAAGCGAAATGGGATGCGAAGATTGCCGCCGCCGCCGGATCGGGATCGGCCTCGCGCAGTATCTGTCCGAGTTCGGCCGCTATACGGGTCTTGCCGTCCACTGACAGGCCGTGCGTCTCCGCCAGCCGGTCGAAGACGAACTCCGGCAGGTCGGAGGCCTGCTCCACCAGTTCATGGACCGCGTCCGTTCCATGTTCCCGCAACAGGGTGTCGGGGTCGTGCCCCTGCGGCAGGATGGCGACCCTGGCGGCGATTCCTTCTCCAAGGCACAGGGGCGCCGCCCGCATGGCCGCCTTGAGGCCGGCCGCATCGCCGTCGAAAAAGATGATGATCTCGCCGGTGTAGCCCTTGAGCAGCCTCACGTGGCTGCGGGTCAGGGCGGTGCCCAGCGGCGCGACCACGTTTTCGATTCCGGCCGCCACCAGGGAGAGGAGATCGAAGTTCCCCTCCACCAGCAGGCAGCGGCCCGCCTTTCTTATCGCCTCGCGGTTCTTGTGCAGGCCGAAGAGGTTTTTGCCCTTGTCAAAGACTATCGTCTCAGGGGTGTTGAGATACTTGGGCTCGCCCTCGCCCATGATCCTGCCGCTGAAGCCTATGATCCGGCCGGCGGTGTCGTGCACCGGGAAGACGAGACGGTTGCGGAACCGGTCGTAATGGCCGCCGTTCCTGCGCTCCACGATAAGCCCTGCGCGGGCCGCCGCCTCCTCGCATCCCCGTCCGCGGCACAGCCCGGTGAGGAAATCCCAGGAGTCCGGGGCAAAGCCGAGCCGCCAGGCGGAAACCACCTCGTCCGGTATGCCGCGTTCGGCGAGATGGGCGCGGGCCGCTTCCGCGTCCGGGCCGGAAAGGCGGCCGTGGAAGGTCTCGGCCGCGAACGCGTTGACCGCGAAGACCTCGCTGCGCTCGTCCTGCTTCTTTTTTTCCCGCGGAGACATCTTCCGCTCCGGCAGATCGACGCCGTAGCGCTGCGCCAGGGCCTTGAGCGCCTCGGGAAAGGTCATGGAGTGGTACTTCATCACGAAGTCGAGCACGTCCCCGCCTTCGCCGCAGCCGTAGCAACGGAAGAAACGCCTCTGCGGGTTAACCGTGAAGGACGGCGTCTTCTCGGAATGGAAGGGGCACAGCCCCTTGTAATGGGCCCCGGCCCGGACAAGGCGCACCACCTCGCCGACCACCTCGATGATGTCGGCTGCCTCCTTGACCTGTCTTACTGTCTCTTCGCGGCTGATGGAGTCCAAAATGGTTTAGGGTTGACTGGGAGATGGTTAATGGTGACATTGAAGTATTACAGATCGCCAGCTTACCCTCAACCGGACGAGGAGGGAAGGGCCCGGCTTCGCCGCAAGGCAAAAGGCGGATAGCCGGGGCAACGCGGTAGGGTTTTTTCTCGGCGTCGTCAATCATGCGTCAGAACGTGGACATAGACAAGGCCCTCACCTACGAGATCAGAAAGGAGATGGCCGACCGCTACTTCGGTTTCCGCCGTCTCATCCAGGACGACACCGAGGAGCTGGCCGCGGCCATCCGCCGTTCGCTCTCTATCGAGGAGCGGATCTGCGTGGACGTGGTCCGCATCTGCCTGCTACTCGGCGACGAGGAGTTGATCTCCGAGTTCTTCGCCATCATCGGCATGGACCCAGACTTGTTCTACGATCCCTACCTGCTCGAGTCGGAAACCATAAGAAAACGGCTGCTGACCGGCCTGAAGATGCACGGCCTCACCCGGGCCGGCCGCTTCAAGAACCTCATCTTCGACATCTACCAGTCCCTTGTGGAGCACGTTGACCATTACCGGGAAAAGTATGCCGAGCTGATCGGCGAGCGCGAGACCATCCAGGCCGAGATCGAGCAGTTCTACCGCAAAAACGACCTTTCCGGGATAATGAGCTTCCTGCGCCAGTTTGACCGCGACGCCCTGCCCGGCCACATGGCCGCGACCACGGTAAGCGGGGTGGGAGAGGGGCTCGAGGAGAAGATGCGCATAGCTCCGCCGCCGCCGGTGGAGGCAGTGCTTCCGGTGCTGCCGCCCATGCCGCCGTTCTTACGGGTCAAGCGGCGGTTGAAAAACCTTGCGGAAAGGGCGATGAAGTTGCATCTTCTGGGGCTGGTCATGCCGACGGACAGGTGACAGGAGGCGCTGTCCCCGGCATGGCCATGCGCCGGGGACGTCTGCGTTCCCGGTGACCGCTGGAGGCCGCCAGGGCGGGCAAGGGACGCAAGGCGGCGGCCGGCGCACGGATGAGCCAAAGACGATTCTGTCTCCTGTCCCCTGTCTCCTTATGGAGTGCATCATGTCACTTGCCGGAATCGGCGTATTCCTCATTCCCTTGCTGCAGGTGTTCACCGGTCTCGCCCTTCTCGTCGTCGGCGGCGAGGTTCTGGTCTCCGGCGCGGTGTCCGCGGCCCGGAGGATGGGGGTGCGGCCGCTCGTGGTCGGCGTTACCGTGGTCGCCTTCGGCACCTCCATGCCCGAGCTCTTTGTCAGCATCAACGCCGCCATCAACGGTCATCCCGGCATCATGCTCGGCAACGTCATCGGCAGCAACATCGCCAACATCGGCCTGGTGCTCGCCATTGCCGCCATGCTCTCTCCGCTCGCCTACGCCTTCGGCCGCATACGGCTGGAGGTGGGCCTGGTCCTCGCCGCTACCCTTGCCTGCTGGGGCGCGGCCCTGGCCGGTTTTTTCCCCAGGTGGCTGGGGCTTTTGATGTTCGCGGCCATTGTCGCCTATACCCGGGCCGCGGTCAGGAACTGCCACGACGAAAACGGCCGCGATGCGAACGAGAAAAGGCCGCTGCCGGCCGCGGCCCTGATGGTTGCCGCCGGGCTTGCGGCCCTGGCCTGGGGCTCGGACGTGTTCATCGGCGGCGCGGCCGGACTGGCCCGTGTCTTCGGAGTCGGCGAGCTTTTCATCGGCCTCACCGTGGCCGCGGTGGGCACGTCGCTTCCGGAGCTTGCCTCGTCGCTGGCCGCGGTGCGCCGGGGCGAGCATGAGATCCTCATCGGCAACATCGTTGGCAGCAACATGTTCAACCTGCTCATGGTCCTTGCCGCCTCCGGCATCGTCACCCCCTTTGCCATGGAGGGCGTCCTCTGGCGGCGGGACGTGCCGGTGATGTTTTTTCTGTCAGCCGCCGTGGCCGCCTGCCTGTACTTTGCCGCAGGCATGAAACGATGGCACGGGGCGCTTTTGTTTGCCGTCTATATCGCATATATTCTCAGTCTGGCGTGACAGGGAGATGACAGGAGGAAAAGATGAAAAACCGTTTTGACGCAAACGAGGCCGCAGCCTTCTGCCGGGAGCGCGCCGATGTCCATCCCGACCTGGCCATGCGGGTATACACATCGCGGCTCATCGGCGCGGAAGAGGATCTGGTGCTCCACGGCGGCGGCAATACTTCGGTCAAGGCCAAGGTCAGGAACCTCCTTGGCGAGGAGGTGGACACCCTTTTCATCAAGGGCAGCGGCTGGGATCTCGCCACCATCGAGGCCGCGGGCTTCCCTGCGCTCGACCTGGGCCGGCTTCTGCGGCTCAGGGAACTTTCCAGCCTGAGCGACGAGGACATGGTCAACCAGTTCCGCACCCACATGCACGACGCCTCCGCGCCCAACCCCTCCATCGAGACCCTGGTCCACGCCTTCCTGCCCCATAAGTTTATAGACCATACCCATGCCGACGCCATCGTCGCCCTCACCCACATGGCCGATGGCGAGGAGGTGGTGCGCCGCGCCCTGGGCGGACGGATCGGGGTTCTGCCCTTCATCATGCCCGGCTTCCCCCTGGCCCGGGCCATGGCCGAGCTCTACGAGTCCGACCCGGAGATCGAGGCGGTGGTCCTGATGTTCCACGGCATCTTCACCTTTGCCGACGACGCCGGGACCGCCTACACCCGGATGATCGACTACGTCAGCCGGGCCGAGGAGTTCATCGCCGCCCGCAGGCCGAAGGCGGCAGCGGGTTCTGTGGCGCGGAGGCGGCCGGAGGAGGTGCTGCCGGCGATCCGCGGGGCGGTGTCGCGGGCCGCGGGCCGGGCCATGCACCTGGAGCTGCGGGACCCGGAGGATATCCTGGCCCTGCTCGGCCGGGAGGGGGCGGAAAGGATGTTTGCCTCCGGTGTGATGACCCCGGACCACGTCATCCGCACCAAGAATTTTCCCCTCTTCTTCGACCCCGGCGGGGACGGCGCGGAGCGGCTGCGCGAGGCCGCGGAGGCGGCCGTGGCCGCCTACGGCCGGGAGTACGAGGCCTATTTCCACCGCTGCCTGCAGGAGAGCGGCGAGGACCAGGACAAAAACAAAAAGATCCGCCTTGACCCCGCCCCCCGCCTGGTCCTGGTGCCGGGGCTGGGGCTGGTCGCGGCCGGGGAGACGGTGAAGGCGGCCCGGATCGCGGCCGACATCGGCGAGCACACCCTGCGGGCCAAGGCGGCCGCGGCCGGG
>JALWTY010000023.1 GCA_026993265.1 Desulfobacterales bacterium
ATCACCCTGTCCGGCTCGTTCCACGGCCGCACCCTGGCCACGGTGGCCGCCACCGGCCAGACAAAGTTCCACCAGGGTTTCGATCCCATCCCCGCGGGCTTCCGCCACGCCCCTTTCGGCGACCTCGCCGCCCTGGAGAGGATGATAAACGACCACACCTGCGCGGTGATGTGCGAGCCCCTCCAGGGCGAGGGCGGGGTCAGGCCGCTTGCGCCGGAGTACCTCCGCGGCATCCGCGAGCTCTGCGACCGCCACGGCCTGCTTTTGATCCTCGACGAGGTCCAGGTGGGCCTGGGCCGCACCGGCCGGCTCTTCTGTCACGAGCACTTCGATATCGTCCCGGACATCATCACCCTGGCCAAGGCCCTGGGCAACGGCCTGCCCATCGGCGCGATGCTCGCGGGCGAAAAGGTGGCCGACACCTTCGTCCCCGGCGACCACGCCTCCACCTTCGGCGCCAACCCGGTGGCCGCGGCCGCGGCCAACCAGGTCATGGCCGCCCTGCTCGAGGACGGCTTCCTCGCCCGGGTGGAGAACATGGGCGCATACCTGGCGGCAAGGCTAAAGGAGACCGCGGCCCGGTTCCCTGCAATCGCGCAGGAGGTCCGCGGCCTCGGGCTCATCCAGGGCCTGGTCCTCACCCGCGGGGCGGCCGCCCGCGGCGGCGAGATCGTTGCCCGCCTCCTGGAAAACGGCCTCATCGCCAACTTCGCGGGCAACACCGCCCTGCGGCTGCTCCCCCCCCTCACCGTGACCAGAAGCGAGATCGACGAGGCCGCCGCGATCATCGAAAAGACCCTGGCGGAATTCGGAAACCAGAACCCAGAAGCCAGTAGGCGGATGCGACCTTCGGCCGCCTTCTGAATCAGAGGGGGATTCGATCTGTGCCGTGTGCCGGGCCGGGCCTCTGCCCCGGGCAAGGCTGGCGGCCGCCATGGGGTACCGGGAGCGAATGCGGCGCACGGCACAGATCGAAGCCCCCCTTCTGTCTTCTGGGTTCTGTCTTCTGAATTCTGATACGTATTTTCTTTTTGAAAAAGGCGCAACTTTCAGTTATAAGGTTCTTTTTCCTTCCCCCTCCAGGGGGTGCTTGGCTCAATCGGGGCCGGGGCGCGCGTTCCGGCCGGATTGGGCTTTAAATTTTTGCCGGAGCAGGAGCCATGGCACGTCATCTCTTGTCCCTGTGGGACTTCAGCGGCAAGGAGCTGGCCGCTATGATCGAAGAGGGGCTCGCCCTCAAGAAGGAGGCGGCCGCCGGGGTGCGCCACCAGGATCTCGCCGGCCGCACCATCGGCATGATCTTCGAGAAACCCTCGACCCGCACCCGGGTGTCGTTCGAGGCGGCCATGTACGGTCTCGGCGGCCAGGTGATATACCTTTCCAGCCGCGACACCCAGCTGGCCAGGAACGAGCCCCTCAAGGACATGGCCCGGGTGATGAGCCGCTACGTGGACGGGATCGTGGTCCGCACCTTTGGCCAGGAGATAGTCGAGGAGCTGGCCCGCTACTCGTCGGTGCCGGTGATAAACGCCCTCACCGACCTCCACCACCCCTGCCAGATCCTGAGCGACATCATGACCGTGATCGAGACCAGGGGCGACATCGCCGGCCGCCGCATAGCCTGGGTCGGCGACGGCAACAACATGGCCAACTCCTGGATCGAGGCCGCGGCCCGGCTGGGTTTCCGTCTCACCCTGGCCTGCCCGGAGGGTTATGATCCCGCCCCGGAGATCCTCGCCCGGGCAAAGGCCGAGGCCGGAGAGCGGATCACCCTGCTCCGCGACCCGAAGGAAGCGGTGCGGGAGGCGGACGTCATCAACGTGGACGTCTGGGCGAGCATGGGCCAGGAGGACGAGGCGGAAAAGAGGCTTGCGGTGTTCGCGCCCTACCAGCTCAACGCCGAACTCCTCGAGGCGGCCGAAAACGATCCGGTGGTGCTCCACTGCCTGCCGGCCCACCGGGGCGAGGAGATCACCGACGAGGTCCTGGAAGGCCCGCAGTGCGCCGCCTGGGACCAGGCCGAGAACAAGCTCCACATCCACAAGGCGATCCTCAGGCGTTTTATCGCCTGAAAAAGACATGATGGACTCGTAACAACGGGTCCATCATCCGCCGCAGGACGCGGCGGCGAAATTGCGCTGTTTGAAAAACTGCGTAATTTCGAGAGGAAAGCCGAAGCTACGCTTTGGCTTTCCGTTGAGTAACAACGGCAGGAA
>JALWTY010000024.1:0-968 GCA_026993265.1 Desulfobacterales bacterium
CCCTAGACATGGTGCGGGTGGCCTGCTACGCCCACCAGGTGGACGCGGCCATCCACCTGGCCGAGCACTGCATGGACAAGGGCTACGAGACCACCATCAACCTGATGGCGGTGACCACCGTGGGCCTGCGGGAACTGGACGAGGCCCTGGGCGATCTCGCCAAGAGCCGGGTGCCCATCATCTATCTCGTGGACAGTTTCGGGGCCATGTACCAGGAGGACATCGACACCCTGGCCAAGAAGTACATCGACAGCCTGCCGGGCAAGACCATCGGCATCCACTGTCACAACAACCAGCAGCTCGCCTTTGCCAACACCATTGCCGCGATCATCAACGGCATAAACTACCTGGACGCCACCCTCTACGGCATCGGCCGCGGCGCGGGCAACTGCCCGCTCGAGCTTCTCCTCTCCTTTCTCAAGAACCCCAAGTTCAAGGTGCGGCCGGTGATCGAGGCCATCGAGAAACGCATCCTGCCGCTGAAGGAGGAGATCGACTGGGGCTACTTCGTGCCCTACATGGTCACCGGCGTGCTCAACCAGCACCCCCGCACCGCCATCGCCCTGATGGAATCGGAGAACAAGAACCAGGTCACCGAGTTCTACGACCAGGCCACCGCCGACCTCTCCGGCTCCTGAGCCGTCCCTGGGGTCTCCCCAAAAAAATGATACCGGTTGTTTAACGACCTGAAAGTATGCGAGAAAAGGGCCTGAAGCCTGAAAATCGAGCTCTTGTTATTGAACTTGTTATTGAAGATGACTGTGCCCCCGCGGCGTAAGCCGCTGTAATAGTCCCCTTCCGCTTTTCCTTTCGCCCTTCTGCCGCAGCCGGAGCGACGCAGGCGCGGCCGGAAAAAGCGCGAGGACTGTTTGAGCCCCGCCGCAGGCGGGGCGAGTTCCGCAGCGCCCGGCCGCGACAAGGAGCGGAGGGAACCCCGCCGTCAGGCGGGGCAAGGCAGCCGGGCTGCC
>JALWTY010000024.1:978-2208 GCA_026993265.1 Desulfobacterales bacterium
AAAAGTAGGGCCCGCCGCAGGCGAAACGGGCGTATGTTGGGGATGATAACGTCAAAATCTTGCTTCGGGGGGCGTCGGAAAAATGGGGAGACCCCAGCTGAGCCGTCCCTGTTGCCTTTGCGGACGGAAATGGGGTAATCTGGGGCAATATCCGGCCTCGTAACAGCCCGTTGCGGAGAGGCAGTCCATCAGAGGTGACAGCCTCGTAAAAACTGTTGCCTTTCGGCGTTCTCGGCGATTTCCGGAAAAAGGAGTTTTCGCGCCTGCCGCGTTAAAAAACTCGTCTGTCCGAGGGTTTATCCCGAGTTTACGAGTTTTAGCGGCAGGCGCGAAAACTCCCCGGAAATGCCGTTCCCAGCCGGAAGGAACAGTTTTTACGAGGCCATCCAGAGGTGACCCCATGCGCAGAGACTTCAGACGCACCCTTGGAACCGCAATCCTTGCCGCGGTCTCGCTGCTCTTGCTCCCCTCGCTCTCGGCGAGCGTGGACGACCAGCGCTTCCAGGCCTACATCGAACGCCACGCCAACGGCTGGATCGACTGGAAGAACGGCCTCATCTACGGCATCGGCATCGGCGACGTCAAAAAGAACCGCAACAACAAGCCGCTGGCCCAGGGGGTGGCCGGGGTGCTCGCCTCCGGCAACATCGTCAAGCTCGCCGCCGGCCTCTACCTGGACGACGCCCGCACCCTGAAGTCGCTCGGCAGCGGCCGGGTGGTGATCAAGCTCAAGGCCTTCATCCGTGACCGCATCTACAGGAAGACCTTCCACGAAAACAACGGCAACCCCTACTACGAGGTGATCAAGGTCGCCGCCATGAAGGGAATAAGCGGGCTCACCGCCAAGCTGCTCGACACCCTGGCCAAGGATCCCACCTGGCGCGACCTGCCCATACCCTCGGCCGAAGACCGCGCCGCCATGGCCGACGACGGCGGCCCCTGGCTGGTCGTCGACGCCCGCAACCTCAAAAACGGGGAAAGGGTCCAGCCGGCGTTGCTTCCCAAGATAAAGAGCGAGACCGGCGAGGACGTCTACGACGTCACCAGGGTGGAAAAGGCCGCGCTCATCAACCGGGGGATGATGAGCTACGTGGTCAGCGACGTCCCGGCCGAGGATCTGCGGTCCGACGCCCGGGTGCTGGACCGCATCCTGGCCGCGGCCGGGATATTCGGCGTGCGCGAGGCCCGCGCCGCCACCCGCGAGGGCACCCTCTCCGAGATCCCCATGTT
>JALWTY010000025.1 GCA_026993265.1 Desulfobacterales bacterium
TCCTGCCGTTTTTACTCGACGGAAAGCCAAAGCGTAGCTTCGGCTTTCCTCACGAAATTACGCCGTTTTTCAAACGGCGTAATTTCGGGCGCCGCGTCCTGCGGCGCATGATGGCCTCGTTTTTACGAGTCCATCGTGGACGAAAAACGGCCCGGGCCGCGGCTTGCCGGGCCTTCAGCCGCCAAGGTTCTCCCGGGCCCGGGTCAGGGTGGCGATGGCCTGGTCGATCTCGGCCGGGTCCATGCCCTGGTAGGCCTTTTCCATCACCTGCTCGGCGTTGCGGGACAGGCAGATGAGGGTGTCGATGGCGGTGGGGCTCGGGGCCACCAGCTTGACCCGGTGGTCGTCCGGGGCCTCCTGCCGCGTCACCCAGCCGTCGCGTTCCATCCGGTCGATGAGCCGGGTCGCGGACGGCGGCGCGATCCCGAGGAGCCGCGCCAGCCGCGCCTGGGGCATGGGACCGAAGGTGACCACCTGCACCAGGGCGATGAACTGGGTCGGGCTCACCCCGGAGCCGGCGAGCCGTTCCTTGAGCGCCTGCTCAAAGGCCCGGAAGGTGAGGAGAGAATGAAACCCAAGGCTTTTTTTAGGATCGAACATTTTCCGCTTGCCCCGTAAAAATTAGCATGCTAACTAAATTTAATGGCGCGTCTGTTTTTGTCAAGTAGGGCTATTAAAAACAGTTCTGTTTCCTGACAAAAAAATACTGGAATCCGTTTGACTGTCAAAACGATAGTGTGATACGCCGTTAAGATGACCGGATGACAGAAACCCGTACCAGCCCGTGGAAAAACGTAACGAGCGCAGACGAGGCAAGGAAAAATCCGGCGAAAAAGCGCAGTTTACATTGGAGTAAATGAGCATTTTGAGCCGGATTTTGACGCCGCATCGTCAAGCGCGTTAGTTTTTCAACGGGCTGGTAAACCCACGACCAAAGTTAAGGGAGGGAACCATGGCCACAAACGAGATCGTCAGGATGCAGGAGGACCTGGAGCGGGCCCTGGCCAAAGCGGCCGGCAGCCGTTCATGGGTGATGGTGATCGACATCCGCAAGTGTGTCGGCGATCATGCCTGCGCGGTCTCCTGCATGGCGGAGAACGTCTGCCCGCCGGGGACCAGCTACCGCAAGGTCTTTGACGCCGAGAACAACGAGTACCCCAACGCCGACCACTTCTTCATGCCGGCCAACTGCCAGCACTGCGACAATCCCCCCTGCGCCAGGGCGGCCAACAAGGTGGCCCGGGGCGCAGTGGAGAAGCATCCCGACGGGATCGTGGTCTTCGACTACAAGACCATGGCCCGCCATCCCAAGGCCGCGGCCGCGGCGAAAAAGGCCTGCCCCTACTATGCCATCGTCGAGGACAAGGGCGGTTATTACACCGAGGCCACCCCCAGGCTCGAGCCCTACGAGACCCGGGTCTTCTTCGAGAACGGCGAAAAGCTCACCCGCAAGAACACCCGCGGCGCGGTCAGGAAGTGCACCTTCTGCGTCCACCGGCTGGATGCGGGCATGCTGCCCGCCTGCGTCACCACCTGCATCGGCCGGGCCATGTACTTCGGCGACGCCAACGACCCGCGCTCCCTGGTCTCGGAGATCCTGCGGCAGGAGAAGACCTGGCAGATGAAGAGCTCGCTCGGCACCAAGCCGCGGGTCTTCTACATCGGTTACGCCAACCGTTTCGAGATCGCCGCGGCCACCGCCGCCGCCTGTGTCGAGTGCCACGAGTGAGAAGGGTGTGAAGACGGCGCAGACATGTCCCCGCGTCCGGCGGTGATCCCGGCCCGGGGGGCATCGTGACGGCATCGTAAGTAAACCCGTGAAAACGAGACCGTCATCGTAAAAAAACAAAAAAATCCGGAGGGAAGGCTCATGGATAACAAGACGAAAAGGTGTGAACTCGCGAGAATCGCGGAGGAGAAGGGGATAAGCCGCCGTTCGCTCCTCAAGACCGGGGCCCTGCTCGGGGCCTCGGCAGCGGTTTTTTCCAAGGTGGACAAGGCCCACGCCCTGCTCGAGAAGATCGGCTCGGACCGGGGCGCGGCCTATCCGCTCTCCCGGGCCGAGAACGTCATCTACTCGGTCTGCCTCCAGTGTCACACCGCCTGTCCGATCAAGGTCAAGATCCTTGACGGGGTGGCGGTCAAGATCGACGGCAACCCCTATTCGGCCCAGAACATGATCCCCAACCTGGCCATGAAGACCCCGCCGCATGTCGCGGCCCGGGTGGACGCCAAGCTCTGCCCCAAGGGCCAGGCCGGGATCCAGTCCCTGTACGACCCCTACCGGGTGGTCAAGGTCCTCAAGCGCAACGGCCCCCGCGGCTCCAACAAGTGGAAGACCATCAGTTTCGACAAGGCCATCGACGAGATCGTGAACGGCGGCCGGCTGTTCGCCTCCATCGGCGAGGACCGCCACGTCCCGGGCCTGAAGGAGCTCCACGCCCTGCGCGACCCCAAGGTCGCCAAGGCCATGGCCAAGGACGCGAAAGCGGTGGCTCACGGCAAGATGACCGTCTCCGCCTTCAAGGCCAAGCACAAGAACAACCTCCACGTCCTCATCGACCCCAACCACCCCGACCTCGGGCCCAAGAACAACCAGTTCATCATGCAGTGCGGCCGCATCGAGCACGGCAGGAAGGAGCTGGCCAAGCGCTGGCTCAAGGGCTCTTTCGGCTCGGTCAACTTCTACGAGCACACCACCATCTGCGAGCAGTCGCACCACATCGCCTACAACGAGTCCACCCGTCAGTACAAGAAGGGCAAGTGGGGCAAGGGCAAGCACCACATGAAGCCCGACGCCTCCAACTCCGAGTTCATCATCTTCTTCGGCACCGGCTTTGTCGAGGCCAACTTCGGCCCCACCCCCATGGCCGAGAAGGTCACCGACGGCCTGGCCACCGGCCGGCTCAAGGTGGCGGTGGTCGATCCCCGGATGAGCAAGTCCGCGGCCAAGGCCTGGAAGTGGCTGCCGGTGAAACCCGGCGCCGACGCGGCCCTGGCCCTGGCCATGATCCAGTGGATCATCGCCAACAGGAAGTACGACGAAAAATACCTCACCGCCGCCAACAAGGCCGCGGCCAAGGCGGTGGGCGAGACCACCTGGAGCAACGCAAGCCACCTGGTGCGGATCGAGGCCGACGGCCCGGGCAAACTCCTGCGCGCCTCCGACATCGGTATCGGCGGGGACGAGTTCGTGGTCATGAACAACGGCAAGCCCGCTGCGGTGGGCAAGGAGGCCATCACCGGCGAGCTCGATTTCTCCGGCACCGTCGGCGGGATCAAGGTCAAGACCGCCTTCACCATCCTCAAGGAGGAGGCCTTTTCCCGTTCGATGGCTCAGTGGTCGGAGATCTGCGGCATCGGCGTCTCCGACATCGAGACGGTGGCGGCCGAGTTCACCAGCCACGGCAAGAAGGCCTGCGCCGAGATGTACCGCGGCCCGGTGCAGCACACCAACGGCTATTACAACGGCCAGGCGATCATCGCCCTGAACATGCTCATCGGCAACATCGACCACAAGGGCGGGATGACCACCGGCGGCGGCCACTGGCACGAGGACGGCAGCAAGCTCAAAAAGCCCTTCAACATGAAGAAGATGCATCCGGGCAAGCTGACCGCCTTCGGCCACAAGATAAGCCGGGAGAAGTCGGCCTACGAGAAGTCCACCCTGTTTGCGGGTTACCCGGCAAAAAGGCCCTGGTTCCCCTTCTCGGGCAACGTCTACCAGGAGATCATCCCCTCGGCCGCGGACCAGTACCCCTACGGGGCCAAGGCCCTGTGGATCCACAAGGGCACCCCGGGGTTCGCCTCGCCCGCCGGCCAGACCGCGCTCAAGATCCTGGCCGATCCCGGCAAGATCCCCCTGGTCTTCGCCACTGACATCGTCATCGGCGAGACCAGCATGTACGCGGACTACATCTTCCCCGACACCGCGGTATGGGAGCGCTGGGGCACCCCCCACACCACCCCGGACGTGCCGCAGCGGGCGAGCAAGATCCGCCAGCCCACGGTCGAGCCCATGACCGAGGTGGTCAAGGTCTTCGGCGAGAAACAGCACTGCAGCTGGGAGGCGGTGCTGCTGGCCATATCTGAACGCCTGGGGCTGCCCGGTTGCGGCAAGGACGGCTTCGGCCCGGGCATGGATTTCACCACCAGGGAGGACTTCTTCCTCAAACTGATGGCCAACCTCGCCTGGGGTGACAAGAAGGGCCAGGCCCTTCCCGACGCCGGCCGTGACGAGATGAAGATCTTCCACAGCGCCAGGAGCCACATGTCCAGGATCACCTTTGATCCGAAACGCTGGCAGAAGGCCTGCGGCAAGGAGAACTGGGCCAAGGTGGTCACCCTCCTGAACCGCGGCGGCCGCTGGGAGGACTGGAGCAACAAGTTCGCCGCCAGCAATGGCACCGTGGTCCACAAGTACAAGAAGGGGATGAACCTCTACGCCGAGAAGGTGGCCATGCAGCGTCATTCCATGACCGGCGAGCGTTTCTCCGGCATAGCGGTTTACGAGCCGGTCAAGGACGCCATGGGCCGCGAGATAAACGACCGCGGCTACGACCTCAAGCTCATCACCTACAAGGACATCCTCGGCGGCCAGTCGCGCACCCTGCCCACCGACTACTGGCTGTCGGCGATCCTGCCGGAGAACTACATCCTCATCAACAGCCGCACCGCGAGCGAGCTCGGCTTCAGGGACGGCGACATGGCCAAACTCGTCTCCGCCAGCAACCACAGCGGCGAGTGGGAGCTGCCCAACCGCGAGAACAAGCCCATGGTCGGCAGGATCAAGGCGGTTGAGGGGATGCGGCCCGGGGTGGTCGCGGTCTCCTGGTCGTTCGGCCATTGGGGCTACGGCGCGGCCGACGCCGACATCGACGGCCGCAAGGTCGCGGGCGACCCGAGGCGGCGCACCGGGCTCTGCCCCAACGCGGCCATGCGGATCGATCCGGCCCTGGGCAACTCCTGCATGACCGACCCCATCGGCGCCAGCTCTTCCTTCTACGACACCAGCGTCAAGCTGGTAAGGGCGTAAAATCAACAATAAAAAACCGGCGGGTCCTCTTGCCCGCCGGGTTTTTTACCCCGAGAAGGTTAAGAGTTTTATTTAATACTTCAGGAGGCTGTCATGCGTAAATCTTTCATTCTTGTCCTTCTCGTCCTTGTCCTGGCCGCGGCCCCGGCCCTGGCCGGGGGGCTAGTCGAGCAGGGGGACCGGGCCATGGCCGGGGCCGACTACCGTTCCGCGGCCGCGATCTACGCCCGGGCCCTGGCCGCGGATCCCGGCAACCCCGAGATCACGGACAAGCTGGAACAGGCCATGGTGGCGAAACGCTGCCACGGCCTGCTCTCCCGGATCGACCGCGAGGTCCAGAAGAAGGGGGATATCCGCATCAGCGCCAGGCAGTTGGTCACCCTGATGCGGGCCGGGGAGAAGGTCACCCTGATCGACGTGCGCACCCCGCAGGAGCGGGCCTTTGTCATCCCGACCAAGGCGATCTCGATCCAGATCCCGGAGATAATGAACAACCTCGGCCGGATCCCCCATGACGGGGTCGTGGTCATCATCTGCCACTCCGGGCCGCGGGCGATCATCGTCACCACCGCCCTGCGCATCGCCGGTTATGACAACGTCTACGCCCTGAAGGGCGGGATCATGAGCATCGCCGACATCAACGCCAAGAAGGCCCCGGACGAGATGAGGTGAGAGGGATGAAAGGAATCCTGTCCGCCGCCCTGCTCGTGTTTCTGGCCGTGGCCACGGCCGCGGCCGGAGGCCGGCCGCGGGCGAAAAAACTCGTCACCGCAAGCGACCTTCTCAAAGAGAAGGGCTTGTCCACCGCGGCCCCGGCCTGCGCGGCCCCGTCCCCGCCCTCCGGCCTCATCACCGCCACTGATCTCCTCCGGATGAAACACCTGGAGGAGAAGATCGGCAGCCGCCCCACCGGCCCGGCCGGCGAGGAGGACGACTCCTGGGACAGCGGCGAGGACATGGGCTGCTGAGGGTTTGCCGCTCCCGCAACAACGATGGACCCGTAACAAGTGTTCCCTCCGGCTTGAAACGGCATTTCCGGGGGCTTTATAGCGCCTGACGCTAAAACTCGCAAAACTCGGGCTATAAGCCCTCAGACAAGCGAGTTTTTCAACGCGTCAGGCGCGAAAAGCCCTTGATCCGGAAATTGCCGAAGCCGCCTGCGGGAACACTTGTTACGGGTCTGTCAACAACGGGGCCGGCGCTTTTTGTTTTTCAAGCGGCGCTCCCGGCTTCGGAACCCTTGTCATCGAGCCCTTGCGGCAGGGTGAGGACGAAATCCCGGATCATGTCGCGCACCCTGCGGTAGCACTCCAGGACCTCTTCCTCGTTTGCCGCCTCCCCGGCCAGTTTGGGCGGGTCGGGAAAACCGGCGTGGACCTTTTTGCCGGGAAACCAGGGGCAGGTCTCGTCCGCGTGGTCGCAGAGGGTGACGACGTAGTCGAATTTTTTTCCCCTTTCTTCAATCTCGGCCACGGTCTTGGAGTATTGCCCGGAGATGTCCACCCCGGCCTCGGCCATCACCCGGACCGCGTAGGGATTGAGCCCGTGCTTCTCTACTCCGGCCGAGGCGGCCTCGATCACCTCCCCCTTCAGATGCCTGGCCCAGCCCTCGGCCATCTGGCTGCGGCAGGAGTTGCCGGTGCAGAGGAAGAGGATTTTTGTCCGTCCTGCGGCTGCCATTTCTTCACTCACAACTGACGTGGCAGACCCCCTTCAGGGTCTTTTTCGCAAAAGGAAAGTATTTTTTCTTCAGCCGGAAGGCGACGTTGACCAGGCCGATGAGCACCGGCACCTCCACCAGGGGGCCGATGACCGCGGCAAAGGCCTCGCCCGAGTCGATGCCGAAGACGGCGATGGCCACGGCGATGGCGAGCTCGAAGTTGTTGCTCGCGGCGGTGAACGACAGGGTCGCGGCCTGCTCGTAGGTGGCCCCCACCTTGCGGGACATGAAAAACGAAACCAGGAACATCACCAGGAAGTAGACGGTGAGGGGGACGGCGACCCTGACCACGTCAAGGGGCAACTCGACGATGTACTCGCCTTTCAGGGAAAACATGACCAGGATGGTGAAGAGGAGAAATATCAGGGTGATGGGGCTGATCCGGGGGATGAAGGTGTTCTGGTACCACTCCTCGCCCTTGAGTTTCAGGCCGATGAGGCGGGAGAGCATCCCGGCGATGAAGGGGATGCCGAGGTAGATGAACACGCTCTTGGCGATCTCGGCCATGGAGACATCCACGACCGCGCCCTCGATCCCGAGCCAGGCCGGCAGCTTGGTGATGAAGAACCAGGCGTAAAGGGAGAAGAAGAGAACCTGGAAGATGGAGTTGAAGGCCACCAGGCCGGCGCAGTACTCGGTGTCGCCGTCGGCCAGGTCGTTCCAGACGATGACCATGGCGATGCAGCGGGCCAGGCCGATCAGGATCAGCCCGACCATGTACTCGTGGCGGCCCGCGAGAAAGGCTATCGCCAGGAGAAACATCAGGACCGGGCCCACCACCCAGTTCTGCACCAGCGAGAGGGCGAGGACCTTGTAGTTGCGGAAGACCTCGTGGAGTTTCTCGTACCTCACCTTGGCGAGCGGCGGGTACATCATCAGGATCAGGCCCACGGCGATGGGCAGGTTGGTGGTGCCGACCTGGAATTTGTTGATGAAGTCCCGGACCCCGGGGTAGAGCCAGCCGCCAATGACCCCGGCGAACATGGCGAGGAAGATCCACAGGGTGAGAAAACGGTCGAGAAAGGAAAGTTTTTTTGTCTGGTTCATCTCTGCTCCCTTTTTTGTCCTGTATGGCGGCAATAGCAGCCCGTTGAAAAACTGCTGCGCTCGCTACGTTTTTCAACGGGCTGATAGGCCTCGGCCGCCGCAGGCGTCTTGCTTGCCGTCAGCCATCTCCGCCAGCCTTTCCCGGTCGGCCCGGCCCTGGCCGGTGGCGGCGAGGTGGGGGGAGAGGAGGGCGAGCAGCCCGTCCGCGAACGCGCTCCGTTCTTCCCGGAGGCGGTAGTACATCCACACCCCCCGCCGCTCGCCCGAGACCCAGCCGGAATTCTTGAGGTAGGAGAGATGGCGGGAGATGGTGGACTGGGGCATCCCCAGGACCTCCATCAGCTCGCAGACACACCTCTCCCCGTCCACGAGCAGGGCGAGGATACGAAGCCGGGTCCCCTCGGACAGGGCCTTGAAGAGTTGCGCGGTCGCCTCCATGGCTTCTTTATATCCGGATAAGCGGATGAATGCAAGGGCGCCCTTCCCCTTTCCCGGCCGGACGGTTATTATGCAACCTGAATCCGTGACGGCTTCGTGGTTTTTAACAAGGCATCCAATTGAAAAAACCGTAATTTTTCAACAAAAATCGCCTTGACAAAAAAATCACCCGCCGCCCTACGGGGCGTTCGAGAGCGGGTCATCTGCATAACAGGAGACAGGAGACGGGAAACGGGAGACAGTTGGCGGATGCGATGCCAGAAGACAGAACCCAGAAGACAGAAGCCAGTATAATATCGGTAAGTTGCGGGTCAAATGATTCCGTGCCTCCTGTACCGTTTTGGGTTGTTACGAGACCATCATCCCCTAACAGCCCGTTGAAAAACGTCGCGAGCGCAGATGAGGCAAGGAAAAATCCGGCGAAAAAGCGCAGTTTACATGGAGTAAATGAGCATTTTGAGCCGGATTTTGACGCCGCATCGTCAAGCGCAGTAGTTTTTCAACGGGCTGCTAATACCCTTGTATCTTAACCACAGCACAAAGTAATGCCGTAGACGACCGTATGGCCAGTGCTCCGGCAGCTTTGATAAAGCCTTAATTTTTTCCAGAAGGAGAAAAGATGATATATATCGT
>JALWTY010000026.1 GCA_026993265.1 Desulfobacterales bacterium
ATGGCCGCGGCCACCAGATCGACCCCGGTAACGGTGAAACCGGGCCCGGCGAGCCAGACCGCGTCGCTGCCGGTGCCGCAGCCGATGTCGATGATCCGGCCCGGCGCGATCCTGCCGTGGGCCACCAGTCTCTCCAGGTTGGGGTCGACGCGGCCGATGTCCCAGGGGGTGCGGTTTTTTTCATACAGTTCGTGGAACCTGTCCGGGGTGACGTCGCTCATCTGTTTTTGTTGAGCGTTGAGGTTTGAGGTTTGAGCTTTGAGCTTTGAGGGTTGGGGGGCCATTTATCGTTTTTTGGCATCCCTTCTTCCGTGAGATATTTCCGCAGCCGCCTGGACAGGGTGCGCATGACGCCCAGGGCGATCTCCGGGTACTCCGTCACCAGGTCGGTGAAGCTGTCGGTATCCAGGATCAGCAGGACGGTGTCCGCGGTGGCGGCGACCGTGGCGGTGCGCTCGGCGTACTCGAGCAGGGCCATCTCTCCGAAAAAGTCGCCGGGCCCGAGGGTTGCGATCTCCCGGCCGCCCCTTTCCACCCTGACTGCGCCGTCGGCGATGATGAACATGGAGTGGCCCGGGTCACCCTCGCGGAAGATCACCGAGCCGGCCGCGACGTCCTTTTCGCTGAAGATCTCCGCCACCCGCTGAAGCTGGTCTGCGGCGAGATCGGCCAGGAACGGGACGCTTTTCAGGAAGAAGATCTTTTCCATCATCGGGATCATTTTCTGGCTCCTTTGGTAGGTTTGCGGATGACGCAACGCCATCTCCTCAGGCCATCCCCATGAGGCTATCGCGGCGATGAACGGGTCTTCGGCGGCCGCGGCCAGGTCGAGGAAGGGGGTATCGTTTTTTTCTTCCTGCTCGAGGAAGTTTGTCACCGGACGGCCGATGTCCCGCGGCAGGATATGTTCGAGCAGTTCCAGGGCGTTGGCCCTGGCGTTTTTGCCGCCTGAAAGGAAGTTGACGCAGGCCTTGTGCACGGTGGCGGGATCGCAGACGAGGCCGAGAAGGCGGAAGACCGCTTCCTGGCTCCGCCGCAGCCGGTGGCGGGCCTGGTCCTTGAGAAACAGGCCCGGTCCGGAGGCGCAGACCGCGGCCTTGGCGAGCATGGCCACGGGCCGGGCCCGGCTGATTTCGCCGCGCACCAGGTCGAGACAGGGCCCGGCCGGGAGGTTGACCCCGTACCGGCGCATCCGGCCCAAGCCCTTGATCGCCGCAAAACGTTTTTCCTGGGGGCCTTCGGCCGCGCAGGCGATGAGGGCGCCGGCCGCGGCCGGGCTCTTGCTTTCGGCCAGGGCGGATACCGCCGCCTTTATTAGCCCGGGCCTTTCCGTTTCGCGGAGGATGTTTTGCAGCTCCGGCACCGGCGGCGGGGTGGTTTGGGCCAGGGCGCCGGCCGCGGCGGCGGCGTCTTCGGGCTGCCTGATGCGCGCGAGGAGCTTTTCGGTGAGGAGGGCGCCGCCAAGCCGGGCCGCGGCGGCGATGGCTGCGTGTCTGACCCGGATATCGGGGTGGTCCATCAGCGGCAGCAGGTCCGGGGCAAAGAAGCCGTTGCCCAGCTCGCCCAATATCCTTGCCGCCTGGACAAGGTCGTCACTCTTGTCCGAGGCCAGCATGGCCTTGGTGGTCTCGGCCGCGGTGATGATCCCGGCGAGCCCGCCGATGGCGAAAAGGCTTATGGCCGCCTCGGCCCGTGTCTTTGCATGGCCGTCCGCGGCCAGGGAGGCGAGGACGGCGAAATCCGGCGGCCGTCCTCCGATCCTCATGGCCTTTATGACGGCCTGTTGCGCATCCGCGTCTGTTTCGCGGCCGAGGTGCTGTGCCAGTAGGGAAGCGGTATCGCCGTCTATGGGGGCGGTCACGGTCTCCACGGCCGCGGCCCTTATCCGCGGGGAATGGTGCGCAAGCAGGATCTCCAGCTTCCGGCTGTCGAGGCCCAGGCCGGACTCACGCATGAGTTCGAGGGCAAAGAGGCATTCTTCCTCGCCGCCGGTCAGGGCCTTGTCGAGAATCCCGGCCGTGAGCGGGTCTGCGGCGCGGTCGAGCGAGGGGATGGGCAAGAGCTCAAGACGTTTTGCGTTCAGGGCCTGTTCGATGCGGCGGGCAAAGGGTTTTTTCATGGCCAGGGCGCTGAGGATGGCCAGGGACGCGCAGACTGCGGCCGCGATGGAAAGCTGGCCGAGGCTGAAAAAGGCGGCGCCGGCGGCGATGGCGCCGCTGGATAGCATTACCGCGCCCGGCCGGAGGATGCCTTCCAGCAGGATCTTCAGCTGTTGTTTCACCTGGGGGCGGTACGGCATCAGGGTCAGCTCCCGGGCCGAGCGGTTGAGGGAGTAGCTCGCGGTGTTGGCGAAAAACATGGTCCCGGTTGCGGCGGCCATGCCTGGGAAGAGAAAGAACGCCGCCGAGCCGGCCAGCATGGCGAATGGCAGGCTCGCAAGCCCGAATATCATCCCGAAACGGCGCAGAATCCGGCCTTCGGCAAAGGTCTGGACCAGAAAGGTGGAACAGGCTCGAGGCGGCGAGGAATGCGCCCAGGAACCCGGCTATTTCGTCCTTGCCGTAGCTGGCCTGAATGACCGCCTTGAACTGGTAGTCGATTACGGTAAAGGCGCAGGCGGTGAGGATTGTGCAGGCGATGAACCTCAGGATCAGGGGATCGGGGCGGAGCCAGGCCCTTTTTCGGCCCGGCCCGGGCTGCACGGCCGGCTCTTCCGTGATCCTGGCGGCGAGGCTCCGGATGCGTCTGCCGCTGGCAAGGGAGAGCAGGACAAGCAGGAGGCAGGGGAAAAGGAGGTTTTCGGCGCCGAGGGAGGCGGCCACGGCAGTGGCGGTGGCGCCGCCGCTCAAGGCGCCGATGGTGCCGGCCGCGCCAGCGACGGGCAGGACCTTCTTGGCTTCCCGGCTGTCGAGGCAGCTTGTGACCGCGCTCCAGCTCTGGATGACGAGTATGGATGCAAAGGGCTCGAGGATTACGTAGATGGCGAATGGCAGCCAGCGGGTATTGCACTCGATCCCGATCCTCGCGGCCGCGAGCACGGCGAAGAACAGGCCGGTGAACCAGACCGCGGTCCGCTCCGGGGCAAGGCGGCTGCCCGCCCACGAGTAGGCGGCCGAGAATAGCAGGTAGAAACCGGCCTGGGAGGCGAAGAGCAGGGGGAGAAAGCTCTTGGGATAGGCGTCGAGGGCGATACCGTTTATCAGGCTGCGGACGATGGTGAGAATGGCGATGGCGGCGAGGATATGCAGGGCGAAGAGCGCTGCCGGTCCGGCCAGGCGCCGGTCGAGGCCGAGGAGGGAGGCGATTTTGTCCGTGGCTGCCATTTGTTCGGCTGGTATTCGGCTTCGCGGCTTGCGGCGGACTTGCTCCGCCTCTCGAGCGCGTTACGCGGAAAAAAGCAAAGACCCCGCAGGGTTCGCCCTGCAGGGTCTCGCGCCAACCAGGAACCGCCTCAAGTTGGCGGATTGAAATCTGGCTCCCGGGGAGGGACTCGAACCCCCGACAGGGTGGTTAACAGCCACCTGCTCTACCGACTGAGCTACCCGGGAATTTTTTTCGTATGAACCCGGTGATACCGGCGGCTGTGCCGCGGCCCCGGACGAAAAGTGGCTACTTTATATCAAGTTGCCTGCTGGTAGTCAACCGAAGTTTTTTTATCTTTCCTGAATCCGTGAGCTTAGATGAGCGGGCCAGATGCAAGGAGGCAACGATGTTGATTATACTTCGGTATATCAACTCGTTGCCGACACAGCAGATGGCCCGCTCATCAAGCGCCCCGCTCCGGCGGCGGGTGAATTTTTTGTCAAGGCGGTTTTTGTTGAAAAAGCGCTTTTTCAATTGGTTGCCTTGCAAGAGGCACGAAGCCGTCACGGATTCAGGATCTTTTCTGCGAGGAGGATAATGACGCCGTGGCGGAGCCGGCCTGCAAACTCCCTTGACGCGGCACGCGCGCCCGGTATATTGGCCTTTTGCGGGCTATCAGCCCGTTGAAAAACTGCTGCGCTTGACGATGCGGCGTCAAAATCCGGCTCAATGCTCACTTACCCTGCCTCGTCTGCGCTCGCGCTTGTTTTTCAACGGGCTGCCGTGAAGCGGGTTCTTGCGGGGCGTGGCGCAGCCTGGTAGCGCGCCTGCTTTGGGAGCAGGAAGTCGGAGGTTCGAATCCTCTCGCCCCGACCAGTTTGTCGGCAAAATGTATTGGCGTTCCGGCGGTTTTCGTTTACATTCTCCGGCAACCCAAGGCCTGGAGCCGTGAGTGTCCGAGAGCTGGCCAGGTGCAGGGAGGCAACGATGTAACTCGTTGCCGACACAGCAGACGGCCCGCTATCGGGCGCTCACGGATTTTAGGCAAAAGATAACGGGGCTGTAGCTCAGCTGGGAGAGCGACGCGTTCGCAACGCGTAGGTCGGCGGTTCGATCCCGCTCAGCTCCACCATGTTTTTTCCAAGGCGCCTTTTGCGGGCGCCTTTTTTTTGTGGTGCGCGGTGCGGGAACTTGTGCCGATACTTGATGACCCCGTGGAAAGCCCGCTTCGCGGCCTTTTTACGGGGTCAGTAGGCCCCCTCGTCCTCCTCGTCGGTGACGTAGCGGTCGTAGTTGAGGAGGTAGATTTCCGTCATGGTCAGGAAGGCGGATACGATGAGCGGGCCGTAGATTATGCCGAGGAAGCCGAACAGGCTCAAGCCCCCCATGATCGAGAGGAACACCAGCAGGGTGTGCATCTGCACCTGGCGGCTCACCAGTTTCGGTTTTAGCAGGTACTCCACCGAAAAGGAGAGAACGGCGTAGAAGATCAGGGTGGCCGCGGCCATGGCCGCCTTGCCCTGGAGCAGCAGGATCAGCGCCGCCGGGATCAGGACCAGGCCGATTCCGAACACCGGCAGGAAGGCGAGGATGGTCATCACCCCGCCCCAGAGTATCGGTTTGCCGAAACCCAGCACCACCATTGCCGCCCCGCCGAGCACCCCCTGGATCAGCCCGCAGATGCCGTTGCCGATGAGCACCGCCCCGGTTATTTCCTTGAACTTGTCGATGAGCTGACGTTCCTGGTTGTCAGGCAGGGGGGAGAGGCGCAGGAAGAAGTTTATCAGCCGGTCCTGGTCGATGAGCAGGAAGTAGATGGTCAGGATCATTATGAAGAAATCGAACAGGAAGACCATCAGGTTGGCGGCCCAGCTCTTGGCCTGGTTGAAGAGGAACAGCCCGGCGTTGGAGGCGAGGTTCGAGACCATCCGGCTCGCCTCCGCCGGGTCGAGGCTTACGCCCAGTCCCTTCAGGAGTTCCTGCAGGCGCACGAGATAGGGGTTCTGGTGCAGCATGGTCTTGAGGCTTGCGCCGATATCGGCGGTCCTGCCTGCCTGGTAGAGGTTGTAGGCCTCCTTTGACAGCGCGCCCACGAAGACCACCAGGGGCACGAAGACCAGCAGCACGATCAGCACGCAAGTGACGAAGGAGGAAAACCCGGGCGAAAACCGCCTGTTCAAAAAACCGTACACCGGCTGGAAGATCCCGGCCAGGAGGAAGGACAGCACCAGGATGGAGAAAAATGGCCACAGCAGCCTGCCCATCAGCAGGATGGACAGGATGAACAGGAAGAGAAAGTACTTGAGAACCATCCTCGACGGCTTGTGTTCCGGCATCCTTGAGCCTCCTCCCCTGTGGCGCTTGTTTTCTGTCAGGAATATATATGGCCGGAAGGAATAATACCAGAGCCCGGACGAAAAAATCTTGTTTTAAAGCGCCGGTCTCTTGGATATATTATCTCCTTTGTGTTCCAGAAGGAGGCGTGCGATGGATATCTCGGTCAGCAGGGTGGACGAGGCGGCCCGCAGGCAGCGGCCCGCGGACGGCGAACTCGGTTTCGGCAAGTATTTCACCGACCATATGTTCGTCATGTCCTGGGACCGGGGCCGGGGGTGGCATGACGCGCGCATCGTTCCCTTTGGCGACTTCAGCCTTTCCCCCGCCTCCATGGTTCTCCATTACGGCCAGGCGATATTCGAGGGGCTGAAGGCCTACCGGGGCGACGACGACAGCATCTTCCTCTTCCGTCCCCTGGACAATCTCAACCGCATGAACCGTTCGGCCGTGCGCATGTGCATGCCCGAGATCGATCCGGAAGCGGTGCTAGACGCCCTCAGGCAGCTCCTGCGCCTCGACGCCGCCTGGGTGCCGCAAGGCCGGGGCGCGAGCCTCTACATCCGTCCCACCATGATCGCCACCGAGGCCGGTCTCGGGGTGAAGCCCGCGGACAGCTATCTTTTCTTCATCATCCTCAGTCCGGTCGGGGCCTATTATCCCGAGGGATTCAATCCGGTCAAGATCTTTGTTTCCGATAAATACGTCCGCGCCGTGCGCGGCGGCGTAGGCGACGTCAAGACAGCGGGCAACTACGCCGCCAGCATAATGGCCGCGGTCGAGGCCAAGGAGCACGGCTACACCCAGGTGCTCTGGCTCGACGCCATTGAGCGGAAGTATATAGAGGAGATCGGCACCTCCAACATCTTTTTCCTGTTCGACGAATCCCTTGTTACCCCGCCTCTTTCCGGTTCAATCCTGCCGGGCATCACCCGCGAGTCGGTGATAACCATGGCCAGGGACTGGGGTATCTCCGTCGAGGAAAGGCCCATATCCATCGACGAGGTTCTTTCCGCCATCGAGTCCGGCACCCTCAAGGAGATATTCGCCACCGGCACCGCCGCGGTGATCTCTCCGGTGGGGGCCCTTTCCTACAAGGGCCGCGAGCACGTGGTCAACGGCGGGGTGACAGGCGGGCTCGCCTCCCGTCTCTTTGATTCCCTCCAGGGGCTTCAGTACGGCCGCCTGCCCGATCCCTACGGCTGGCGCGTCAAGGTCTGACAGCCCCTTGAAAAACTGCTGCGCCTGACGATGCGGCATCAAAATCCGGCTCAAAATGCTTATTTACCCCCCCTGTAAACCGCGCTTTTTACTCGGCGCATGGCGCCTCGCCCTTCGGGCCGGCAGCATTCTGCTGCCGTTCTCTTCGCTTCGCTCCGGGTCGCCGGATTTTTTCATGCCTCGTCCGCGCTCGCGCTCCTTTTTAAAGGGGCTGTTGGCGCGGCGGAATGTGATTTTTTTCGTCCCCTTGTGAAATTTTCTGTTTTTTCAAGCGGTTGAGGCCGAAAAAAAATTTCCGGCCCGCCTTGATTTCTGCCAGGGCCATCCCTATTGTTTGCACCACCGAAGGCTGCCTGGTTCTCTGGCAGCGGTTTTTCCGTCGTATTTTTTTGTTTTTTCAGGAACCCGGATGCAGGGAAAGCATCAAGGCTTCTTGCCTTGTGTTCCGCAAATTCAAATAAAAAGAGAAGTTGGGAGGTGTTCAGAGATGAAAATCAGGCCACTTAACGATCGTGTACTGGTCAAGAGGCTCGAGGGAGAAGAGAAGACCAGCGGCGGGATCATCATCCCCGATTCCGCCAAGGAGAAGCCGGCCGAGGGCGAGGTGATCGCGGTCGGTGACGGCAAGATCAAGGACAACGGCGAGCGGCTGGCCATGACCGTCAAGGTCGGCGACCGGGTGCTGTTCAGCAAGTACGGCGGCACCGACGTGAAGCTCGACGGCGAGGACTATCTCATCCTGCGCGAGGACGACATCCTCGGCATCGTGGAGTAACGGTCCGTTGAAAACGAGCGCGAGCGCGGACGAGGCATGAAAAAATCCGGCGAAAAGAGTTTACATGAAGAACTTGAGCATTTTGAGCCGGATTTTGATGCCGCATCGTCAGGCGCAGCAGTTTTTCAAGGGGCTGGTAATGGAGACGGCTGACGCGTCTTCAGGTTGTCATTGAAACGAATCAGAATCAAACAGTAAGGAGATACAAGTCATGGCTGCAAAGGAGATCAAATACGGAGTCAAGGCCCGGGAGCGGATCCTGAACGGGGTCAACACCCTGGCCAACGCGGTAAAGGTTACCCTCGGCCCCAAGGGCAGGAACGTGCTGCTGGAGAAATCCTTTGGCGCCCCCAACATCACCAAGGACGGCGTGAGCGTTGCCAAGGAGATCGAGCTTTCCGACAAGTTCGAGAACATGGGCGCCCAGATGGTCAAGGAGGTGGCCAGCAAGACCTCCGACGTCGCCGGTGACGGCACCACCACCGCCACCATCCTGGCCCAGGCCATCTACGCCGAGGGCTCCAAGCTGGTTGCCGCGGGCAACAACCCCATGGAGATCAAGCGCGGCATCGACAAGGCTGTCGATGCCGTGGTCGACGAGCTCAAGAATATCGCCAAGCCCACCAAGGAGCAGAAGGAGATCGCCCAGGTCGGCACCATCTCCGCCAACAACGACGCCACCATCGGCAACATCATCGCCGAGGCCATGGACAAGGTTGGCAAGGAAGGCGTCATCACCGTGGAAGAGGCCAAGAGCATGGAGACCACCCTCGACGTGGTCGAGGGCATGCAGTTCGACCGCGGTTACCTTTCTCCCTACTTCGTGACCGACCCCGAGAAGATGGAGGTCAACCTGGAGGATCCCTACATCCTCATCCATGAGAAGAAGATCAGCAACATGAAGGATCTGCTCCCCATCCTCGAGCAGATCGCCAAGATGGGCAAGCCGCTCCTGATCATCGCCGAGGACGTGGACGGCGAGGCCCTGGCCACCCTGGTGGTCAACAAGCTCCGCGGCACCCTGAACGTGGCCGCGGTCAAGGCCCCCGGTTTCGGCGACCGCCGCAAGGCCATGCTCGAGGATATCGCCATCCTCACCGGCGGCCAGGTGATCACCGAGGACCTCGGCATCAAGCTCGAGAACGTGACCATCAACGACCTTGGCGCTGCCAAGCGGGTGGTCATCGACAAGGACAACACCACCATCGTTGACGGCGCTGGTG
>JALWTY010000027.1 GCA_026993265.1 Desulfobacterales bacterium
GGTAACCGGGTGGATCTGGCCGACGAGACCGTCGATATAGGTGGATTTGAGTTTGCTCAGGTTGCGGTGACGGATGACATAAGCCGGAAGATCATGGTAGCGGGACAGCTTCTCCAGGACCTTCAGATCGGTGGAATAACCGGTCTTGGTCTTGCGGCCGTGGGGCAGTTTCAGCTCCTCGAACAGAATCTCGCCGAGCTGTTTCGTGGAGTTGATGTTGAATTCGCGGCCGGCCATGCGGTGGATTTCCGCTTCGAGCTCGGCGAGGTCGCGGTCAAAACCGCGGCCGAGGGCGGCGAGCGCCTCCCGGTCAACGGCCACGCCGGCAAGCTCCATGGCGGCCAGCACCGGAACGAGCGCCATCTCCACCTCCTGAAACAACCGCATGAGCCCGTCCCTTTCGAGGACCGGCTCATAGTGACGCCAGAGAAGGAAAGCGGCCCGGACGTCCTCGCAGGCATAGTCCCGGGCCGCGCCAGGCCCCACCCTGGCGAAACCGCCGTCGCCGGCGGCCTCGGCAAAGGAGGTCAGCTCCCGGCCGAGCAGGGCCAGACTCAGGTCGTCGAGCTTGCGGGAACGCCGCTCCGGTTCGGCCAGGTGCGAGGCGATAAGGGTGCAGGCCAAAGGCGGGACGACCTCGAACCCGGCCCGGGAAAGAACCTGGATGTCGTACTTGAGGTTGTGGCCCACCTTGAGGATGTCCGGATCGGCGAACGCCGCGGCGAGCCCCGGCCGGAGCGAGTCAAGGTCGGCCTGGCCGGGGAGCGGATCGCCGCGGTCGTCCACATGGGCAAACGGCAGGTAGAAGGCCTCGTCCTCGCCGCAGCACAGGGCGATTCCGACGAGTTCGGCGCTCACCGGGTCGAGCGAGGTGGTCTCACAGTCGATGACCAGAATTCTTTTTCTCCTTGCCTCTTCCAGGAGCCGCCCGAGTTCGTCCGCGCCGGTGAGAAGGGAAAACCCCTCATGGGAAATGCGCTGGTGGCCGCCGAGCTCCTTTAGGAGAGAGGAAAAACCGAGACGCATGTAGAGTTCGCCGAGCCGGTCACCGTCCGGGGGCCGGGCCACGAACTCCTCGAGCGGCCCCACATCGAGGTCGTCCCGCAGCCGGATGAGGTCGCGGGAGAGGATGGCGTTCTCCCGGCCGTTTTCCAGTTTTTTCCGCAACCCCGGCTTGCCGACCGCATTGATGTCCGCGAGGATGGCGTCCAGGCCGCCGAACTCGTTTATCAGCGCGGCCGCGGTCTTGGGGCCGATGCCGGCCACGCCGGGGATGTTGTCGGAGGAATCCCCGGTCAGGGCGAAGAAGTCGAGCAGTTTCTCCGGCGGCACGCCGAATTTTTTTTCCACGGCCGCGGGATCGAAGAAACGGTCGTTCATCGGATCCCACATGCTGATCCGGCTGTCCACGAGCTGGAGAAGATCCTTGTCGCCGGAGACGATCACCACCCTGACCTCGCCGCAGAGGCTGCGGGCCGCGGAGGCGATGAGGTCGTCGGCCTCGAAGCCATCCTGTTCGAGAAACCTTATGTTGTGGGCCGCCACCGCCTCCCGCACCAACGGGATCTGCGCGGCCAGCTCCTCGGCCATGGGCGGCCGGTTGGCCTTGTACTCCGGGTAGATTTCGTGGCGGAAGGTTGGCCCTTTCAGGTCAAAGGCGCAGGCGATACAGGCGGGCGATTTTTCCCGTATCACCCGCTGGAGGATGCGGATGAAACCGAAGACCGCATTGGTGGGAGTGCCGTCCGGGGCCGTAAGCGGCGCAATGGCGTGAAAGGCCCGGTGAATATAGGCGGAGGCGTCGATGAGGTAGAGTTCTTTTTCGGCCATGGGCAACCTTTTGCTTGCGGTTTCGGCCACTGTAAACCGTAAACCGCGGGCCGTAAAGAACCCCGACTGAGCCTTTGGGGCCAGGCTTGACAAATTGACAAATCACCCCGTGCCGGGACGGATCCAGGGCCGCATCAGAACCAGTCCTCCACCCGGAGGCCGCTTATTCTCCCGAATTCCTTGAGATTGTGAGTGATCAGCACGGCCTGGGCGGCCAGGGCGGTTCCCCCTATCAGGGTGTCGAAGGGGCCGATCGGCTCACCCCTGCGTTCGAGCTCCGCCCGGACGGCGGCGGCGCACCTCGCCTCCCGGGCGGTGAAGTCGAGAACCTCCACCAGGGAAACAAACTCCGCAAGCTGTTCCCTGCGCCTTGCCGGCGAAGAAGACTTGGCAATGCCGAGCTCGAGCTCAAAGAGGACGATGCTGGGGACGGCGATATCCCGCGGCGCTTTACCCAGGAGGTTCTGCGCCACCCGCCCCTCACCCTTGAAGAAGTAGATCAGGGTATTGGTGTCGAGGACATACATCTCAGATCCGTTCGCGGGGGGTATCGGCCACCGCGCTTCCGCGGATCTCGTCAAGGGAAGGGAAATCCCTCCAGGCCCCGGCCAAAGCGGCCACCGAAGCCGGCCATTCGCCCGCGGTCTTTTCCCTGATCAGCCCGGCCACCCATTTGCTCAAGGAGACCTTGCCGTCCCTGACCGCGGCCCGCATCCGGGCCTCGGTCTCGTCATCGAGATAGATGGTCACCTGCCCCATGGCACCCCTCCAACAACCAGTTGCAAAACCTTTGCGCATCAGAACCGTTATGCCGGCACCGAACAACCAATCAAGTATAATATGAATTATATGTGTCGCGAACCGGGCCGTCAACCGTGCGCTTTGGGGCCAGGCTTGACAAATTGACAAATCGCTATGAGGAAACCGCGGTTGACGACGATAACGTTTCCTGTTAATAAGACAGGCGCAATGGCGCTCGTTCGAGCTTAATAGGGAATCCGGTGCGAATCCGGAACGGGCCCGCCGCTGTGACCGGGGACGAATCCCGCATCCATGCCACTGGCCGTATCAAGGCCGGGAAGGCGCGGGAGGAGGATGATCCGGGAGTCAGAAGACCTGCCTTGCGACCATAGCCGCGTATCTCGTGGACGGGGAGACGCGGCAACGATCAAGCGGATAAAAAAGGGAAATCCCGGATCGGCCTTGCCAACGCCGTCCGGGATTTTTTTTGTTTTTCCTCCCCTGCTCCGTGGCTGCCCCGCGAACCGCTTCACGGGCCGGGCCGGAGAAAAAATCCCGGCCGCTGCGGACAGGCCTGCGCGCGCAAACCACCCGTCCTTTGGCCGTTGTCATGCAACCAGTCACCATGACCCAAAGGAGAACACCATGAAGATGAAAAAGCTGACCGCAATCCTGCTCGCCTTCATACTGCTTGCGGCCTCTTCCGCAATGGCCGGGGAGTACAAAAGGGTACACAAAAACGCCATCGTCATCGCCATGTTCGGCACCACGGTGGAACCGGCGCTGAAATCGCTTATCAACATCAAGCAAAGGATGGAGGCCCGTTTCCCCAACACGCCGGTCCGGATCGCCTTCACCTCCAACATCATCCGCATGGTCTGGCAGAAACGGGCCGCAGACCCGTCCTACGCCAGGAAACACCCCAACGTGCCCGATTACGTGATCAACGTGCGCGGCCCGCTCGCGGCCATGGCCGAACTCCAGGACTCGGGCTTTGACACCATCGTTGTCCAGCCCACCCATCTCACCTTTGGCGAGGAGTTCCTCGACCTCAAAAATTACGTCACCGCCCTGGACGGGATCGAGACCATCAAGGAGAAGTACAAGCCATTCAACAAGGTGGTCATCGGCCGGCCCGCGTTCGGCGCCATTGGCCCGCGCCATCCCTACCCCGAAGACATAGAGGCGGTGGTCCGGGCCCTGGCCCCTGACGCGGCCGCGGCAAAGGAAATGGGCGCGGCCCTGCTCTACATGGGCCACGGCAACGAGTTTTTCCCCTCGGGCGGGGCCTACCTCGAGTTCGAGGCAATGATGAACCGGGCCTATCCTGGCACGAAAACCATCGTCGGCTGCGTCGAGGGTTTCCCCTCCCGCGACGACGCCATCGCGGAGCTTGAAAGAACCGGTATCCGCAAGGTGATGATAAAACCGCTGATGGTGGTGGCCGGAGACCACGCCATAAACGACATGGCCGGGCCTGAGCCGGAGTCCTGGCTCTCGGCGCTCGAGGCCAACGGCTTTGAGGTCGTCCCGGTCAAGAAAGGCCTGGGCGAAAACCCCGCCTTTGCCGACATCTTTGTCAGCCACGCGGCCGACGCGGCCCGGGACGCAGGGATAGAGCTGAAGTAGTAAGGATGGTCGCCGGTCTTGACATCCACACCCTCTGGCGCGGGCTCATCTGGCCGCTCGCCCGGCTGCTGTTTCTCGTCAGCCTGGGGATCATGGCCGGCAACCTGATCGAATCCCTCAACTGGACCAACAAACTCGCCCGCCTGGCCCGGCCGCTCATCCGGGCCGGGCGGCTTTCCCCGGTGACCGGGGCCAGCTTTTCCATGGCCTTTTTCTCGGGAGTGGCGAGCAACACCATGCTGGCCGAGGCCTTTGACCAGGGCAGGATAAAAAAACGGGAACTGGTGCTGGCCAACCTGTTCAACTCCCTGCCCCGCTACTTCCTCCACCTGCCCACGGTTTTCTTCCTTACCGCGCCGCTCATCGGCGCGGCCGCGTTCCATTACGTCTCCATCACCCTGGCCGCGGCCTGTTTCCAGACCCTGGCGGTGGTGGCGCTCGGCCGGTTGCTTTTGCCCGCCGCTTCCGGAGATTTCCACGCGGCCGGGGGGAAGGAAAACAAGACCACGTTCAGACAGGGGATCGGGAAGGCGTGGAAACGGTTCCGGCGGCGGATAAGGAGGATCGCCATCTTCACCGTGCCCGCCTACACCCTGTTCTTCCTCGCCGGCCGGGCCGGTTTTTTCGGGATGGTGCAGAAGTGGCTGGCCGCCCACCTTGGGCTTTTTTCGTGGCTCAAGCCCCAGGCCCTGGGCATCGTCGCCCTGCACGTGGGCGCGGAGTTCTCCGCCGGTCTGGCCGCGGCCGGGGCCCTGCTCGACACCCACAGCCTGGGCACGAAGGACGTGGTCCTCGCCCTGGTCGCGGGCAACGTCCTCTCCACCCCGATGCGGGCCGCGCGGCACCAGTTCCCCTACTACGCCGGGATCTTCCCGCCTGCGACCGCAATGGAACTGATCGCCGCAAGCCAAGGCTTCCGGGTGCTCACCGTGACCGCGGCAGGTTTTTTGTATTTTTTTCTTGCCTGAAAAACAGGGGGCGACAACATGAAACCACAGGCAACCATGCGGAAAATCCACCGCTGGGCCGGGTTCTTCATCCTCGGCTTCACCCTGTTCTACGCGGTGACCGGGCTTCTGCTAAACCACCGGCGGGAATTCGGATACTTCGTTGAAAAAGAACGCCGTACCCTTGCCGCGCCCGCGCTGGACAGCAGCGCCGTAACCCGGGCGCTGGCCGCATACGAGGCGGCTTGCGAAGAGAAGAGAAAACCGACCGTGGTCCGGGTTAAAAACGACGGAACGGTCGAGCTTCTCTACGGTTCCCACGGGGTGGTGACCTATGTGTTCCGGCCGGGAAGCGGTATGATGGAGCGGATAGAGAAGAAGGAAATCCAGCCGTTTCACCGGCTGAACCGGCTCCACAAGGCGGCAAGGACCTCCGCGGCTTGGATCGCGGCCGCAGACCTGGCCTCGATTCTCATTCTCGTGACCGCGCTAAGCGCCCTGTTCCTCATCCGGCCGCGCCGGAGCGACTGGCTAATGCTCGCGGCCGGAATCTTTCTTCTTGTAATAACGGTGGCGTGGGGATGAAGACGCAAACGGAACATAACCGGGATCTCTTCCCGGCCGCCGCCATCGCGGCCGCGCTCTTCCTTATCCTCATGATCCTGGCCGCGGCCAGCATGGGCTACGTGGACATCAGCCTGTTTCAGGCAGCGCGGATCGTGTGGGCGAAACTCGGCGGCAACGCGCCGGAGGGCATGAACCCGACGCTCGCGGTGGTGCTTTTCGAAGTGCGCCTTCCCCGGATTCTCTGCGCCGTGGCCGTTGGCGGCGGCCTGGCCGTGGCCGGGGTGGTGTTCCAGGGCATCCTCCACAACCCTCTGGCCGATCCCTACACCCTGGGGGTGTCTTCCGGGGCCGCGTTCGGGGCAAGCCTGGCCCTGCTCCTCGGTCTGGACGGCGCCTCCCCGCTCCCCGTTCCGCTCTTCGCCTTTACCGGGGCCGGGCTCACCCTGCTGGTGGTGGTGCGGCTGGCCTCCTTCGACGGCCACATGCGGCCGGGGACCATGATCCTCGCGGGCGTCATCGTCAGCGCCATCCTCGCGGCCGGGATAAGCTTCATGAAGTTCATCGCCGATGAACAGGTGTCGGTGCTGATCTTCTGGCTCATGGGCTCGCTCGCCTCCCGGAGCTGGAACCACGTGGCGGCGGCCTCCCTGGCCGCGCTCTTCGGGCTTGCGGTCAGCGTGGCCCGGGGCCGCGACCTCGACATCCTCGCCTGCGGAGACCGGACCGCTGTCTCCCTGGGCGTGGACGCGAGCCGGACCCGGCGCGTGCTGCTCGTCTGCGCCACTCTGGTGGCCGCGGTCTGCGTCTCGGTATCCGGGATCATCGGCTTTGTCGGCCTGATCATCCCCCACCTGATGCGCTCGCTCTTCGGCCCGGGCAACCGCAGGCTCGCCATTGCCGGTTTTCTCGCCGGAGCCGCCCTGCTACTCGCGGCCGACACCGCGAGCCGGACGCTCCTGCCGCAGGAGGTGCCGGTGGGGGTGCTCACCGCCCTGCTCGGCGGGCCGTTCTTCTGCTACATATTCAGACGCCGCCACGGCCGGGGGATGGAATGACGGGACCGGGATGGCAGTTCAGCAACATCGTCTTCCGCCACGGCGAACGGGAAACCATCCGCGGGATGAACGGCGAATTCGCGGCCGGGCTCTTCCACGGCATAATCGGCCCGAACGGCTCGGGCAAGACCACCCTGCTCGACCTTCTCGCCGGATTCACAACCCCGGATTGCGGCCGCATCGTCTTTGCCGGCCGCAGGCTGTCTGATTACAGCCGCCGGGAACTCGCGAAAGAAATCGCCCTGGTTCCGCAGGAGACCGGCATCGGTTTCGGGTTTTCCGTATACGAATGCGTGATGATGGGCCGCCACCCCCATATCGGCGCCTTCAGCCGCCCGAACGTACGCGACACGGAAATGGTGGACCGGGCGCTTGCGGCCATGGACCTCGAAACCTTGGCCGCACGGCCGGTGACCGCCCTCTCCGGGGGCGAGAAACAGCGGGTGGCGGTGGCCCGGGCCCTGGCCCAGGACACCCCGGCCCTGCTGCTCGACGAACCCACGAGCAGCCTCGACATCCGCCACACCATCGCCATCATGCGCCACTGCCGCCACCTTGCGGACAAGGGCCGCACCGTGGTGGCGGTGTTCCACGACCTCAACCTGGCCTGCGCCTTCTGCGACCGGATAACCGTGCTCGACAAGGGAAGAATCGCGGCAGGCGGCCCGCCCGGTGCCACCGTGACCCCGGAACTGCTCGCGGAGGTCTTCGGCGTCGAGGCCGGGATCGACTCATCCGGCCCCCATCCCCGGATATTTTTTGACTACCACGAGGACGCCCATGCCTGACACCACGCAAGACACCGCAACCTCGAAGAACCGCTCCGCGGCGTCCATCGCAACGCTTGCGGTCCTGCTGCTCCTCGCCGCCACCCCGGCAGCGGGTTTTTCCCGGATAATCTCCCTCTACCCGGCCCACACCGAGAACCTTTTTTACCTTGGCGCGGGCAGCCGGGTGATCGGCGTGGGCACGAGCGACGATTACCCGCAGGCAGTAAAAAAACTGCCCCGGTTCAGCTACCGGGGCGGGCCGGAACGGATCATCGCGGCCCGGCCAGACCTGGTGCTCATCCGGCCGATGATCGCCCGCGGCTATCCAGGACTCATCGAAAAACTGGAAAAAACCGGGATCAGGGTGGTGTCGCTGCAGCCGCGCAGCGTCGAGGGGATGTTCGCCTACTGGCGCGAGCTCGGCAAACTCTGCGGCCGGAAGGAGGCGGCGGAAAGGATGATCGCCCGGTTCAGGGCAAAAACCGCCCGTTTCCGCGAACTTGCGCAAAAACTGCCGCGCGGGAAAAGAAAAAAAGTCTATTTCGAGGCCATTCACCGGCGGATGAAGACCTTTGCCCCCGGCAGCATGGCCCTCTTCTGCCTCGAGACCGCGGGCGGAATCAACGTGGCCGCGGACGCAAGAAGCGTCCGCAACAGCAACATCGCCGCCTACGGCAAGGAACGCATCCTCGCCCTTGCGGATGAAATAGAGGTCTTTCTCGCCCAGAAAGGCAGGATGAACCGGGTGAGCAGGGAAACCATCATGGCCGAGCCGGGCTTTTCCGCCATCCGGGCGGTGCGGGAAGGAAAAGTCTATCTCGTGCCCGAGGAACTGGTGTCGCGGCCGACCATGCGGCTGCTCGAGGGGATAGGGCTGATACGGAACATCCTCTACGGAGAGGAAAAATGAAGCGGGTAGGGTGCGCCGTGCGCACCATGTGACTTTATCATCCACAACAAACCTTGCGTTTTCGCCTGCGGCGGGCCCTACTTTTCTTTGCGTGCCCAAAGAAAAGTAGGCAAAAGAAAGGGCAGCCCGGCCGCCTTGCCCCGCCTGGCGGCGGGGTTCCCTCCGCTCCTTGTCGCGTCCGGGCGCCGCAAAACTCGCCGCAGCTGGCCGCTGCGGCTCAAACAGTTGCGGCGCTTTTTCCGGCCGCTCCGGCGTCGCTCCGGCTGCGGCAGAAGGGCAAAGGGAAAAGCGGAGGGGGACTATTACAACGGGCAGGGTGCGCCGTGCGCACCATGTGGCAGGGCAATAATCCGGAAATGGTGCGCACGACGCAC
>JALWTY010000028.1 GCA_026993265.1 Desulfobacterales bacterium
GATAAGGGGATCAGGGGCTTGTAAGAACCCGAAACGTGCAGGAAGCACGGACTCATCCGTTACGTAACTTACCGATATTACTGACTTATGTCTTCCGGGTTCTGTCTTCTGGCCTCGCATCCGCTCTCCTGTCCCCTGTCTCCTGTTTCCTGTTTCCTGTCTCCTGTCTCCTGTTTCAGGCCAACATGGCCTTGCGCCAGCCCGCCTCTTTCAACCGCTCCATCCGCTCGATGTTCCAGGTCTGGATTTTCTTCAGATACGCTTTCGGATCCTTTTTTGCCAGGGCGATGATCTCGCTGCGCTCCGCCTCGATATCGTCCCGTTCGCCCGGATAGGTCTCAAGCCAGGTGGCGTAACCACTGTCGAACAGAAACTGCGGGGAGACCCCGTCCCTTTCGCGGCCGAGCTTCCTTGCCGCCAGATCCCGGGCCAGCACCATGTCGTACTCGATGATCCAGCCGTTATCCATTATCATGCTTTCCGGGTCAAAGGGCACGTCACCGGGGCAATCCGGACAGAAAAGCCGGGAGACCGCCTCGGCCATCATAACGTTGTCACGCAGGTGGAACTGCACTGTCCTTGCGCCGCACTCGCAACTCTTTCTGACTTCCATGCACATTGGACCCTCCTCTTTTGATAATGATTATCAATAATAACATCATCGGAAACCAATCACAAGGGGATTGGTGCTTTTTTCCGCTTTTCATGCTATATGACGCAGGCTTACCAGCCCGTTGAAAACGAGCGCGAGCGCAGATGAGGCAAGGAAAAACCCGGCGACTCGGAGCGAAGCGAAGAGAACGGCAGCAGCATGCTGCCGGCCCGAAGGGCGAGGCGCCGTGCGCCGAGTAAAAAGCGCTGTTTACATGGAGTAAATGAGCATTTTCCAGCCGGATTTTGACTTGAGAATCATCAAGCGCCGTAGTTTTTCAACGGGCTGTTACCGCGAGACAATCAGGAGGAGATAATGGCACGGATAAACGACAACTACCTCAAGCTCAAGGCCGGCTACCTGTTCCCGGAGATCTCCCGCCGCGTCGGCGAGTTCAGCCGCAGAAACCCGGAGGCAAAGCTCATCCGCCTCGGCATAGGCGATGTGACCAGGCCGCTCGTGCCCGCGGTCGTCGAGGCCTTTCACCAGGGCGTGGAGGAGATGGCCAGGGCCGAGACCTTTCACGGCTACGGCCCGGAACAGGGATATCCCTGGCTCGCCGAGGTGATAGCCGAAAAGGCCTACCGCCCCCTGGGAGTTGAACTCGACATATCGGAAATCTTCATATCAGACGGCGCGAAAAGCGACACCGCGGGCATCCTCGACATCTTCGACCAGGCCAACCGGGTGGCCATCTGCGATCCGGTCTATCCGGTGTACAACGACACCAACGTCATGGCCGGCCGCACCGGCGAACCGGACGAAAACGGCCACTACCAGGGACTGGTCTACCTGCCCTGCACCAGGGAAAACGATTTCACCCCGGCGATCCCCGAGGAAAAGGTGGATCTCATCTACCTCTGCTACCCCAACAATCCCACCGGCGCGGTGGCCACGAAAGAACAGCTCGCCGCCTGGGTGGACTATGCCACGAAAAACCGGGCGGTGATCCTGTTCGACGCCGCCTACGAGGCCTTTGTCACCGAGCCGGGCATCCCCCGCTCCATATACGAGATCGAGGGCGCGAAGAAGTGCGCCATCGAATTCCGCTCCTTTTCCAAGACCGCCGGATTCACCGGGGTCCGCTGCGGCTACACCGTGGTGCCGAAGGAGCTCATCGGCACCGCAGGCGACGGCAGCGAGGTCAGCCTCAACCAGATGTGGAACCGCAGGCAGTGCACCAAGTTCAACGGCGTATCCTATCCGGTGCAGAAGGCCGCGGCCGCGGTCTATTCGGACGAGGGCTGGCTGCAGGTGATGGAGGTGATAAAATACTACCTCGACAACGCAAAAATCATCCGCAAGGGGTTGAGCGCGGCCGGAATCACCTGCTACGGCGGAACCAACGCCCCCTACATCTGGCTTCTCACCCCCGAGGGGATGAAAAGCTGGGACTTCTTTGACCGCCTGCTTGCGGAATGCCATGTAGTCGGCACCCCGGGCAGCGGATTCGGCCCCGCGGGCGAAGGCTATTTCAGGCTTTCCGCCTTTGGCGACCGCGAAAACGTGGAAGAGGCGGTGGACCGCATCCGCAGCCGCTGGGGCAACTGAAAGGCCATCCGGCGCACGAACTCCGGCGGCGCAAGACAGAACGCCATGGAAAGGAGAACAACAGCATGAGCATCAAGAAAAGCCTGATTGCGGCCATCATCGTGCCGCTTCTGCTGGCCGCCTGCGGCCCGGCGCTCGACAACAGCGCCCCGGCCATGCGCGAGCTTTCCCCCTGGCCCTTTGAGAACCGCTACCTGACGGCCGTTTTCCCCTTCGCATACCACGGCCAGGACGAAAAGCTGACCGGGGTCGCCTCCGCCCTGCCCGACATATGCGTGGACGAGCTGTTCAGGACCAGGCGGTTCAGGATAGTGGAGCGCAGCCGCATCGACGCGGTGCTCAAGGAAATCGGCCTTTCCCAGTCCGGCGTGATCGACGACTCCAGGGCCGGCAGCATCGGCAAGCAGCTTGGGGCCGAGCTCATCCTGGTGGGCAGCGTCGAGGAGATCAGGCCCATCAGCAAGCGGGAGAGCATCGGCATCGCCTGGAAAGAGTCGCGGGGATTCGAGGTCAGTCTCAAGGGCAGGCTCATCGACATCGCCCGCGGCGAGGTCATCGCCGTGGCCCGGGCCACGGCCCGTGAAGTGCAGACGAAAAAGATGGCCATGGGCACCAGCACCGGCGAGATCGCTGCAGACAAAACCCTGATAAACCGGGCCATGCAGAAGGCGGCCGCAGCGATGATAAACGATCTCGCGGCCAACGCGCCGATGAAGGAAGGCTGAACATAGCCCGGCCTGAAAAACGCAAACCCGGACCGGCAAAGGGCAACCCGACGAAAAGCGCAGCGGTTTTTAACAGCCCGTTGAAAAACTACTGCGCTTGACGATGCGGCGTCAAAATCCGGCTCAAAATGCTCATTTACCCTATGTAAACTGCGCTTTTTCGCCGGATTTTTCCTTGCCTCATCTGCGCTCGCTACGTTTTTCAACGGGCTGTTAAACGGGCTGTTACGCGCCCTTGCCGGGAGCGGACCGGAACCGCAGCCGGGGCCTGCGGGCCATGGCCCAGAAGTCGGGGGTAAGGAGTACGGCGACGGTGTAGAGTTCCAGCCTGCCCGCCTGCATGCAGAAGGTGAGCACCAGCTTGGCAAGCGGCGGAAGCGAGCCAAAGTTCTGCGCCGGCCCCACATCGGCGAGGCCGGGACCGATGTTGTTCAGGGTGGCGATGACCGCGGTGGCGCTGGTGACGATGTCCACCCCCTGCACCGCGACCAGCATGGTGGCAAGCAGGAAAAAGCCCATGTACAGGGCGAGAAAACCCAGGATTGCCACCATCACCTCCTCCGGCACCTTTATCTTCCCCAGCTTGATGGTCCACACCGCGCGCGGATGCACCAGCCTCTTCAGCTGCAGCCGGCCGTACTTGAAAAACAGAAGCACCCGCACCACCTTGATCCCGCCGCCGGTGGAGCCGGCGCAGCCGCCCACCAGCATCAGCACCACCATTATCACCTTGCACACCGGCGGCCACTGATCGAAATCAGCAGTGCCGAATCCGGTGGTGGTGACGATCGACACCACCTGAAAGGCGGCGGTGCGCAGGGTCTCGCCCACGCTGCGGTACACGCCGGCCGCCAGATTGACCCCGGCCACCACCACGAAGGCCGTGGCGATGATGGCGCAGTAGAGCCTGAACTCCTCGTTCTTCCAGAAGGCCCTGAACTTGCCGGAAAAAAAGCGGTGGTGCAGGGTGAAGTTGGTCCCGGCCAGGAACATGAACACGATTATCACCGCTTCCACGTACACCGAATCGAACCGGGCCACGCTCGCGGTATGGGTGGAAAAGCCGCCCGTGGCCATGGTGGCGAAGCCGTGGCAGACCGCGTCGTAGAAGTCGAGCCCGCCCAGCATCAGAAGCAGCACCTCCACCAGGGTGAAAAGAAAGTAGACGCCCCATAGGATACGGGCCGTGTCCTGGATGCGGGGGGCGAGGCGGTCCTTGGTGGGGCCGGGCATCTCGGCCTGGAAAAGCTGCATGCCGCCGACGCCGAGCAGCGGCAGGATGGCGAGCGACAGCACGATTATTCCCATGCCGCCGAGCCAGTGGGTAAGCGCCCGCCAGAAGAGCACGCTTTCGGGCATCACCTCAACCCGGCTCATGACCGTGGAGCCGGTGGTGGTGAAGCCGGACATGGATTCGAACAGGCAGTCGATGTACGAGGGCATGTGGCCGGAGAAGTAGTAAGGCAGGGCCCCGACCATGGCCAGCCCCAGCCAGCTCAGAAAGACCACCGCGAACCCGTCGCGGTAGCCCAGGTCCTTTTCCGGCAGGAACACCGCCACGAGCGAAAGCCCGGCCACCGCGCCGATGAGCGAGGAGACGAGGAAATCGTCCACCATGCCGTCGCCAAACCAGAGGCTGAAGGGAATGGGGGTGAGAAGAAACAGGGAAAGCAGGACCAGGAGCCTTCCGAATATGTTCAGGACCCCGCCGGTGCGCATTTCAGGCCTGCTCTATCCTGAAGAAGTCGTGGACCGCGCTCATTGCCTCGCGGTTGAAGAAGACCACCAGGTTGTCGTTGTGGGCCAGGGTGCTGTCGCCCCTGGGGATGATGACCTCGCGGCCGCGGATGACCGCGCCGATGATCGCCCCTTCCGGGATCTCGAGTTCCCTGAGCGGCACCCCGACGATCCTGTCGCTGTCCGGCACCCGCACCTCCATGACCTCGGCGTCGTTGGCCAGCAGGGTTGCCACCGCCACGGTGGAGCCGCCGCGGACGAAACGGAGAATCATGTTGGCGGCCACGAGCCTGGGGCTCAGGGCCACGTCGATGCCGAGTTCGTCCAGCATGGGGATGAAGTCTGGCCGGGTGATGTGGGTGATGCACTTGGCCGCGCCGTGATGCTTGGCAAGCAGGCTTGAAAGGATGTTGATGGAATCCTTGCCGGTGACGCTCACCACCAGGTCGGCCCGGTCCACCCCCTCCTCCAGCATGTCGTGGGCCTCGAGGCCGTGGGAGTTGAGGATGACGCTGTTGTCGAGGTTCTCGGCCAGGAAATCGCAGCGGTCCGGGTCCTTTTCCACCACCACCACGCCGATGTCCATCTGCTCGAGGCGGCGGGCAAGCAGGTAGCCGATCTTGCCGCCGCCGATGATGAAGACCCGGCGCGGCGGGTTGCTGGCCACATTGAACAGGGACTCCACCGAGGGGATGTCCTGGTCTCTGGTGACCAGATATATCTTGTCGCCCTCCTCGATGCGGTCGTGGCCGCGGGGGATGATGGTCTCCTCGCCGCGGACGATGGAGACGATGATCCCGGCGAGTCCGCTTATCTCGAAAAGCCGCCTGCCGCACAGGGGGTTGTCGGCGTGGACCACGTAACCGAGCAGAACCACGTGGCCGCCGGCGAACTCCACCACCTCGAATGCCTCGGAACGGGTGGAGAGCTTGACGATCTCGTCGGCCATGGCGATGTCGGGGCTGATGATGAAGTCTATCCCCAGCGCCTCGCGGCTGAGGGCCGAGCCGGAGGCGTAGAAATCCTCGTTCCTGACCCTGGCGATGCGGGTCTTGACCTTGTATTCCTTGGATATGATGCAGGAGACCAGGTTGACCTCGTCGCTGTCGGTGACCGCGATGAAGAGATCGGTGCGGTCTATGCCGGCGTCCTCGAGCGCCCGGGTGGAGGCGCCGCTGCCCTGGACGGTCATGATGTTGAGATCCCGCTCGATGACCCGCAGCTTGTCCGCGTCCCGGTCCACGAGCACGACCTCCTGCCCCTCGACCGAGAGTTTCTCGCTCAGGAAATAGCCCACCTGGCCTGCGCCGACGATCATTATCCGCATGGTTCCCTCTCCTGAGGCGAAGTTGCTCCAACAGCCCGTTGAAAAAACTGCCGCGCGACGATACGGGATTGAAATCCGCCCCAAAATAAACCAAAAGAGGCAGTGGGGAAAGCAATTATCCGTCAAGGGGAAGAGCCATGCAAGAAAAAAGCAGACCCTGCCCGGCCTGCCACGGAGCGGGCCAGACGAGTTTTTTCAAGGGGGAAAGCCGTTTTCTCCTGAGCAACGAGGAATGCCCCGAGTGCTGCGGCCTGGGAGTGGTGTTCGACGGGGAAAAAGACGGCGGAGACGGCACGGGCGGTGAAGAGGAAAGGAAAGAGCCGCCCTCCATCCCGTAGCCGCCCGTACCGGCAAAAGAAACGGCCGCCTCCGCAGCACTCCGCGGGACGGCCGTTTCTTGCGCTTCGCCAACGATCAGCGCTTGATGTTGATCAGGTCGGCGAGCATCTCGTCGGTGGTGGAGATGATCTTGGAGTTGGCCTGGAAACCGCGCTGGGTGGTGATCAGCTTGACGAACTCGTTGCCGATGTCCACGTTGGACTGCTCGAGCGAGTTGGGGGCGATGGAGCCCAGGCCGTTGGTGCCGGGCGCGCCGGTGATCGGGGCCCCGGACTCGCTGGTCTCGCGGAAGATGTTGCCGCCCTCCTTGAACAGCCCGGCGAGGTTGTTGAAGGTCGCCAGCGCCACCTGGGCCTTCTTCAGCACCTGGCCGTTGGAGTAGTGGCCGGTGATCACGCCCTCGGTATCCACGGAGACCGACTGGAGAAAGCCCGCGGCGTAGCCGTTCTGGTCCTGGAAGATGGTGGTGGAAGCGTTGGCGTACTGGGTAGAGGCCAACGCCTCGGGCTCGAACGAGGTGGTGACGGTATCGCCGGCGCGGCTGCCGTCCTCGGTGGCGTCGGCCGGGATGGTGGTGAAGGCGGTGGCCGTGGGGCCGAAGATGGCCGGGGCGCCGCCGCCGTAAACGATGGAGCTTATGGACAGGGAACTGGTGTAGGTGGAGCTGTCCGCGGTGCGGTCGGTGAGCACCAGGCGGCCGGCGTTGTCTATCGAGGCCTCGGCGTCGAAGTTGTTTTCCAGCCAGTCGAGAAGATCCTGGACGTTGTTGTTGGGGCTCATGGTGGCGTTCACCGTGAAGGTGGCGCTGACCGCGGTGCCGTCCGGCTTGGTGCCGATGAACTGGAAGGTGTTGCCCGCCGTCACCGGGCCGGCGCCCGCCGAGGTATACACGTTGCCCCAGTCGTTGTTGGCGGTGATCACCGGCGGGACGCCGGTGTTGGTGGACAGGGCCCGGTCAGGAGAGAGTATCTGCTGCTTGGAGGTTGTGATGTTTATCTGGCTGCCGAACGGATCGGCGCCGCTGGCCGCGGTGGTGGTGAAGCCGGTCACGTACATGCCGGAATCACCGCCCTGGTTGTCCACCAGCTTGATCCGGCCGTAGGAGTCGATGGAGGCGGTGCAGCCGAAGGTGCTCTCGAGCTGGGTCAGCAGATCCTGGACCTTGGTGGTTGTTGAGCTGGCCACGGTATAGGTCAGGGTGGCCACTGCGGTGCCGTCGTGGGAGTAGCCGTTGAAGACGAACTGATCGCCGTCGGCGATGACGTTGCCGTTGGCGTCGTACACGCTGGCCCAGGTTGTTTCGGCAGTGATGTAGTTGGTGGCGGTGGAGTCGGCAAAGGCGCCCTTGTCGCTTACCAGAACCTGGCTGAGCGGGGTGGTCTGGCCCGAGTACCTCGCCCCGAAGTTGAGTTCGACGGAAGAGTTGACCGCGTCGCCGGTGAAGTTGACCGGAAAGGAGTAGAAGTTGTCCGAGGGGTTGAGGGTGATGCGGTTGAGGTTCTGGGCCGGATCCACCTCGGCGTCCGGCGGAACGCTGAAACAGTCGATATTGGTGATGTCGCCCGAGGTGCTGAAATCGATTATCCCGTAGAGCAGGGCGCCCGCTCCCTTGTGATTGATGTAGTTGTAACGGGTGTCGGGAGAATAGATGACCTGTTCGTCCGCGCTCAGGGCGCGCAGATCCTCGGTGGGATCGCAGGTGACCAGGAACTCCCACTGGTTGTCCTGGGTGGTGCGGTCGAAGTAGATGGTGATGTCGTGGCTTGCGCCCACCGAATCGTAGACCTTGATGGCGCTTGAATACTCGTAGTTGCTGGAATCTATCGGCGGCGTGGGGTTGACCGCGGCCGCGTTCCTGCCGTCCCAGGCGTCGAAGAGGCGCACCTCGGTGGTCTCGTTCCTTTCCCGGGAATCGACGTTGACGATCACGTCCACATGAGTGGTGGCCACCGGCGGGGTGGACTTTCCGAGATTGATGTCGCCGATGGTCCCCTGCCGTTCGCCGGTATCCGAGTCAAGCGTCCACCCCTGGACGAAATATCCTGACGGATTGATGAGATATCCTTCCTTGTCGAACCTGAATTCGCCGGCGCGGGAATAGTTGTCCGCCTCGGCGCTGGCCGGCTCGCGCAGCATGAAGAACCCGTCCCCGCCGATGGCCATGTCCGTGGGGGTGGAGGAGCTCTCGAACGAGCCCTGGGCGAAGATGCCGTCCACCGTGCTCAGGGTGACGCCGCGGCCGATCTGCGAGGAGCCGGCCGCGGTGGACACCTGCTGGGAGAGCACGTCCTGGAAGGTGGCCCGGCTCGACTTGAACGCGATGGTGTTGACGTTTGAAACGTTGTCGCCAATGACACTCATGGCGTTGCCAAGGGTGGAAAGCCCGGAAATGCTGGAATAGAGAGAACTGGAAATACCCATAACCG
>JALWTY010000029.1 GCA_026993265.1 Desulfobacterales bacterium
CCCGTAAGCACTCACGGGGATGCAGGTACCCATAGGGAGGCAACCATGAAGTTTTTTACGGCCACTCTGGCCGTGTTGCTGGCTGCGGCAGCCACCGCAGCCGGCGCCGCCACGGTCACCATCTCCGCCAACGGCTCCACCGGCCCGGTGGTCACGGTGCCGGTGGGAAGCGCGGTCAGTTTCGCCGCCAGCGTCACCTGCAACGACGAACTCGCCGTAGTCACCGGCACGGTCCAGCCCAAAAATGGCGGCAACAGCTCGGAGGTCGAGTGGAGCTTCACCAACAACACCGCCTCCACCATCCGCCTCACCGGTTTCGGGCTGAGCTGGAACTGCATATCTGATCCCGGCGGCGTCTGCGATTCCTGGCGGTTCGACTACATAAAATTCGGCGCGCCGGTCACCGGCGCAACCAAGATATACGATTCGGCCTGCTACGACGTGAACAACGCCTTCCCGGTCACCGACTTTGACCGCAACGTGGGTGACAGGGCCTACGCCAATCCCTGGCTCGACGTGGCCCCGGGCGCGACCATTGACGTGGACGAGTTCGAGATGGTCGATCCGGGCGGATGCGCCAAGATCAATCCAGTACCGAGCGGCACCGAGGTGGAGTTCACCGTCACCTGGCGGGACGACACCGGCAAGACCTACCCGCAGACCCTTACCGTCACCTGGTAGGCATGAAGAGCGCGGCCGCTGCCATCATCCTGATTCTGCTCCTCGCCGCCCCGACTCTGGCTGACTATCAGATAGACTTCGGCGACGGCTCGCCGGTGGAAGTCCACACATCCGCGCCCTGGAGCCCGGGCGACTACAGCGCCATCGCCAGCCACAGCTACGCCGCAGCCGGCATCTACCAGGTGACCATCACCGCAGACATAGACTGCGACGGCGACGGCACCGCCGACGCAAGCGCCACCGACACCATCATCGTCAACGCGGGCAACGTCCGGCAGGTATGGGATTTCGGCGACGGCAGCGCCCAGGTCACCTCCAGCCAGAGCCCATGCACGGCCCCGCTCTCTCCCCAGAGCCATACCTACGCCTCCCGCGGCACCTACACCGCCACCTACCGGGCCATCGACGACGACGGAAACCTGTTCAGCGACGACATCACCATCGAGGCCACCACCGCGCCCACCTGCACCACCATTACCATCCCCGGCGCAGACGATCTGGAAGGCATAAGCGGGGTCAGCGACACCGACGTCACCGCTGTGGGAAAAAACGGCGAGATATACAACTACGACGGCGCCAACTGGAACCAGGTTCCCTCCCCCACCGGCGAGGACCTGAAGGACGTGTTCATGCTCAATGCGAGCTATGGCTGGGCCGTAGGCAACAAGGGCACGGTCATCGCCTGGGACGGCTCGGCCTGGAACGGCATGACGGTCCCGACAGGAGAAGACCTCAAGGGGGTCTGGGCCTATTCCGCCACTGAAGTTTACGTGGCCGGCAAAAGGGGGTCGCTGTACCTGTGGGATGGATCAGGCTGGAATGACCTCTCGACCGCCGCCTGGATCAACAACACCGATCTCGAAAGCGTATGGGGCACGGCGGCAAAGATTTACGCCCTGGCCAAGGACGGCACCCTCTACACCCGGGACCGCGCCACCAACGCCACGGCAACGGACAGTCTCTGCGTCACCGCCGGAGTGGATTTCAAGGACCTGTGGGTGAACGCGGCCGGGGAAACATATCTTGCGGCAAAGAAGAATTCCGGCCGGGGAGTCTTCAAAAACAACGGCGCAAGCTGCAGCCAGGTGACGGCCACGGCCCAGGACATGGAGGCGGTAAGCGGCTACGGCGCAATCGTCTACGCGGTGGGCAAGGCGGGCGACGTCGCCGCTTTCGACGGCACTTCCTGGAGCGAGACCACCGAGGGAACCGAAGACCTCAAAGGGGTCTGGGTCTCGCCTACCGGCGCGCCCTATTACGCCGGCAAAAACGGCACGGTCATCGTCTGCACCCCGCCTGCGGCCATGGTTGACCACTACGAGATCGACCACGACGCAAACGCGCTCACCTGCCAGCCGGAAAGCGTCACCATCCGCGCCTGCCAGGACGCATCCTGCGCCACCCCCTACACCGGCAGCGTCACCCTAACCCTCTCGCCCACCGGCTGGGTGGGCGGCGACACGGTAAGCTTCAGCGG
>JALWTY010000030.1 GCA_026993265.1 Desulfobacterales bacterium
CGCCGGCCGTGGTCTGGGGACATGCGGCCCGCTTCCTGGGTCTTGCCGCCGAGGTCGCCGACGGCCCGTCGCTTCTCGCCGCCTGGCAGAGCCGGGAGTCAGAAGCCGGAAGTCAGTAAGGGGTTTAGGGGCTTAGGAGTTTAGGGGCTTGGTGATTCAGGGCATGAGCCATGCAAACGACCGCGGCCGAAGGCCGCATCCGCCGGCTGTCCCCTGTCTCCTGACGAAGGAGGAAAGACGATGAAGGGAATGCGCTGCTTGTTGCTGTTCATCGCGGTATGCCTGGCCGGGTCCTCGGGCTGCGCGGTGCACCTGGCCGGGGACCGGCTCGCGGGCGGGTTCCGTTACCTGCCCGGGAGCGAGAAAACCCTCGGCCGGGAGAACTTCGCCCTGCTGAAACGGCGTTACGGCCGCGAGTGGCGGCTGAACCACGGCGACCGGAACGCGCCTCCGGCCCTGGGGCTGGCCATGAGCGGCGGCGGCATGCGCTCGGCCGCCTTCAACATCGGGGTGCTGCAGGGGCTCCACGAGGCGGGGCTGCTCGAACGCCTGGACCTGATGAGCTCGGTCTCCGGCGGCGGCTACGCCCTGAGCTGGTACTACCTGCAGCGCTACTCCGGCGCCTCCGACGCCGAGCTGTTCGATCCCCGGGGACGTTTCCAGCGGTATCTCGAGGAGAACGGCCGCATCCTCACCCATTCGAAAAGCCCGGTGGTCCGTTCGGCCGAATACCTGGTCAAGGCCGGGGCCAACCTCTTCTCCCTGCCCTTTCACTGGCTCGCGAACGGGCTCTTCGACTGGAACCTCAACCTCGCCCCCTACCGCTGGTTCTACCAGAACGCCATCGAGCGGGAGTTTCACCTCACTCCGGCCGCGGACGGCGGCGCGGTCAACGCCTCCCGCTTCCTCGGCCTGACCGTGGGGGTGGGGAAAGAGGTGGGTTTCCCGGAGATGCGGGCCTTTATCGAAAGGAAGGAAATGCCCTCCTTCATCATCAACACCACGGTGAGGATCACCGACAGCATGGAGCATTACAGCGCCGATTTCAGGAACGCGGTCTTCGAGTTCACTCCCTTTGCCTACGGTTCCGACGGGTTCGGCTACCGCAGCGGCGGCTTCCCGGTGGACATCCACACCGCCGTGGCCATCTCCGGGGCCGCGGCCGATTCCTCGATCATGCCGGCGCGGCTCGGGTTCATGTTCTCGGCCATGAACACCGATCTCGGCTACAACATCCCCAACCCCAACCTCGAAAGCCGTGAGCCGGTGATCGTCCACGACCTCCTGCCCGCGCCCTTCTACTTCTTCCACCGCGGCAACCACGACATCCGCGCCACCAGCATCTACCTGACCGACGGCGGCCATTCCGACAACCTCGGGGCCTTTTCGCTTGTGCGCAGGCTCTGCCGCAGGATCATCATCGTGGACGCAGAGCACGACCCCGACTACCGCTTCCTCGCCTACCGCAAGCTCAAGCAGCGTCTGCGGGCCGAGATGGGGGTAGAGTTCTCCCTGCCCGACATCGACCGGGGGCTCGTCGCCTTCACCATGGAGGACGACGGCTCGCTCGCCCGCACGGGCACGGTGCCCGCGGCCATGCGGGCCGGGCTCGGCCTGGGGGAGAAGGCGGCCGCCAGCTACGACGCCGAGGCCGGGGCCTGGATGATCAGCGATCCCGGCAGCGGCCTCGTCTTCACCGCAAGGAGGGAGGGCGGCCGGCTCGTGGCCTTCCGTCCCTATGACGGCTCGAAACCGGTGATGCGCGGCACCATCGGCTGGTTCCCCCTGGACCTCGGCCACGGCCCGGAAAGGGTGGAGATTGAGGTGATCTACATAAAACTCTCCCTCGACCGGCAACACCTGGGGCAGTACCCGGAGAGCGTGCGGAGCTACTGCCGCCGCAAGCCCGATTGGCTCCACCGCCGGGCGGGATCCTTCTTCCCGCACGAGTCCACCGGCGACATCTCCTACGGACCGGCCCAGTTCGCCGCCTACCGTGACCTGGGCCGTTTCATTGTCGAGCGTTTTATGCCGGCCCTGGCCCGTCAGCCGCGGTCCGCTTTGTGAACTTGCATTTTGCGGCCCAGCGGCTAAGATCCGGTCTTTGGCCCTGACAACGGCAGGATACCGTTGTCGCGACATCGACTGAAAAAACATGACAGACTCGTAACAAGTCCGCTGCGCGGCCTCGTTACGAGTCCGAAGGCAAAAGTAAAAAGTCAAAAGTATCGGCAGGTTACGAATCAGATATCTTGAGCCTTCGGAGCTGTTTAAGGGTTGTTACGAATCCATCAAAACATGACGAAAACAAACAGAAAGCCATGAAGATAAGCGCAGACGAGGTCAGGAAGGTGGCCGGGCTCGCCCGGCTGCGGTTCTCCGAGGAGGAGATCCCGCAGCTCGCGGCCGAGCTCGACCGCATCCTCACCTATGTGGACAAGCTCTCCGAGCTCGACACCGACGGGGTGGAGCCCACCACCCACGCCGTGCCCAGGGTCAACGCCTTCCGGGAAGACGAGGTCACAGAATCCCTGCCCCGGGAGAAGGCCCTGGCCAACGCCCCGGCCGACAACGGCGCGAGTTTCGTCGTCCCCCGGGTCATCTGAGCCTTTTCCAAGAGGAAGTTTGAGGCAATGAACATATCCGATCTGACCATGGTTTCGGCCCGCGGGCTGCTCGACCGGGGCGAGGTGTCCTCGGTCGAGCTGACTCGCGCCTTTCTCGACCGCATCGGTGCGGTCGAGGAGCGGGTGCGCGCCTACATCACCGTGGACCGCGACGCGGCCCTGGCCCAGGCGGCCGCGGCCGACCGCAGGATAGCGGAAGGGAACGCCGGCCCCCTGACCGGTATCCCCATCTCCCTCAAGGACGTGCTCTGCACCGAGGGGATGCAGACCACGGCCGGGTCGCGGATCCTCGAGGGGTTCGTGCCGCCTTACGACGCCACGGTCACCGCCAGGCTGAAGGAGGCGGGCGCGGTGATCCTCGGCAAGGCGGCCATGGACGAGTTCGCCATGGGCTCTTCCAGCGAGACCTGCGCCTTTGGCGCGCCCAGGAACCCCTGGGACCTGGAGCGGATCTGCGGCGGCTCGAGCGGCGGTTCGGCCGCGGCCGTGGCCGCCTGCGAGTGTCTCGCTTCCATCGGTTCCGACACCGGCGGCTCCATCCGCCAGCCCGCCTCCCATTGCGGCATCGTCGGGCTGAAACCCACCTATGGCCGGGTCTCCCGTTTCGGCCTGCTCGCCTACGCCTCCTCCCTGGACCAGCTCGGCCCCATGACCCGCGACGTGGCCGACTGCGCCCTTTTGCTTTCGGTGATGAGCGGCCACGATCCCCGCGACTCCACCTCGGTGGACGAGCCGGTGCCGGATTACGGCGCCGCCCTGGGCCGGGGGGTGAAGGGGATGCGGATCGGCCTTCCGGCCGAGTACTTCAGCGCCGGGCTCGATCCCGAGGTCGAGGAGATCGTCCGCAGGGCCGCGGCCCGGCTCGAGGAGGCCGGAGCCGAACTGGTGGAGGTGAGCCTGCCCCACACCGATTACGCGGTGGCGGCCTACTACATCATCGCCCCGGCCGAGGCCAGCTCCAACCTCTCCCGTTACGACGGGGTCAGGTTCGGGTTCCGCGCCGCCGACCCCGCCGACTTGCTGGAGCTCTACCTCGAGTCCCGTTCCCAGGGGTTCGGGGCCGAGGTCAAGCGGCGGATCATGATCGGCACCTACGCCCTTTCCGCCGGTTACTACGACGCCTATTATCTTAAAGGTCTCAAGGTCCGCACCCTGGTGGCCCGCGATTTCACCAATGCCTTTGAGAAGTGCGACATCCTGCTTTCGCCGGTGGCGCCGACCCCGGCCTGGAAGATCGGCGAGAAGATATCCGACCCGCTTTCCATGTACCTTTCCGACATCCTCACCATCCCGGCCAACCTGGCCGGGGTCCCGGGCATCAGCGTCCCGGCCGGGCTGACCGCGGCCGGGCTGCCGGTGGGGGTGCAGCTCCAGGCCCCCCATTTCCGCGAGCAGGACCTCATCGCCTGCGCCCGCGCGGTCGAGGAGACGGCCGGAATGGCCGGACGTTTGCCGGAGCTCGACTGAAGATGGCCGCGGATCTTGCAAAGAGGTTCCGGGTTCCCGGCTACGTCGCCTCCCTGGTTCCCTATCCGCCGGGTAAACCCATCGAGGAGGTGGAGCGGGAGTACGGGGTCTCGGGCTCGATCAAGCTCGCCTCCAACGAAAACCCCTTCGGCCCCCCGCCCCTGGCGGTGGAGGAGCTGGCCGCGGCCCTCTCCGGCCTGCACCGTTATCCCGACGGCGGCTGCCATTACCTCGGCCGCGAACTCGCGGCCCACCTCGGCGCCGCGCCCGAGCAGCTCGTCTTCGGCAACGGCTCCAACGAGGTGATCGAGTTCCTGGTCAAGGCCCTGGTGGAGCCCGGGGACGAGGTGATCTCGAGCCGGCCGTCGTTTCTCATGTACAGCAAGCTCGTGCAGATCCGCGGCGGGGTCAACGTGGTGGTGGAGCTGAAAAGGACCGGCGGCATGGATCAGGAACCGGGCGCGGCCTTCCCCCTGGCCCACGACCTCGACGCCATCCGCGCAAGGGTCACGGACCGCACCCGGCTCATCTTCATCGACAACCCCAACAACCCCGCCGGCACCCTGGTTGCGGCCGGGGAACTGGCCGGTTTCATCGCCTCCCTGCCGGAGCATGTGGTGGTGGCCCTGGACGAGGCCTATATCGATTTCGTCGAGCCGGAGGAGCGGCCCGACCTTTCCCTGTGCCGGCGCGATCCCAGGGTGGTGTTCCTGCGCACCTTTTCCAAGGCCTACGGCCTGGCCGGGCTGCGGATAGGCTTTGGCGTCATGCATCCCGAGCTCGCCGGGGTCCTCCACCGGGTGCGGCAGCCCTTCAACGTCAACTCCCTGGCCCAGGTGGCGGCCAGGGCCGCCATCCGCGACCTGGAGCACCACCGCATGACCGTAAGCGAGACCAGGAAGGGCATGGCCTGGCTGCGCGGCGAGCTGGTCCGGCTGGGGTGCCTGCCCTATGGATCGCACACCAATTTTTTCATGGTCGATGTCCGCGCCGACGCGGCCCGGCTGCATGAGCTGCTTCTGCGGCGCGGCGTGATAGTCCGGCCCATGGCCGCCTACGGTTTCCCGGACCTGGTGCGGATAACCGTGGGCACGGCCGACGAGAACCGGCGCTTGATCGAGGTGATGGAAGAATGTCTGGGGGAGATTAGGGGTTTTTAGGGGATTAGGGATTCAGGTATATGACCAGCCAAAAGCCACAAAGCCGTCACGGAACCGGGCTGGAGATAGTCACCATCGACGGCCCCTCCGGTTCGGGCAAGTCCACCATCAGCCGGATGCTCGCGGCCCGGCTCGGTTACGCCTATCTCGACACCGGCGCCATGTACCGGGCCGCCGGGCTCGCGGCCATGCGGGCCGGTATTCCCCTGGACGACGAGGAGAAGATCGCCGCGCTTCTGGACAGCGCTTTTGATCTCGAGCTTGTTCCCGGCCCGGACGACACCAGGGTGCTGCTCGGCGGCGAGGAGGTCTCCCGCGAGATCAGGACCGCGGAGATGGGGCTCGTGGCCTCGAGGGTGTCGGCCCTGCCCGCGGTCAGGGAGCGGTTGGGCGCGCTGCAGCGGGAGATCGGCGGCCGCGGCCGGGTGGTCTGCGAGGGCCGCGACATGGGAACCGTGGTCTTCCCGGAGGCGGCCTGGAAGTTCTTCCTCGACGCAAGCCCGGAGGAGCGGGCCCGGCGGCGCACGGCCCAGCTCGCCGAAAGGGGGGAGGATGCCGATTACCACGCCATCCTCGCCCAGATAAGAAAACGCGACCACGACGACTCCAGCCGGGCCGTGGCCCCGCTCAGGCCCGCGCCGGACGCGTTCGTCATCGATTCTTCCCGCATGGGCATGGACGAGGTGGTATCATTGATGCTGGAAAGGATAACATCCCGTTGAAAATGTCGTGAGCGCCGCCGAGACAAGGAAGAATCCGGCGGGAAAGCGCGGTTTTTCAACGGGCTGATAGCAGCCCGCGGTCCTGCGGGCGTAACTCCGGGAAGAAGGGAGGAGAGACGATGACGGAAGACGCCAGGGTCCTGAAACGGCGGCATCTGGTTTTCTACCTCGAGGTCTACGACGACGACACCGGCGAGCTGCTCGGCCACGTGGCGGACATCACCACGAAGGGAATCAAGATGGTCAGCCACGAGCCGACCCCGGTGGGCCGGACCTTCCGGCTGCGGATGATCCTGCCCGAGGAGTACTTCGACGACCACGTCCTGCGGTTCGAGGCAAAGAGCCTGTGGTCGGCCAACGACATCAACCCGGATTTCTATGACACCGGTTTCGAGGTCCCCAATCTGGACGTGGCGGCCCGCAAGACCATCCTGAAGCTCATCGCAGAGATCGGTTTCAACGACAACGAGTAACCGCCTCGCAAAAAAAAGCCGCATCGCGGGCCTGCGGGGCGGAAGGCAAAAGGCAAAAGTTAAAAAAGGCAAAAGTATCAGCAGGTTACGGGTCGGATATTTTGTGCCTTCGGTGCTGTAAGGTTTTTTTCGAGACGAGCAGGGAGAAAGGTTTTTTATGTCTGCCACCGGTGTTCCTGATTTCATAACCTCGCTGGCGCAGGGGGGCGGTCCCCTGGGCGCGGCCGTCAACCTGATCCAGACCCATATCTCCTATGTTTTGGTGGGTGAAAAAAGGGTGCTCAAGGTAAAGAAACCGGTGGATTTCGGTTTCCTCGACTTCACCACCCTGGAAAAGAGGGATTTTTTCTGTCACGAGGAGCTGCGGCTCAACCGCCGCCTCTGTCCGGACATCTACCTCGACGTGGTGGCCATCGGCATGGATGGCGGCCGGGCCAACCTCGAAGGCCGCGGCGGGCTTGTCGACTACGGGGTGATGATGCGCCGGATGCCGGAGGAGGGGATGATGCCCCGGCTGATCAAGGCCGGCCGGGTGGACGAAAACACCGTGGACGCCCTGGTGGACCGGCTGGTGCCCTTCTATGAGCAGGCGGCCGGCGGCGGGGAGATAGCAGGTTTCGGCCGGGCCGAATCGGTGGCGGTCAACGTGATCGAGAATTTCGACCAGACCAGGGAGATGATCGGGGAAGGCGGGCTCGACCGCCGCCGTTTCGACCGGCTTGAAACCTGGTCCCGCGATTTTCTCGCCCGGGAGGAGGTCTTTGCCGCCCGCATCGACGCCGGCCGGATCCGCGAGTGCCACGGCGACCTGTACTCGGCCAACATCTGCATCCAAGACCTGAAAAACATCCATATATTCGACTGTATTGAGTTCAACCGGCGTTTCCGCTGCTGCGACGTGGCCAGCGACATCGCCTTTCTCGCCATGGACCTCGACTTTCACGGCCTTTCCGGGCTTTCCGCCCGGCTGGTCGAGACCTTTGCCCGGCGCAGCGGCGATGGCGGCCTTTCGGAGGTGCTGCCCTTCTACAAGGTGTACCGCGCCTACGTGCGCGGCAAGATCGGCCTGTTCACCGCTGCCGCTCCCGAGGTGGATGAAAGGACGCGGCAGGAGTCCCTCGCCGCCGCGGCCCGTTATTTCGAGCTGGCCGAGTCGTATGTGTCATAAGCCAGAAACCAGTAATCGGTAGGTTGCGGATCGGATGATTACGTGTCTGTTGAGCCGTTCCAGGTTTTTATTTTTACGGGGATGACAGGATAAAGGATGGGCGGAGAGGGAAAAAGGCCGGTTTTGTGGGTGTTTTTTGGCCTGATCGCCAGCGGCAAGTCCACCCTGGCCCGGGCCTGGGCTGCGGAAACCGGCTGGAAACACTACAACAGCGACGTGGTGCGCAAGCAAATCGCCGGCATCCCTCCTGACGCATCGGTTGAGGAGGCCGCCGGCGCCGGCATTTATTCCCCGGAGTTCACCCGCCGCACCTACGACCGCCTGCTCGCGCTTGCGGAACAGGATCTCGCCGCCGGACATACGGTCATCCTCGACGCCTCTTATTCGAAACGGGAGGAGAGGGACCGGGCCCGGAAACTCGCCGCCCGCCTCGGAGTCGGCTGCATTTTCCTTTTCTGCCACTGCAGCGATGATGAAGTAGAGCGCCGGCTGCTCGCCCGCAGCCTCGACCCCGAGGCGGTGAGCGACGGCAGGATGGAGATATACCTTCTCCAGAAAAAGGGCTTTGAAGCGCCGGACGAGCTTGACGATCGCCATCTCATCCGTTTTGATACCGAACATCCCTTGGAAGAGCTGCTGGAAAGGTTCGCCCGCATCTCCGGGGAAAAATTAGGGGATTAGGGTTTTAGGGGCTCAGGGGTTTAGGGTGCCAGGGGGACGGGAGGAGCCATGTAAACGGCCGCGGCCGAAGGCCGCATCCGCTTACTGTCCTCTCACTTCCGGCTTCTGACTCCTGATAACGGCCGCATCCGCCTTTCTGCCTACTGTTTCCTGTCTCCTGTATCCTGAAAGAGGAAGAAATGTACCGCCGTATCTATATCCTGAACTTTCCCAAGGAGAGCATCGACAAGCCGATCATCTGCAAGCTGGTCAAGGAGTTCGATGTCGAGTTCAACATCCTCAAGGCCGATATCCTCCTGCAGCAGGAGGGGGTGATGGTGCTCGAGCTCATGGGCCGCAAGGCCAACGTGGAACGCGGCATAACCTATCTCGAGGAAAAGGGCGTGCGGGTCAAGAAGGTGGTCACCGGCGTGCGCCGCGACGACGGCAAGTGTTTCCAGTGCGGGGCCTGCACCGGCATCTGCCCCTCCGGGGCCCTGTTCCTCACCCGGCCGGAGATGGCGGTGCTCTTCGACGCCGACAAGTGCACCGGCTGCGGCCTTTGCGTCACCGTCTGCCCGGTGCGGGCCATGCAGGTCTCCCTGGACAACGGGATTTTTTGACCGTGGGCGCGCGGCCGGTATGGAAAAAGACTTAAGCGAAGGGGCACCCATCTGAGGCGTTACCGGCCGGCGCCTGGCGCCTGCGGCATCCCGTAACCGTTTACGGAGCAGGCTTGACGGGGAGACAACGCCCTGTGAGCAGTTTCAAAAAGACCATGAAGATCGCCGGCGGGCCCGAGATCCCGGAGCATGAGATAAGTTTCACCTTTTCCAGAAGCGCCGGTCCCGGCGGCCAGAACGTCAACAAGGTCAGCACCAGGGTCACCCTCCGGTTCGACGTGGCCGCCTCGCCGAGCCTGTCCGGGGCCGAGAAACGGCGTATCCGGGAGCGGCTCGCCACCCGGATGAACCGCGACGGCGTCATGCGGGTGGTCTCCTCCCGGCACCGGACTCAGGCGATGAACCGGGCCGCGGCTTTGGAACGTTTCGCAGCCTTGCTGGAAGAGGCCTTGCGGCCGGAAAAAACCCGGCGTCCGACCAGGCCTCACCCCGGGGCCAGGGAGAAACGGCTGGCCGCCAAGCGCCGCCGCAGCCGGATAAAGGAGGCCCGCGGCCGGGTGCGGGGCGAGGAGTGATTGCGGCATGAAAAAACGGGGCCGGATGGCCCCGTTTCCGGTGTTTGGGATTACGGACGCGTCAGGCGTCAGTCGACCTTCTGCTGGTAGCGCTTCTGGTAGTACTCCTTGATCGCCTTGACCCGCTTGGGATCGAATCCCTTGACGAACCATTCGTGGCGGGGATCGTTCTTGATGTACCGGTCGAGGATCTCCTCGTACACCTCGGGCTTGCCCGCCTTCTTGCAGGCCTCCTCCGCCTCGGGCAGCATCTCGGTGTAGAAGTGCTTGGCCACGTCGTAGATGCCGTGCCACCAGGCGTAGTCCGGGCCGCTCATGGCCGCGCCGTGCCTGGCCCTGCGGCCTTCGTGGTGCCACAGCTCCCAGTAGATCCAGTCGATCTTGTCGTCGAAGTTGGCCTTGCTGATGACATCCTTGTCCATCAGGAGTTTTCTGATCTCCTTGGCCGGGACCGCGAACTTGTCGTTGTAGAGGGCGACGAAGTTGTCGAGCTGGGTGTAGAAGCCGGCGACGAAGTTGTCGCCGTGGCAGGACTTGCACACGCTCTCCATGCCGGCGAGCTTTTTCTTCCAGTTCCTGGTGCGTTTGGATACCGGGGCCCGCAGGTTCCAGCTCAGGCGGTCTCCCACGTCGTGGGTCACCGGCTCGGTGGCGGTGGCGCTCATGTGGCAGGTGGCGCAGGTGGGGGCGTCGAAGTAGTCCTGTCCCGGCACCCACTTGGGCCGGTCCATGTTGAGCTCGTCCTTGTACGCCTCGTAGAGGATGCCGTGTTTGGACTCGCGGTAGACCTCGATCTGGGGATGATCGGGCCCGAGATGGCACTTGCCGCAGACCTCGGGTTTTCTCGCCTGGGCCTTGTCGAAACGGTGGCGGGTGTGGCAGGCGCTGCAGGTGCCGCGGCTGCCGTCCGGGTTTACCCGGCCGATGCCGGTGTTGGGCCAGGTGGCCGGGTCCAGGGTGCCGTCGGCGTTGGTCTTGACGATGGAGCCGTGGCACTGGCGGCATCCCACCGCCACCGCGGGCTCACCGCCCACGGTCTGGCCGAGGAGGCCGTCCTTGGAGTTGAGGATGTCGCCGGCGGCGGCGTGGTGGCTGGCCTCCTGCTCGGCCGCCTCCCTCTCGTGACAGCGGCCGCAGTCCCTGGGCGAGACAATGGTCGCCACCCAGAATCCGTTGTGGTCCATGGCGTCTGGCTCGCCCTTTTTGGCCTGGTGGCACTCGAAGCAGCCCACCCCGGCCTGCCAGTGGGTTGACGATTGCCACTGGGTGACGATGCCTGGCATGAGGTCGGCGTGACAGGAGAGGCATTCCCTGGTGGACTGGGATACCTTGCCCCAGCAGGGCGCTGCGGCCAGGAGCATGGCCGCGGTAATGGCGGCGGCGAATCTTGACATCTTCATCTCTTTTCCTCCCTGAGTTCATTAGGTTGCAGGACGGGCCGGCCTTGCTCCCCGGGTCGTGGCCGGTCCATATCCCATCTCCTCACAGATTGTAGGGGGATGTAAAGGGGAAAAAATTGATCTGGGTCAAGATGTTGCAGATTTTTTTATGGTTTCCGCAGCCGGGCCTTTTTCCGGAAATCGCCGTTTCCAGCCGGAAGGAACGGTTGTTACGAGTCCATACAAGGAAGAGAATAAAAAAGACGCGGGCCAGCCTCTGCCGGCCCGCGTCTTTTTAGCCACCAGGAATTAACGGGTTATTTCTTGGTCTTGCAGCCGCAGCCGCAACCGCCGTCCTTGGCCTCCTGCTTGACCATCACCCCGGTCTCGCCGCACTCCGGGCACTTCTTGGGCTTGCAGCGTCCCTCCTTGGTGGCTCCGCATTTCTCACACTTGAATGTTGCCATGATGTCCTCCTTTTAGGAATCATTATTAAAATTTTTTAAAGGATATACCGGCCGCCGGTGGTTGTCAAGCGGCTTGCGGCTGTGGTATTCCTGATGGCAGGTCGCCTTGCGCGGCCGTGAGGCCTGATTTGCGGTTTTGCAACCTGAAACTTCAAGGTGAAAGATATGCTCAAGCGGGAAGAATGCACCCTTTACAGCGGCGGCCTTGTGGGCGCGGAGTCCTTCTTCGGCGAGATGGCTGAAAAGTGGGGAATAAGGGAGGTCAACTACACCTTTGAAGGCCGCCGCATGGACCGGGCCGTGAACGCCCACGTCCTTTCCGAGGAGGAATTGAAACGCGGCGACATCAGCATGGAGCTGGTCAGCCGGATGACCGGCCGCACCTATTACGAGGCCGAGAAGATAAGGAAGGTGCTTCAGACCATCTTCCACATGGTCAACAGCGGCCACCAGGTCTTCGTGGTCGGCACCATCCAGGAGGACAGGACGGTCAAGGGCGGCACCGGCTGGGCTGTGGAGCTGGCCAAGCTGTTCAACCGGCCGGTGAGCGTCTACGGCCAGGTCAGGAAACAGTGGTACACCTGGCGCGACAACGACTGGCAGCCGGACGAGCCCCGGATCGAGCATCCCACCTTTGTCGGTTCCGGCACTCGCAACCTCACCGACGACGGCCGCCGCGCCATCGAACGGCTCTTTCTGGACTCGTTCGGTAAGCCCTGAAACCGCGTCCGCTCCGCCTGCGGTTTTTCCCTTGACAAGGAGACGGCGCAGGGTTAAATGTACCCGTTTTTATCGTCCCGGGATACGGCCCCTCTTCTGGTGGGGCTGTTTTTTTTCCCGAGACAAGGGGCGTGGGGCGTGTTTTTTTGTCCCTCGCGTTCCAGGGGTATCAGGATCAAGACTCAAGGCGCCGGCAGGCGGCGGAACAATCGCCTTAACGAGGAAGCAGCAATGAATATAGATCTGACCAAGGTAAGGAATATAGGCATCAGCGCCCATATCGACTCCGGCAAGACCACCCTTACCGAGCGTATCCTTTACTATACCAACCGGATCCACGCCATCCACGAGGTCCGCGGCAAGGACGGGGTCGGGGCCAAGATGGACTCCATGGAGCTGGAGAAGGAGCGCGGCATCACCATCGCCAGCGCCGCCACCTACACCGAGTGGAAGGGCCACCAGATCAACATAATCGACACCCCCGGCCACGTGGACTTCACCATCGAGGTGGAGCGGGCCCTGCGGGTGCTGGACGGCGCGGTGCTTATTCTCTGCTCGGTGGGGGGGGTCCAGTCCCAGTCGATCACCGTCACCCGGCAGATGACCCGCTACAAGGTCCCGCGGATCATCTTCATCAACAAGTGCGACCGCACCGGCGCCAACCCGGCCAGGGTCATCGAGCAGGTGCGTGAGAAACTCAATCTCAACGCGGTTCCCATGCAGATCCCCATAGGGCTCGAGGCCGATCTTGAAGGCGTGGTCGACCTGGTGCGGATGAAGGCGATCTACTTCGACGGCGACAACGGCGAAAAGGTGCGTGAGGAGGAGATCCCCGACCACCTGAAGGACGAGGCCGAGGCCGCCCGCGAGGAGCTCCTCGACGCGGCCAGCATGTACTCGGATGAATTGATGGAGGCGGCCCTGGAGGGCAACGCCACCCCGGAGCTCATCAACGAGGCGGTGCGGCGCGGCACGCTTGCCCTCGAGCTTGCGCCGGTGTATATCGGCTCGGCCTACAAGAACAAGGGGGTGCAGCCGATGCTCGACGCGGTCAACGCCTTTCTCCCCTCGCCGCTTGACATCGAGAACATCGCCTACGATCTCGACAACGACGAGGCCGAGGTCCGCACCACCAGTGATCCCGATGATCCCCTCGTGGCCCTGGCCTTCAAGCTCGAGGACGGCCGCTACGGCCAGCTCACCTATATAAGGACCTACCAGGGCACGATCAAGAAGGGCGACACCATCGTCAACTCCCGCACCGGCAAGAAGGTCAAGGTCGGCCGGCTGGTGCGGATGCACGCCGACGAGATGGAGGATATCGAGGAGTCCCATTCCGGCGACATCGTCGCCCTCTTCGGGGTGGACTGCGCCTCCGGCGACACCTTCTGTTCCGGCGGGCTCAACTACTCGATGAGTTCCATGCACGTGCCCGAACCGGTCATCTCGCTGGCGATCAAGCCGGTGGACAACAAGGCCCAGAACAACATGTCCAAGGCCCTGAACCGTTTCACCAAGGAGGACCCCACCTTCAGAACCTATGTGGACGAGGAGACCGGCGACACCATCATCAGCGGCATGGGCGAGCTTCACCTCGACGTCTACATCGAGCGGATGAAGCGCGAGTACAACGCCGAGGTCGAGGTGGGCGCGCCCCAGGTCGCCTACCGCGAGACCATCACCCAGCGGGCCGAGTTCGACTACACCCACAAGAAGCAGACCGGCGGCTCCGGTCAGTTCGGCCGGGTGGCCGGGTACATGGAGCCGTTCGAGGAGGGCGAGTACGAGTTCGTCGACCAGATCGTCGGCGGCGTCATCCCCCGCGAGTTCATCTCCTCCTGCGACAAGGGTTTCCGGAAGGCGATGGAAAAGGGCTCGCTCGCCGAGGCCCCGATCACCGGGGTGCGGGTGGTGATAAACGACGGTTCCTCCCACTCGGTGGATTCCTCGGACGTGGCCTTCCAGCAGGCGGCCATCGGCGCCTTCCGCCAGGGCTACGCCAAGGCCAGCCCGGTGCTGATGGAGCCGATCATGAAGGTGAGCGTCGAGGGGCCGAGCGAGTTCCAGGGCGCGATCATGGGCAGCCTCAACCAGCGCCGCGGCATGATCCTCGGCACCAGCGAGGAGAACGACTACACCGTGGTCGACGCCGAGGTGCCGCTCTCCGAGATGTTCGGCTATTCCACCGACCTGCGCTCCCTCACCCAGGGCAAGGCCGAGTTCACCATGGAGTTTGCCACCTACCGCCCCGTGCCCAAGAACGTGGCCGAAGAGGTCATCAAGGCGCGGCAGAAGAAAGACAAATAACTTTTCAGCTCTGGATGCGCGTGGACGCCTTGTTCCGGGCGCGTGTTTCAGGATGAATCAGGAGTCGGAACGATGACCAACACTGAACTGGCAGGAAGGAACCCGCTCAAGATCTTTTCCACCGCCGCCGACGGCAGCCCGGTGGACCGCCGCATGGGCCTGGTCATATCCAGGGCCGGACTCGGCAAGACCGCGCTTCTGGTGCAGATCGCCCTGAACAGCATCATCAGCGGCAAGCAGGTGGTGCACGTGAGCATCAACCAGAACCTGGACAAGGCCAGGGCCTGGTATGACGACATAATCCGCGACGTGGCCGGTAAAGACGCCACCGAACTCATCGACAAGGTCAACCGCAACCGGTTGATAATGACCTTCAAGGAGACCGGCTTCTCCCGGCCCAAGCTTGAGGAGCGGCTCAACGACCTGGTCTATCAGAACATCATCCGCCCGGCGGTGGTGGTGGTGGACGGTTTCATCTTCCACGACGCCTGCCGCGACATCCTCGCCGACCTCCGCGAGCTCGCCGCGGCCATGGACCTTAACCTCTGGTTCTCCGCGGTCAGCCACCGGGACGACGACCGCAGGAGCGCGGCCGGGGTTCCGGCCCCCTGCCATGAGGTGGACGACCTCTTCGACACCGTCATCCTGATCGAGCCCGAGGGCGACGGCAGCAAGCTCAGCCTCAACGCGGTCAAGGACGAGACCGGCAGCGTCAAGCCCGGCAAGGTGCTCAGCCTCGATCCCACCACCTACCTGGTGATGGAGGGCTGAAAACTGCCGCCATCCCCGGGGAAACGGAAAGGTAAAAAACGGCAGGGGGCGGGGGCTTCCTGCCGTTTTTGTTTTGCCGGGGAGCAGGGGGCCGCGGCCAGTAATGTGAGGACGACATGCGTTTCAGACCGTGCATAGACCTGCACGACGGCCGGGTCAAGCAGATCGTCGGCGCCACCCTGAGCGACAGCGGCGAGGGGTTGCGGGAGAACTTCGTCTCCGACCGGCCGCCTTCCTGGTTCGCCCGCCTCTACCGGGAGGACGGGCTGACTGGCGGCCATGTGATCATGCTCGGGCCCGGCAACGAGGCCGCCGCGGCCGAGGCCCTGGCCGCCTGGCCCGGCGGCATGCAGGTGGGCGGCGGCATCACCGCGGACAACGCCTGCGAGTGGCTCGACCGGGGCGCGGCCGCGGTCATAGTCACCTCGTATGTCTTCAGGGACGGGATGATCGATTACTCCCGCCTGGGCCGGCTGGTTGCGGCCGTGGGCCGCGGGCGGCTGGTCCTTGACCTAAGCTGCCGCCTGCGCGGAGAAGACTACTATATCGTCACCGACCGCTGGCAGAAGTTCACCGGGGTCAGGGTGAGCCCGGAAACCCTGGAGGAGCTGTCGCGCCACTGCGCCGAGTTCCTCATCCACGCCGCCGACGTGGAGGGCCGCTGCGCCGGGGTGGCGGAGGATCTGGTCGCCCTGCTCGGCAAGCATTCCCCCATTCCCACCACCTATGCCGGCGGCATCGGTTCGATGGCCGACATCGACCTGATCGAAAGCGCAGGATTCGGCCGGCTCGACTTCACCGTGGGCAGCGCCCTCGATATCTTCGGCGGCAGCGGCCTCACCTACAGGGAGGTAGTGGAGAGGACGGGGCGGTCATGAACCGGGAGCGCGAACACCGCACGGAGCCGGCTGGCGAGGTCGTCGACCTGGTGCTGAAGGTGCCGCCGGACATGTACCGCGCCTTTCAGCGCTGCGTCTGGATCCTGATAAACGATAGCGGCAGGGACCAGCTTTCGGTCATGGAAGAGGTGATCCGCGACTTTCTCGTCAAGCACGGCTGCTGATTCCTGCCGGTTACCGGGTGCCCCGCAGGGCGGCGGGATGAACCGGGGTAGCGGCGAAATCCATGTAAAACTACGCATCTTCAAGGCAATGCGCCAGGCCGTTCCGCAAAGCCGTCGCGAATCCGGGTTCCGGTCAATCCCGCAGTCAGGCCAAAATGCTTGCCGCCGTCACTGCGGCTGGCTAAGATGGAGCATGTTCAGGCGAAGCCCTGTGGGATGCCGGAATTCCTGCGGCTTCATTATTGATTGACAGATTCGATTGACAAAAGGGAAACCGGCGCATCCGTCCGGCGGGGTCCGGGAGAGGGGCCGGATTCCGGTGCGGAAAATGGCAGACACGGCGGTTTTCACCGACAGGCGCCAGCAGGAGATCCAGGAATTCATCGACCGGATGCCGAGCCTTTCGACCACGGTCACCAAGGTGCTCGAGATCTGCAACCGCGCCAACACCTCCCCCAACGACCTGAACCGCGTCATCTCCCTTGACCCGGTACTCACCGGCCAGGTTCTCAAGCTGATAAATTCCGCCTACTACTCCCTGCCCAACCAGATAACCTCGCTCACCCGGGCGATTGTCATGCTGGGGCTGAATACGGTCAAGAACCTGGCCCTGTCCACCGCTGTCCTCGGCACCCTGGGCCGGGCCGAGTCTTTCCGCAGCCTGCCCATGGACGGGTTCTGGGCCCATTCCATCTGCGTGGGCGTGGCCGCGCGGCTGATCGCGGAGAACCTGGGCGTGCCGGCGGTGATGCGGGAGGAGTTTTTTGTCGCTGGCCTGCTTCACGATCTCGGCAAGATTCCGCTCAATCACCGTTTTGCGGAGGAGTACAGCCAGATTCTCGAGCTGGCCCGGCTCGAACAGGGGCCGCTCGTCCGGGCCGAGGCCATGATCCTGGGCCTTGATCACGGCGAGGTCGGCGGGATGATAGCCGCAAAGTGGCAGCTTTCCGAAACCATGCAGGCGGCGCTCGTTCACCACCACGATCCGGACAGCGCGCCGGAGGAGCACCGCCACCTGGCCGCGGTGGTGACGCTGGCCAACATGTACGCCAACGTCTACGATATCGGCTATTCCGGCGATCCTTACCAGCAGTGGCGCGAGGTGCGGCACGTGCTCGGAATGCTCAACATCTCCTGGCGCGATCTGGACGATATCGCCGCCGAGGTCGACGAGGAGATAGAAAAGGCCCAGGTCTTTCTTCATGTCACCAGGGAGGGGAGATGATGCGGGTGCGTTTCTGGGGGGTGCGGGGCTCCATTCCATGTCCGGGGCCGGCAACGGTGCGTTACGGCGGCAACACCCCGTGCATCGAGCTGCGTTTCAGCGATCCGGACCGGCTTATAATCATCGACGCCGGCAGCGGCATCCGGGAGTTGGGCAACCACCTGCTGGCAACGGAGACGGGGCCGGTCAGGACCGAGATATTCCTCACCCACACCCACTGGGACCATATCATGGGCTTTCCCTTTTTCTCCCCCATATACATCCCGGGCACGGAACTGACGATCTACGGCCCGGTGACCCATGAAAAGGACAGCCTGGAGGATATCGTCGGCGGTCAGCTCACCTACCGCTATTTTCCGGTCAGACACGTGGAGCTTGGCGCGGATATAACCTACCGCCATTTGAAGGAGGGCGTGTTCGACCTCGGCGGCGGCGTCACCCTGCACACCAAGTACCTCAACCATCCGGTCCTCTGTCTCGGCTACCGTTTCGAGTGCCGGGGCATGAGCGTCTGCACCGTTTACGACACCGAGCCGTTCGCCAACATCTTCACCGAGGATCCGGGCGATCCGGCCTATGACGAGCAGATGGCCGAGGAAGGCGCCCTGGTGGCGGCGGAGCAGAACCAGGCGGTGGAGGATTTTTTCCGCGGCGCCGACATCCTCATCCACGACGCCCAGTACACCTGGAATGAATACCGGCAGGGCAAGACCGGCTGGGGCCACTCGCCGATGGAGCGCGTGGCCGAATCCGCGGCCAGGGCCGGGGTGAGGCGGCTTTTCATGTTCCACTACGATCCCATGCGCGACGACGACGCCAACGACCTTCTCGCCGCGGAGCTTTGCCGGCCGGGGCGTTACGGCGATCTGGAGGTGATCTTCGCCCGCGAGGGCATGGAGGCCGAGCCGGGCGGGGATGTGCGGACTTCAGCCGCCGCCGGCGGCGGCCGATGAGTATAGTGCGGGGCAACGCCGGACGCGGGGAGGCGCGCCATGGTCATCTACGAGATAAAGAATCCTTCCGGTCCTCCTTCTGCGCCGAAAAAGCCGCGGGAAGACATCGAGCCGGTCTTTTCCATTGAGGCGGCGGAAAAGGTCAGGCGCTTCAAGCGGGTCATGGCCAGGAAGAGATCCTCTCCCAGGGCGGAAGACTATCGCTTTCCGCTCGACGATGAAACCGGCCGCACCGTGCGCGAGATGGTCAGCCGGGTCAACCGGGATCTTGCGAAAAGCGGCATCGCCATCCACCTGCTGCTCGCCCGGGACGAAAACGGTTTCTACATCGACGTGTACGACTGCAGCGGCGAGAGCAGTTGCGAGGTCATCGGCGACATCGTCATCGGGCCGGAGGATCTGCCCGGCCTGCTCCGCAAGCTGCAGACCGAGACCGGATTCCTGGTTGACGGCGCATATTAGAGGCGTTTCATCCCGTTCTTCCCTGCTTCGCATCTCTCCATCCGCCCTCCCGGTGGTTTTCTGGTTGAAAAATAGCGGTAAACATGCTACGAGTTCTGCTCACTCAATGAATGGGCATTCATTGGCGGGGCGATGAAATATTTCCGTGGTTTTTAAAAATGTCTTTTGACGAGTTTCTGCTCGAAAACGAGCTGTCCTTGCTATCGCGCTGGACGGATGCGGTCCTGTCAACCTGGCCGGCCGAGGCGAGGCCCTTTCTCGAGGGCAAGGACCGGTTCGCGAATCCGCTTGGCTACAACATCACCCAGGGGTTGCGCCAGGTCTACCGCAATCTGCGCGGCGAGGACAACGACGCCGACAGTTTTCTGGAGCAGATAATGAAGATCATGGCGGTTCAGGACCGCACCCCGGCCGAAGGGGTTTCTTTCCTGTTCGCGCTCAAGGGGCTTGTGCGCGAGGCCGCCTCCGGCCGGGACGACGGGGCCGGGTTCGCCGCCTGGTGCGACCGGGTGGACGCCATGGCCCTGCGTGCCTTCGACCTCTACTCCCAGTGCCGGGAACGGCTGTTCGCGGCCCGGATCAGGGAGATACAGAGCGGCAACCATCTGCTGACCCGGCACGGGTGCCCGTCGGCCGCGCTCGACGCGGAGGGTGGCGCGCCCCGGCGGATCGGCTGATATGTTAAACCTATAAAACGAAGAAGAGGAGGCGAGGTAGATTTAATGAAGGTGCTACAATCACTTTTGCTTGTGCTGGCGCTGATCGTCATCGCCCTGGTGGTGGCGGTCATACCCGGTGGGCAGACCCTGATAGGCAAGGTGTTGCCTTATCTTGCCTTTGCCGTCTTCATCGGAGGCTTCATCGCCAAGGTGGTCGGCTGGTCCAGGTCCCCGGTCCCGTTCCGGATTCCCACAACCGCCGGTCAGGAGGAATCCCTGCCGTGGATCAAACCGAACCGGTTTGACAACCCGTCCACGACCTTTGGCGTGATCGTCAGGATGCTGCTCGAGGTCACCATGTTCCGCTCGCTTTTCCGCAACACCAAGGCCGAGATCCACGACGGGCCGAAACTGGTGTACGGGTCGAGCAAGTACCTCTGGCTCTTCGCCCTGATTTTCCACTACTCGTTCCTGACGGTGGTTATCAGGCACCTGCGCCTGTTCCTCAATCCGGTTCCCGGTTTTGTTCAGGCGATTTCCTTTGCCGACGGCTTTCTTCAGGTCGGCTCGCCCAGCGTGATGATCTCCGGGCTGACCCTGGTTCTCGGCGTGCTGCTCCTGCTTTTGCGCCGGATGATCCGGCCCCAGGTGCGTTACATCTCCCTGGTCAACGATTACTTCCCCCTTCTTCTGATCCTTTCCATCGCGGTAAGCGGCATCCTCATGCGCTACTTCCTCCGGGTGGACATCGTCAGCGTCAAGCAGCTCATAGTCGGTCTCGCCACCTTCCATCCGGTCATTCCGGGGCAGGTCGGCGCCATCTTCTTTGTCCATCTCTTCCTGGTCTGCTGCCTGATGGCCTACTTCCCCTTCAGCAAGCTCATGCACATGGGCGGGGTCTTCCTCAGCCCGACCAGGAACATGGCCAACAACAGCCGCAAGGTCCGTCATATCAATCCCTGGAACGATCCGGCCATCAAGCCGCATTCCTACGCCGACTACGAGGACGAGTTCAGGGAGTTTATGAAGGAAGCTGAAATCCCAGTGGAGAAGGAATAAGAAAATGGCAGATCCGAAAGCAGAACAGTTAGGTGTTGGCGTCGCCAAGGATCCTTCCCTGATGACAGGGGCGATCCCCAAGCGTGACTGGATGGACGTGCCGGCCATTTTCCGGCCCGGCAACTACTGCTATCCCGGCAAGCAGGAGATAGTCGAGTATCTCAGCAGCGCCCTGCCGGGCAAGTTCGGCCCGGCCCGGGAATGGAACCCCGAGGACGAGGACTGGAACCTGCCCGAGAACTGGAAGGAGATCATCCTCGAGGGCATCCGGGAGCGGCTCGACAAGTTCCGCAGCCTCAAGATTTTCATGGACTGCTGCGTGCGCTGCGGGGCATGCGCCGACAAGTGCCACTTCTTCCTCGGCACCGGCGATCCCAAGAACATGCCGGTGCTCAGGGCCGAGCTCCTCCGTTCGGTCTACCGCCGCGAGTTCACCAAGGCGGGCAAGATCATGGGCCGGATGGTCGGGGCCCGCGACCTCACGGTCGGCGTGCTCAAGGAGTGGTTCATGTACTTCTACCAGTGCACCGAGTGCCGCCGCTGCTCGCTCTTCTGTCCCTACGGCATCGACACCGCCGAGGTGACCATGATGATGCGCGAGATTCTCCATCTCGTGGGGGTCAACATCAACTGGATCCTCGAGCCGGCCTCCAACTCAAACCGCACCGGCAACCACATGGGGCTGCAGCCCCATACCTTCAAAGAAAACATCATGTACCTGGTGGACGACATCGAGGAGATCACCGGGATCAGGGTCGAGCCCACCTTCAACCGCAAGGGGGCCGAGGTCCTGTTCATCACCCCGTCGGCGGACGTGTTCGCCGAGCCCGGCATCTACACCGCCATGGGCTACCTGCTCCTCTTCCACCACATCGGCCTCGACTACACCTGGTCCACCTACGCCTCCGAGGGCGGCAACTTCGGCCTGTTCACCAACAACGAGCTGATGAAGAAGCTCAACGGCAAGATGTACGCCGAGGCCAAGCGGCTCGGGGTCAAGTGGATACTGGGCGGCGAGTGTGGCCACATGTGGCGGGTGGTGCATCAGTACATGGACACCATGAACGGCCCGGCCGACTTCCTCGAGGTGCCCAAGAGCCCCATCACCGGCACCGTGTTCGAGAACGCGGCCAGCACCAAGATGGTGCACATCAGCGAGTTCACCGCCGACCTGATAAGGCACGGCAAGCTCAAGCTCGACCCGAGCCGCAACGATCACCGCCGGGTCACCTTCCATGACTCCTGCAACACCTCCCGGGCCATGGGCCTGCTTGAGGAGCCGCGTTACATCCTCAAGAACGTGGTCAACAACTTCCACGAGATGCCCGAGCCCACCATCCGCGAGCAGACCTTCTGCTGCGGCTCCGGCACCGGCCTGAACACCGGCGAGATCATGGAGCTGCGTATGCGGGCCGGGTTGCCCAGGGCCAACGCGGTCAAGTATGTCAAGGACAAGTATGACGTCAACATGCTCTCCTGTGTCTGCGCCATCGACCGCGCGACCCTGAGCGTCCTCATGGACTACTGGAACCCCGGGGTCGATGTCTGCGGCGTTTCCGAGCTGGTTGGCAACGCCCTGGTAATGGAGGGCGAGAAGGAGAGAGAGACCGGGCTGAGGTTCGAGCCTCTGGCCGGAAGCGAGGAGGGTGAAGCAGATGTATGATAAAGAGAAGATTATTCCCGGCCTGATCGTGTTCGTGCTGATCGCCGTCTTCCCGATCCTCTACAACCGGGGCAACGCCGGTCATATTCCCAATCCTGAGAAACCCAAGGCCGCGCGCGAGTGCGTCCGTCCGGTCCAGGATATGCGCGAGAGCCACATGCAGCTCCTCATCGACTGGCGTACCGATGTCATCCGCGACAACGGCGCCCGCTACGCCACCGCGGCCGGCGGCACCAGGTACGCCCGGAGCCTGCAGCTCGGCTGCATGAAATGCCATGACAGCAAGCGGAAATTCTGCGACGAGTGCCATAACTACGCTGCTGTCAAGCCTTACTGCTGGGATTGTCATATCGAGCCGAAGGAGAATATGTGATGGATATCAAGAGAAGAAAGTTTCTGAAGCTCGCCGGCCTGTCCGCCGTTGCCGGAATCGGGGCGCCGTCGGCCTTCAATATGCTGCTGCGCGGCGAGGTCTCGGCCTCCGAGGGCAAGCCGTCCGGCCACGGCGGCGGGGAGGGCCACGGGGCCGCTTCCACCACCAAGTACCGCTACGGAATTGTCATCGATGTCCGCAAGTTCGCGAGCATCAAGGGGCTTGCCGGCAAGTGCATCAAGGCCTGCCACACCATCCACAACGTCCCCAACTACGGCAACAAGAAGGACGAGATCAAGTGGGTCTGGGTGGAGAGCTACGAGCACGCCTTTCCCGAGCACAGCCAGTACAAGCGTAACGAGCGGCTCCACAAGCTGCCGATACTGACCATGTGCAACCACTGCGACAACCCTCCCTGCGTCCGGGCCTGCCCCACCCAGGCGACCTTCAAGAACAAGGAAAACGGCATCATCATGATGGACTACCATCGCTGCATCGGCTGCCGTTTCTGCATGGCCGCCTGCCCGTACGGGGCCCGCAGCTTCAACTGGCGCAACCCCAGGGAGAAGGACAGCCAGGGCCGCTACCGCTTCCTTGAGCGCATCAATCCCGACTACCCCTGCCGGATGCGCGGCGTGGTCGAGAAATGCACCCTGTGCGTCGAGCGGATCGACAGGGGCCAGATCCCGGCCTGCGTCGAGGCCACCGGCAACACCGGCGCCATGATCTTCGGCGATCTGAACGATCCCAACTCGGAGATATCCAGGGTGCTGCGCGAGACATTCACCATCCAGCGCAAGCCCGCGGTCGGCACCCATCCGTCCCTGTTCTACATTATCTGAAGGTGAGACACGATGATCGATAAAGCGTTGAAAGGAGATACGAGGTACTGGATCTGGCTCGCCTTCCTCCTGGGCGTGATGACCCTCGGGGGGCTGAGCTACGTTCAGCAGTTCAAGTACGGTCTCGGCTACACCGGCATGAGCCGGGACGTCAGCTGGGGCGTGTACATCGCCCAGTTCACCTTCCTGGTCGGCGTGGCCGCCGGTGGCGTGATGCTGGTTCTGCCCTATTACCTGCACGACTTCAAGGCCTTCGGCCGTATAACCGTGCTCGGCGAGTTCATGGCCATAGCCGCGGTGAGCATGTGCCTGATGTTCATCCTCGCCGACCTGGGCCAGCCCGCCCGGGTACTCAACGTCATCCTCCACCCGACCCCCAACTCCATGCTCTTCTGGGACATGATAGTCCTTAACGGCTACCTGTTCCTCAACATCATCTGCGGCTGGGTCATCCTCAACGCCGAGGCCAAGGAGGTGCCGCCGCCCAAGTGGGTCAAGCCCTTTGTCTACATCTCGATTCCGTGGGCCATCTCCATCCACACGGTCACCGCCTTCCTGTACGCCGGCCTGCCCGGCCGCCATTTCTGGCTGACCGCGATCATGGCCCCCCGCTTCCTGGCCAGCGCCTTTGCCGCAGGCCCGGCGCTCCTGCTCATTTGCGCCATGGCCATGAAGAAGTACGCCAACTTCGATCCCGGCGAAAAAGCGGTCAACAAGCTGTGCACCATCATCAGCTACGCCGCCATCGCCAATTTCTTCTTCATCGGCCTCGAGTTCTTCACCGCCTATTACAGCAACATCCCGGGCCACATGCACACCCTCGACTACCTCTTCTTCGGTCTTGAGGGACACGACAACCTGGTGCCCTTCATGCGTTTCTCCATGGTGCTCGGCCTCATCGCCACCATCGCCATCATGGTGCCGGCGGTGCGCAGGAACGACCGTTACCTGGTCATCACCTGCGCGGCCCTGTTCCTCGCCCTGTGGATAGACAAGGGCGTGGGCCTGGTGCTTGGCGGTTTCGTGCCCAACCCGCTCGAGTACATCACCGAGTACGTGCCCACCTTTGGCGAGCTTATGATCACCGCCGGAATCTGGGCCACCGGGTTCTTCATCCTCACCATCCTCTACAAGGTGGCCCTGGCGGTGGACCGCCAGATCCACGGTTGAGGGACGGCGAAATACAAAAGAGCCGTTTAGCGGGGCGGGGGGCATCGAGGGTGCCCCCCGCCCTTTTTTTGGGGCATTGTCCAAAACCCTTGCCCCCGGCCTTTCCCCGCGCCGGCCGCGTGGGCGGCGCGGTTTTCCTCCTCAATCACAGCAAGTACAGCAAGAAGTCAGGCTGAAAAAATGACAAGAACCATCCTCGACCTGGTGGGCAACACCCCGCTGGTGCCCATCAGAAGGCTCAATCCGTACAAGAAGGTCGAGATCCTGGCCAAGCTCGAGTCCTTCAACCCCGGCGGCTCGGTCAAGGACCGCATCGCCCTGAACATGATCGAGGCGGCCGAGGCCGCGGGGCTTCTCACCCCCGACAAGATCGTGCTCGAGGCCACCAGCGGCAACACCGGCATCGGCCTGGCCATGGTCTGCGCGGTCAAGGGATACCGCTGCATGCTGGTCATGCCGGAATCGGCCAGCATCGAGCGCCGCAAGATCATGGCCGCCTACGGGGCCGAGATCCTGCTCACCCCGGCGAAAAAGTCCACCGACGGGGCCATCGAGCAGAGTTACGCCCTGGCCCGGCAGCATCCGGACCGTTACTTCCTCACCGACCAGTTCAACAACGAGGCCAACTGGCAGGCCCATTACAAACGCACCGGCCCGGAGATCTGGGAGGGCACCTCCGGCCGGGTCACCGACGTGGTCGCCACCCTGGGCACCAGCGGCACGGCCATGGGGCTGTGCCGTTATTTCGCGGAAAATCATCCCGAGGTGCGGGTCACCGCGGTCGAGCCCTTCATGGGCCACAGGATACAGGGGCTGAAGAACATGAAGGAGTCCTACCGGCCCGGCATCTTCGACAAGAACGCTCCCCACCGGATAATCAACGTTCCGGACGACGAGGCCTTTGCCATGGCCCGCAGGCTCGCCTCCCGCGAGGGCATTTTTTCCGGCATGAGCAGCGGCGCGGCCCTGTGCGCGGCCCTGGCCCGGGCCGAGCAGATCAGGGACGAAGGCGGGGTGATCGTGGTCATCCTGCCGGACGGCGGCGAGCGATACCTGAGTACGGTCCTGTACGACACCGACACGGCCGGGGATGAAGCATGTGAGCCGCTGCCGGTAAAGTTCTTCAACTCCATGAGCCGCCGCAAGGAGGTGTTCCGGCCGGCGCGCGGGGGCGAGGTCACCTTCTACGCCTGCGGCCCGACCGCCAACGGTCCGCTCGACCTCGGCCACTGCCGCCGTTTCGTCCATGCCGACCTGGTCCGCAGGTTTCTCGAGTCGCGCGGATACGAGGTCAGGATGTTCATGAACTTCACCGACCTCGACGACACCACCATCGCCGGGGCCATGGAGGCGGGCCGGAGTGTGCGCGAGTACACCGACGCCTATATCGAGTCCTTCATGCGGGACATAGAGAAACTGGGGATCAAACCGGCCACCGGCTATCCGCGGCCCTCCGGGCACGTGGACGAGATGATCGCCATGAGCGAGAAGCTGGTGGAAAAGGGCTACGCCTACGAAAAACACGGCTCGGTCTATTTCGACATCTCCAAGTTTTCCCGCTACGGCCGTCTTTCCCGGGTGGACCTCTCCAGGGTGCAGCCCGGCCGCACCGTTGACCTGGACGACTACGACAAGGACAGCCCGCTCGACTTCACCCTGCTCAAACGCTCGACCCTGGCGGAGCTCAAGGACGGCATCTTCTTCGAGTCCCGCTGGGGCAACGTCCGTCCGGGCTGGCATATCGAGTGCGCCGCCATGTGCCTGCATTACCTGGGCGGCGGCGTCGATCTCCACTACAGTTCGAGAAACCTCATCTTCCCCCACCACGAGAACGAGATCGCCATCGCCGAGTCCCTCACCGGCCGGCCGCTCGCCCGCCACTGGATGCACAGCGAGCTTCTCCTTAACAACGGCAGAAAACTCGGCCCCGGCAACCTGGTCACCCTCGCCGACGTGGAGGCGGCCGGGTTCACCGCCAGGGAGCTGCGTTTCTTCCTCCTGCGCACCCATTACCGCAAGCCGGTGGACTTCAGCCTCAAACGGCTCGAGGCCGCGGCCCGGAGCCTGGCCCGGCTCGACGACTTCTGCGCCCGCCTCCTCTGCCTGCCGCCGGGCCTGCCCCATCCCGAGGTGGCCACCTATGTCTCGGAGATGGAGGAACGGGTTAACGCGGCCCTGTGCGACGATCTCAACGTCTCCCGCGCCTTTGCCGCGATCTTCGACCTGGTGAAGAGGGTCAACCCCATCATCGTTCAGGGGAACCTGGACCGGGAACAGAAGGGCTACCTGCTCGACGCCCTGAAAAAGGTGGATCAGGTGTTCAACGTCCTGAAACTGGAACAGTGCCCGCTCGCCCCGGAGATAGACCGGTTGATACGGGAAAGGGAGGAGGCCCGGCGGCGCGGCGATTTCGCCGCCGCCGACCGGGTCCGCGACGAACTCTCCAGAAAGGGCATCAGGATAAACGACACCGCCAGCGGCACGGTGTGGAAGGAGGAGTAGTTACTGCACGAACCAGCTCACCGTGGTCGGGGTGCAGTCCACGGTGCCGTTGGCGTGGATTCCCCATACCTTGATGGTCGGGTTGTTGGTTCCGGTGTTGGCCGGGTCGAGGTTGGGGCTGGGAATGGTTATGGGCGTGGATATGGCGATGCCGTTGGGGTCACCTTGCAGAACCCCGCTGTTTATCTGGTATATGTACCCGGTTATGTCCCCGCCTGCGGGGTTTTCCACGGTTATCGTCGCCCCGTAAAGGGTGGTGCTGCCCACCGGATAGCCGGATATGACCGGTCGGTTGGCGTAGAATTTCTGGTCTGATGAACAGGCGGAAGGTTTTGCTGCGCCGCTGTCGTAACCGCCGTCGATGACATTGCCGGGGGTGCTGTCGTAGTCGCCTGCGGTTGTTCTGCCCAGACGTTCTCCGCCCAAATTCTCTCCACTTGAAAGCAGGCTGCCGTCGGAGTTGAGTGTGACCGAGAAGTCTAATCCGCCGGTTATGGAGTCTGCCGATGTCCCCCAGCCGCTTGCCGCGGTCGGGGTGGTTTTGTCAGCGGTGTCTCCGGTGCCGAGCTGGCCCCTCCGGTTGGCTCCGCCGAAGCCGTCGTCGGAGTTGTCACCCCATGCCTGTATGCTGCCGTCGGCCTCCATTATGGCCAGGCCCTTGTCATGGCCGGCATATATAGTTCTGACCCCTGTGAGCGCAGTCACAGCCACGGGCGCGTCCTGGTTGGCTCCGCTTCCGTCGCCGAGCTGATAGTCGTCGTTTCTGCCCCAGGCATAAACCTGGCCTGTGTTATCGAGGGCCATCACGCTTTCAAACTCGGACGATATGCTGGTGATTGTTTTGTTGAGCAATGCGCCCGAGGTGGATATATCGGCAGGAGTGGCAACATCGCCCGTGGTTGCGCCGTTTCCGAGCTGGCCCGAATAGTCAGAGCCCCAAGTGTGGACATGACCGTTTCCGTCCAGGGCCACTGAATGGGAGGCCGAGTGGCCGGCAGCCAGGGAAGAAACCGTGGCGTTGGCGACAGAGCCGGCTGCCGCTACAGGTGTTGTCGACGGCGTGGTGGATGCATCCCCTAACTGGCCGGAAGTGTTTGCCCCCCATGCCCATACTTGGCCGTTTTCGTCGATCGCCAATGCGTGCGTTGCTCCTGCTGCAATGTGGCTGGCGGTTATTCCGGCATCCTGTAATGCTGATGCGACCCCTGGTGTAGTCTCGCCATATGGAGGGTTCAGGGGATCAGTTGTCTTGTTTTGTCCTAGCTCTCCGTGGGCGTTGTATCCGCAACCCCATACCGTGCCGTCATCCTTGAGCATAAGCGAAAAGTAATAACCGGCGGTCACCTGCTTGGCCTTCCGGATGCCGTTGACCGGAACCGGATAAACACGGGGGGTGGTGTCTCCGGTGCACAGCTCGCCATGCGAGTTGCTGCCCCATCCCCATACCGTGCCGTTGGACGCCAGCACAAGGGTGTGACCATAACCTGAATCCACCATCGGCGTGACGCTGTAGGGTTCGGTCAGGTCGATGTTGGTCACGCTCACGTCGTCAGGATCAAGGGCCGCATACACCGTGTCGGCGCTGCTCGGCACGGTGAGCTGGATGGTCACGCCCTGATTGCCGTTTTCGTGATTGTTCTGCTGACCGGTGACGGTGACGGTCTGGGCCGTGCTCCAGTTGGAACTGTCAAAGGTGAGGGTGGCCTTGTCCACGGCGGCCTCGTTGGTGTCAGAGCTGGCAACGGCGATTACGACCTGGGCGGTGGGTTCGCTGTTCAGCTTCACCGTAAAGGTGGCGGTGTTGCCGTTCTCGTCCACCACAAGGCCGCTGGTCGGCGAGACCGTGATTCCTGCGGTGTCGTCGTCGGTGTTGGTGACGGCCGGATCTGCCGGGTCCTTGCCGTTGTAATCAGGGTCAGGGGATACGGCCGCGGCCAGGATGATGGAGTAGGGCACATCGCCGTCGTCGATGGCGTCGTCCTGGCCGGTAATGGTTACGGTCTGAGGTGTGTTCCAGTTGGAGGTGGTAAAGGTAAGCGAGGCCGGTGAGGCCGTGCCCTCGCTTTCATCCGAGCTTGATACGGCAATGGTGACATCTGCCGCGGGCCGGGAATCGAGCACCACGGTGAAGGTGGCGGTGTCTCCGGCCTCCGAGGTGGTGAGGCCGCTCGTGGGCGAGACGGTGATACCGGCCGATGATGGCGGCGGGGTGGAGGTGGCCGGGTCGTCAGCCGGGGCGGCTCCGCCGCCTCCGCTGCCGCCGCAGGCGGCGAGCGCCGTGGCCAGCGCCATGCCATAAAAAAAGGCCGTTGCCCGGCCCGTTATACTGCTCAACTTACCCATTTCTATACTCCCTTAAAATAACTGCTTCAGCTTTTCATTATATTGGAATTATTCCTGAAAAGCAAGGCGGATCAGGGAGATATGGCCGCCGCGGCCCCGTTTGACGCAGGCCGGGCTTGCAAAAGAGCCGGGTGAATGATAAGAAAATATTTTTCCAAAG